>JAPPIT010000102.1 GCA_028820505.1 Defluviicoccus sp.
TGTGGTGGATCCGCGCCTCGATCCAGGAATACATCCTGCACTCCTGGTCGCTGGTGAAGATCGGCACCACGGCCGCCCAGAAGAAGCTGTTCTTCAACCTGCGCCGCATCAAGGGCGAGATCAAGGCGATCGAGGAGGGCGACCTGCACCCCGAGAACGTCGCCGAGATCGCCACCCGGCTCAACGTCTCGGAGGACGAGGTGGTGCAGATGAACCGCCGCATGGCCGCGCCCGACAACTCGCTAAACGCGCCGGTCCGCGCCGACGGCGAGGGCGAGTGGATGGACTGGCTGGTCGACGAGAGCGAATCGCAGGAGACGCTGCTCGCCGAGGCCGAGGAGCTCGACCGGCGCCGGGCGCTGCTCCGGAACGCGATGGAGCACCTGAACCCGCGCGAGAAGCGCATCCTCACCATGCGGCGGCTCGCCGAGACCCCGCTGACGCTGGAGGAGCTGAGCCAGGAGTTCGGCGTCTCGCGCGAACGGGTGCGCCAGATCGAGGTCCGCGCCTTCGAGAAGATCCAGAAGGCGATGCGCATGGCGGTCACCGAGGAAGAGCGCGCGATGGCGGAGGTCCGGTAGTCCGTCGCCGTCCCTCGATACGGCGCTGGCGCGCCTGCTCGGGATGAGGGGCAGCGGACCGATTCCCTCATCCTGAGTAGCGGCGAAGCCGCGTATCGAAGGGCCCCTACACCGCGAACGGGTCGCGGACCATCACAGTGTCCTCGCGCTCCGGGCTGGTGGAGAGGAGGGCGACGGGGGCCTCGATCAACTCCTCGATGCGGCGGATGTACTTGACCGCCTCCGCCGGAAGGTCGACCCAACTGCGCGCGCCCCTGGTGCTTTCGGTCCAGCCCTGGAGGGTTTCGTAAACCGGGCGCACCGTCGCCTGGCCGCGCGCCGAGGCGGGGAAGCGGTCGACCGGACCGTCCTCGGTGTCGTAACCGGTGCACACCCTGAGCTCCGCCATCCCGTCGAGCACGTCGAGCTTGGTGAGCGCGATCCCGTCGATGCCGCCGAGCCGGATCGCCTGGCGCACCATCACCGCGTCGAACCAGCCGCAGCGCCGCTTGCGCCCGGTCACGGTGCCGAACTCGTGGCCGCGCTCGCCGAGGAGCCGCCCGGTCTCGTTGTCCTGCTCGGTCGGGAACGGCCCGCTTCCCACCCGCGTGGTGTAGGCCTTGGTGATGCCGAGCACATAGTCGATCGAGCGCGGCCCGAGCCCACTGCCCGCCGCCGCCTGACCGGCCAGCGTGTTGGACGAGGTGACGTAGGGGTAGGTGCCGTGGTCGACGTCGAGCATCGCGCCCTGCGCGCCCTCGAACAGGATCCGCCTGCCGTCGCGGCGCGCGCCGTCGAGCAGGTGCCACACCGGCGCCGCGAAGGGCAGGATGCGGGGCGCGACGTCGCGCAGCTTTTCGATCAGCCCGTCGCGGTCGAACGTCTCGGCGCCGAGACCGCGCAGGAGCGCATTGTGGTGGTCGAGCAGATGGTCGACGCGGGGCGCGAGCCCGTCCGCGTCCGCGAGGTCGCAGAGCCTGATCGCGCGCCGCCCCACCTTGTCCTCGTAGGCCGGGCCGATGCCGCGCCCCGTGGTGCCGATGCGCGCCGCCCCCCGCGCCGCCTCGCGGGCATGGTCGAGCAACGGATGGAGCGGCAGGATCAGGCACGCGTTCTCGGCGACGCGGAAGGTCGCGGGCGTCACGTCCACGCCGGCGCGGCGGACCTCGTCGATCTCGTCCAGCAGCGCCCAGGGATCGACGACCACCCCGCTCCCGATCAGCGACAGCTTGCCGCGCACCACGCCCGAGGGGAGCAGGCTGAGCTTGTAGGTCCTGCCGTCGATGACCAGCGTGTGACCGGCATTGTGCCCGCCCTGGAAGCGCACCACGACGTCGGCGCGCTCGGACAGCCAGTCGACGATCTTGCCCTTTCCCTCGTCGCCCCACTGGGAGCCGACGACCGCGACGTTCGCCATCCGTCTAGCCCGCCCCGCCGATCTTCACGACCTTGCCGGCGTCGCACCGGTGGGTGCAGCCGAGCCGCCTCGCCTCGTCCGCCGCGGAGCCCGCCGGTCCCAGCCCGGCCACCGTGATCCAGCCTTCGGCCCTCAGCGCGCGCCCGGTCTCGGGCGCGGTGCCGGCCGGCAGGAACACGCGGCGCATCGGCCCGGGCGCCGGCAGCGACCGCAGGACGGTGTCGACGTAGAGCGTGATGCCGGTCGCCAGCTCGCCGCCCGCGCCGTTGCCGTTCGCCCCGGTGACGTAGCGGCCGCCGCTCGCGAGCTCGCCGCGGACGCCCGCGGGAAAGATCGTGAAGCAGGTCCCGGTGTGGTACTCGAAGCCCCGGTTCTCCAGCGGATCGGCGGTCAGCCTGAGACCGGGCGCGCTGGCGCGGATCTCGGCGATCGCCTCGCCGAGCTGACCGCGCGCCGCGGCCGGTCCGGGCGGCAGGTCGAGCGCGGCGAGCGCCTCGAAGCAGCTCTCCGCCGGCCCGGCCGCAGCGAGCAGCGCGTTCAGCGCGTCGGCGAGGCCGCCGCCGACCGCCGCGAGCGAGGCGGCGTCCTTGTGGTCGATCGCCTCGCGCAGGCCCGGATCGTCCTCGAGCAGACGCCCGTGGGCGGCGCAGAGCGACGGCGCCAGCGGCGGCATGGTAAGGTCGACGGTGATGTCGGCGACGCCCGCCCGCGACAGCGCCTCGGCGGCGAGCACCACGATCTCGGCGTCCGCGCGCGGGGAATCCGAGCCGATCAGCTCCATGCCCACCTGGGTGAACTGGCGTTCGGGGCGGAGGTGGGTGCCGTTGATGCGGAGCACGTCCCCGGCGTAGCACAGGCGAAGCGGCCGGGGCGCGTCCCTGAGCCGGCTCGCCGCGATGCGCGCGATCTGCGGCGTGATGTCGGCACGCACCCCCATCATGCGCTGCGAGACCGGGTCCATCAGCCGGAAGGTCTCCGAGGCGGTCGCCGCGCCGGCGCCGCTCAACAGCCCCTCCTCGAACTCGACGAGGGGGGCCTTGACGCGCTCGTAGCCGTTGAGCTCGAACAGGCCGATCAGCCGTTCCACCGCCTCCGCCTCCTGCGCGGCCGCCGGCGGCAGCACGTCGCGCAGCCCGGACGGCAGCAGCGCCGGGCGGTCCTGGTCGTTCATCTCCCCGCGCCTTCTAGAAGGTGAGCGCCCGCGCTCTCACGACGCCGGGCAGCGCGCGGACGCAGTCGAGAACCCCGGGCGGTATCGCCCCGTCGACCGAGATCAGGCTGACCGCGTTCTCGCGCGGGCCCGCCCGGCCGAGATGGAAGGTGGCGATGTTCACCCCGGCATCGCCGAGACAAGAGCCGAGGCGGCCGATGAAGCCGGGCTCGTCCCGGTTCACCATGTAGAGCATGTTCTCGCCGAGCGAGGCTTCGAGCGGGATGCCGTCGAGCTCGACGATGCGCGGCATCCGGTTGGAGAACAGCGTGCCCGCGGTCGTGCGCGTCGCCCGCTCGGTGGTCACGGTGAGCCGGATCAGCGACGGGTAGTCGCTGCGCCGCGCGTGCTTGGTCTCGGTCACCTGGATCCCGCGATCGCGCGCCACGATCGGGGCGCTGACGATGTTGATCGAATCGACGATCGGCGCGAGCAGCCCTTCGAGCAGCGCCGCCGTCATCGGGCGGTGGTTGAGCTCGGCCGCCTCGCCCTCGTATTCCACGACGACCGCGCGGAATCCGGTCTCCGCGACCTGGCCCGCGAGGCTGCCGATCTGCCGGCCGAGCTCCATGAAGGGCGCCAGGCGGGCGGATTCCTCGCTGGAGAGCGAGGGCATGTTGACCGCGTGCAGCACCGCGCCGTCGAGCAGGTAGTCGGACATCTGCTCGGCGATCTGAAGGGCCACGTTTTCCTGCGCCTCCGCCGTCGAGGCGCCGAGATGGGGCGTCGCGATCACCCCGTCCAGCCCGAACAGCGGATAGTCCCCCGGCGGCTCGTCGGGATAGACGTCGACCGCGACGCCCGCCACGTGGCCGGAGGAGAGCGCGTCGGAGAGCGCGTCGGCGTCCACCAGCTCGCCCCGGGCGCAGTTGACGAAACGCACCCCCGGCTTCGTTCTCGCGATCGCCGCGGCGTCGACGATGCGCCGCGTCCGGTCGGTCAGCGGCGTGTGCAGGCTGATCACGTCGGCGTGGGCGAGCAGCTCGTCCAGCTCAACCTTGGCGATCCGCAGCCGCTCGGCGCGCTCGGCGGGCAGATAGGGGTCGTAGACCATCACCTTCATCTTCAGGCCGAGCGCCCGTTCGGCGACCGCGGAGCCGACATTGCCGCAGCCGATTATGCCGAGCGTCTTTCCGGTGAGCTCGGTGCCGATGAAGCCGGCGCGGTTCCACGCGCCGCCCTGGGTCTCCCGGTCGGCCGCGGGGATCTTACGGGCGAGCGCGAACATCAGGGCGATGGCGTGCTCGGCGGTGGTCACGGCGTTGCCGAAGGGCGTGTTCATCACCACGACGCCGCGCGCGCTCGCCGCGTCGATGTCGATATTGTCGACGCCGATGCCGGCGCGGCCGATCACCTTCAGCCGTTCCGCCGCCGCGATCACCGAAGAGGTCACCTTGGTCGCCGAGCGGACCGCGAGCCCGTCATAGTCGCCGATACGCTCCATCAGCGCCTCGGGTCCGAGTTCGGGGTCGAAATCGACCTCGATGCCCCGGTTGCCGAAGACGCCGACCGCCTGTTCGCTGAGCCGGTCCGAGATGAGCACGCGGTTCATCGACGGTCTCTCCTCAGGCCGCCACCGGCTCGCCCAGCCGCGCCCGGGCGTACGCCCAGTCGAGCCATTGGCAGAGCGCTTCCAGATCGTTCCGCTCCACCGTCGCTCCGGCCCAGATGCGGAGGCCCGGCGGCGCCGAGCGGTAGCCGTTGATGTCGTATGCAACGCCCTCGGCTTCCAGCATGGCCTCGATCCGCCTGGGAACGGCGGTCTTCTCCGCGTCGGACAGGCGTTCGAACCATGGGTCGACGATGCTGAGGCAGACCGACGTGGGCGAGCGGATCTCGGGCGATGCGGCGAGGAAATCGACCCAGGGGGTCCGCGCCACCCAGGCCTCGATCGCCGCCATGTTGGCCGCCGTCCTGGCCTTCAGCGCCTGGAGCCCGCCGATCTCCTCGGCCCAATCGAGGCCGTCGAGCGCGTCCTCGACGCACAGCATGGAAGGCGTGTTGACGGTTTCGCCGCGAAAGATGCCCTCGATGAGCGCGCCGCGCGCGGTCATCCTGAAGACCTTGGGCACCGGCCACGGCGGGGTCCAGGTTTCCAGCCGCTCCACGGCGCGCGGGCTCAGCGCGATCATGCCGTGCGCCGCCTCGCCGCCCATGACTTTCTGCCAGGACCAGGTGACGATGTCGAGCCGGTCCCAGGGGATGTCCATCGCGAAGACCGCCGAGGTGGCGTCGCAGATCGTGAGTCCGCCGCGATCGGGATCGATCCAGTCGCCGCCGGGCACGCAGACGCCGGAGGTCGTGCCGTTCCAGGTGAAGACCACGTCGCGCGAGAAATCGACCGCCGACAGGTCGGGCAATTGCCCGTAATCCGCGGAGAGCACCCGCGCATCGGCGATCTTGAGATGGTCCACCGCGTCGGCGACCCAGCCCGCGCCGAAATTCTCCCACGCCAGCAGGTCGACGCCGCGCGGCCCCAGCAGGGACCAGAGCGCCATCTCCACCGCGCCGGTGTCGGAGGCCGGCACAATGCCGAGGCGGTAGTTCTCGGGAAGACCGAGAATGCGGCGGGACTTGTCGATCACCTCGGCGAGCCTCGCCTTTCCGGCGCCGGAGCGGTGCGAGCGGCCGACCAAGGCGCCGGACAGTGCCTCCACGGTCCAGCCCGGCCGCTTGGCGCAGGGGCCGGAGGAAAAGAACGGGCGGGCGGGCCGAACGCGCGGCATAGCCGGCGGTGTCATGGTCAGTCGCATCCTCTTGCGCGCCGCAGGCTCGATCGGCCCGTCCCGGACGGCCGGACCGCATAGTGCGCGAAACGGCCGGAAAATTAGAAAGGGCCGGGCGAGCCGTCAATCGGAACCCGGGCCGTCGCCGGGATTGTTGTCTCCCGGCCGCGCGGTTCCTATCATCAGGGAATGAGCGAAGCCATCGCCTTCGACACCCACCGCTTCGTCAAGCGCCTGACGGAAAGCGGCTTTACCGAAAGGCAGGCTGAGACCCTGGCTGACGAGCATATCGCCCTGCTCAATGCCAATCTCGCGACCAAGACCGATATCGAAGCGCTGAAGGTCGACATCGAGTCGCTCAAGGTCGATATCGAGTCGCTCAAGGTCGAGATGCTGAAGTGGCTGCTCGGCGCGTTGATCGCCCAGGGCGGGCTGATCGTCGCTCTGATCAAGCTCCTTTGACCCGCCGCGACGGCCGCCATATCACAGACTTGCCATCGCACCCGGTTATGGCATGGTAGCCGCCCCGTGTTGCGGTCAGGGAAGGATTCATGGCGATCACGCTTTACGAACTCGTCGGCAGGGACGACTTGCGGTTCAGCCCCTATTGCTGGCGCACCCGGTTCGCGCTGACGCACAAGGGACTCGACTTCGACACCGTGCCGGTCCGTTTCGCCGACAAGCAGGCGATCGCCTTCAGCGGCCAGGAGCGCGTTCCGGTGATCCGCGACGGCGACAGGACGGTCGCCGATTCGTGGGCCATCGCGTGCTATCTCGACGACGCCTATCCCGAACTTCCGCCCCTGTTCTCGAGCGCCCGGGAGCGCGCGATGGCACGGTTCATCAACGCCTGGTCCGACCTCCAGGTGAACCCCAGCTTCATCCTGCTGGTGGTGCGGGACGTCTACGACAATATCGACGAGCGCGACCGCGAATATTTCCTGGAGACCCGCGAGAAGCGGTTCGGAACGACGCTCGATGCGCTGCACGCGGCGCGCGACGAGCGCCTGCCGGCGGCGCGGGCGGCCCTCGCCCCGGTGCGGGCGGTGCTCGCCGACCAGCCCTATATCTCGGGCGACGGGCCGGGCTACGCCGACTACATCCTGATGGGAACCTGCCAGTGGATCCGGATGGTCAGTTCTTGCCCGATCATCGAGCCCGACGATCCCGTTCACGAATGGCGCGAGCGCATGCTCGGGCTGTTCGGCGGGATGGCGGCGAACGCCGCGGCGGCCGGTCCCTGAGCGAGACGGCCGCGCCCGGCGGGGGGACGCGATGAACGATCACGCCCCGCACATCCTCGTCGTCGACGACGACGACAGGCTGCGCGACCTTCTGAAACAATATCTCAGCGGCAACGGATACCGCGTGACCGCGGCGGGCGACGCCGCCGACGCCCGCGCCAGGCTCCGCAGCATGGCGTTCGACCTCATTGTGCTGGACGTGATGATGCCGGGCGAGGACGGGCTGGCGCTCACCGCGTCGCTCAAGCAGGTGTCGGAAACGCCGATCCTGCTGCTGACCGCGCGCAACGAGCCGGAGGACCGGATCGACGGCCTCGAGCGCGGCGCGGACGACTATCTCGCCAAGCCGTTCGAACCGCGCGAGCTCGTGCTGCGGATCTCCAACCTGCTGCGGCGCGCGCCGCGAGCGGCGCCGGCCCCGGTGCTGCGGCTGGGCGAGCACAGCTTCGACGTCGAACGCACCGAACTCACCCGGAACGACCTCGCCGTCCACCTGACGCCGGCCGAACGAAGGCTGCTCCGGGCCTTCGCCCTCCGGCCCGGTGTGACGCTCTCGCGGGACGCCCTGGCCGCCGACAGCCGGATCGCAGGGAGCGCGCGCACCGTCGATGTCCAGGTCACGCGCCTTCGCCGCAAGATCGAACCGGATCCGCGATTCCCGCGCTACCTGCAGACGGTCCGGGGCGAGGGCTACGTCCTGCAGCCCGACTGACCCCCATGTTCGCCCTGCTCAAGCGCCTGGCGCCCAGAACGCTCATCGGACGGTCGGTGACGATCCTGGTGACGCCGATGATCGTGGTGCAGGTGGTGGCGACCTGGGCGTTCTACGACCGGCACTGGGACATCGTCACCAAGCGCCTCGTCTCCACCGTCGCGGGCGACATCGCGATGGTGATCGACGGGATGGAAGCGTTTCCGGGCCGCGAAAACCGCGACGCGGTGCTCCGGGTCTCGGAGACCGCGGGGCTGCGGTCGAGCTTCGCGGTCGGCGCAACCCTGCCGGCGCAGGCCCCCCGGATCGGCACCGGCATTCTCCACCGCCGGCTGTCGCGGGCGCTCAGCAGCCAGCTCGGCAGGCCGTTTCACATGGAGACCGAGGGCTACGGCGACTGGATCCGAATCAAGGTGCAGCTTATCGACGGGCTCCTCGACGTGTTCGTCAAGAAGCGGCGGCTGTTCAACGAAACGACCTATCTGTTCCTGGCCTGGCTGATCGGCACGTCGGTCGCGATGATTGGCATCGCCGTCATCTTCATGCGCAACCAGGTGAGGCCGATCAGGCGGCTCGCCGCGGCGGTCGACGATTTCGGCAAGGGGCGCGACCCGCCGGACCTCAACCCGTCGGGCGCGGCGGAAATCCGCACGCTGACGACCGCCTTCAACATCACGCGCGCGCGCATCCGGCGGATGATCGCGCAGCGGACGGAGATGTTGGCGGGCGTCTCGCACGACCTTCGCACTCCGCTGACCCGGATAAAGCTGCAGCTCGCCATGCTCGGCGATGACGGAAAGGTGGCCGACCTCAAGTCCGACGTGGGCGAGATGGAGTCCCTGGTCGAGGAATATCTGGCCTTCGCGGCCGGCGAAGGGACCGAGGCCGTGATCGACGCGGACGTGGCGCCGATCCTCGGCGAGGTGGTTTCGAGCGCGCGGCGGGACGGCGTCGACGTCGATTTCCGGGCACAGGCCGGACTCGTCATTCCCATCCGCCCGAACGCCTTCCGCCGCTGCCTCACCAATGTGGTCTCCAACGCCGTGCGCCACGCCGAGCACGTGTCGGTCCGCGCCCGCCGGACGCGGGATACGATCGAGATCATCGTCGACGACGATGGGCCGGGAATCCCGGAGACCGCGCGCGAGGACGTGTTCAAGCCGTTCTACCGGGTCGACGGCTCGCGCAACCCGGCCACCGGCGGCACCGGGCTCGGGCTGACCATCGCCCGGGACGTGGTTCGTGGCCACGGCGGCGACATCCGCATCGAGACCGCGCCGGCAGGCGGCGTCCGAGCGCGGCTGCGGATGCCGGTCTAGCCTACGCCCGCCTGGCGTTGAGCCTGGCCATCAGCCGGTCGGCGCGGCCGAGATTGCGGTCGAGATGCGCCATGGTCCTGGCGAGGTCGTCGGTATCGTCGCGCAGGAAGACCATAAGACTCGACATGAACACTGCCGCGAGGCCCCGGACCCGGATCGCGCCGAGCGGCCCGGCGCCGCTGACGCCGGCGGTCTCGAGCGACCATGTCATGGAGCGCAGCAGCCGCCTGCCCCCCGCGAGCCCCGACCTCGGAACCGCGAGCGCATCGCAGAATATGGACGCGAGCGCCGTGCGATGCGGCTGCAACGCCTCGAACCGGCGGGCGAGAACGTCGAACAGCCGGTCGCGGACGGGTTCGGCCGCCGCTTCCTCGTCGGTTCCGCGGATCACCTGGGCATCGATCCGGGCGGTGAACGCGTCCAGAATCGCGTCCTTGCTGCGGAACAGGGCGTGAAGCTGGTCGAGGCGAATCCCCGCCTCGCCGGCGATATCGGCGAGCGAAATCTCGCGCCACGGCCGGTCCGCCGCCAGCCCCAGCGCGGCATCCACCACCCTGTCCGGGTTCGGTCTCCTTGGCGCCGCCATCGTCCCGATCCTTTCTTCAGCGGTCGGAAATGATAGGCCGAACGGAGAAAATTGTTAACCGGGGAACGCGATCGTGCCGCCGGACGCGGCGTCTCCGGCGATCCGGCGGAGCTCGCGGCGCAGGACCTTGTTGGCGGCGTTGCGCGGCAAGCCGTCGACGAAGAGATAGCCCTTGGGCCGCTTGAAACCGGCGAGAGCGCTCGCCCGGCAATGCGCGTCCAGCTCCGCGGCGACCGGCGCCTCCCCGGCGGCAACGACGCATGCGACCGCGGCCTGGCCCCAATGGGAATCCGGCAACGCGATCACGCAGCACTCGGCGACCGCGGGATGGGCCGCCACGACGGATTCGACCTCCTCGGGGTGGATGTTCTCCCCGCCCGAGCGGATCACGTCGTCGACCCGCCCGCGGAGCGTGAGATCGCCGTCCGCCTCGACCTCGACGACGTCGCCGGAATAGTACCAGCCGTCGCGAACCTTCTCGGCGGTGGCGTCGGGCCGGTCGAGATAGCCCGAGAACGTGGCGTCCGCGCTCGTATCGATGACGAGCTCGCCCTCCTCTCCGGGTCCGAGCATGTCGCCGGGCCCGCCGCCGATGCGGATCGCCCGCGTCCGCGAGTAGAAGCCCGGGCGCAGCGAGGCCGGGCGGTCGACCGGATCGGGGTTGTAGAGCGAGCACATCGTCTCGGTGGTGCCGTAGATATGGCGGATCGCAGCGGGCCATGCCTCGTCCATATGGCGGATCAGATCGGGGTCGATCGCGCCGCCGCCATAGAGCACCAGCTCCAGAGACCGCATCATCTCCGGATCGTATCCGGGCGCCCGTGTCATGGCGCGATAGAGCGTCGGCACCGCGAACATGTAGGTGATCGCGTGCCGGTCGGTCATCGCCACGGCTTCCGCCGGATCGAAGCGCGACATGACGTAGTAGGTCCCGCCGAACGCGAGCGTCACGAGGAACACGCCGTAAAAGCCGATGGCGTGGCTGAGCGGCATGAACCCCAGCGTCCGGTTGTGGTTGCCGTGCCGGAGTCCGCCCTGGGTCGAGAGCCAGATAATCCGGTGCTCGGTGGTCCTGTGGGCCAGCACGACGCCCTTGGGGAGACCCGTCGTGCCGGAGGTGTAGAAGACGAAGGCGGGGTCCTCGGGATCGGGGCGCGGCGGCGGGTCGAGGCGCGAGGGGTCGCCCCGGCAGAGGCCGTACTCTTCGGTCTCCTCCGCGCGGCCGCCCACCGCGAGGATCGGCGCTCCGGCGGGCAGGCTGTCCCGCGCCGCCGCGGCAAGCGCCGCGTCGGGTCCGATCGCGGCCGCCGCCACGCCGCCGTTGGCGAGCAGGGCGGCGATCTCTTCCGGCTTGAGGCGATTGTTGAGCAGCATCGGAACGGCGGCGAGCCGCTGCAGGGCGAGCAGCAGGATGCAATGGTCGAAACTGGCAGGCAGCACCGTCGCAACCCGGCTGAGCGGACCGATCCCGCGCTCGGCGAGCCCCGCGGCCACAGTCTCGATCTCATCGATCAGCGCCCGGTAGGTGAGCGACCGCGCGGACGAATCGTCGACGAGCGCCGGATGGTCGGGTGTCCGCTCGGCCGACAGCCAGACGAGATCGAACGCGGTCTGCATGGTTCAGTCTCCCCGGGGCGTCATGACTCGGGCGGCGGTTGCAGCGCGGCGGCAAGTCGGGGGAGGCAGGCGTCGCGGCCCGGCGCGAATCCCTCTCCGATCCACCACGCTTCGACCTCGTCCAGCGCCCGGCCGATCGACGGTCCCGGCGCCGCGCCGAGAGCGATGGCGTCCTTGCCGTCCAGAGGAAAGACCGGGCGGACCCACGCCGCGAGCGCACGTGCGTGGCGTTCGAAAACGGACTCCTCGCCGCGCTTCGAACGGCAGTCGGCCCAGGCAACGGCAAGCGCGTCGCCGAACGTCCCCTCTCCCCAGCGATAGAGCCGGCCGCCGACCGGCGCGGGATCGGGCGAGGCGATGAGGTTCGCGGACGTCTCGACGGCCCTTTCCAGCCGGGCCGATTCGGCGCGCGACAGGCGGAGCTTGCGGGCGAGCCCGGCGATATCGCCCGCCTCCGGCGCCAGTACGGCGGCGAGGCGGCGGATCGCCGAAGGCTCGAGGTCGAGTCCGGTTTCGATCCCGGCGACCCGGTCGAGCCGATCGAGCGCGACGGCCCCGGGGGCGACGCGGCGCAGAACGTCTGCCGCGTCCATCAGGCGAAGCGCGTTGCCGGGATCGGGACCTTCCAGGATCCGGCGGAACTCGGACCAGACCCGTTCGCCCGAGAGACCCGGGAGGCGCGGCGCGAAATCGCGGCAGGCCGCCATCGCCGCCGCGTCGGGCGCGCCCTTCCCGTACCGCGCGTGGAATCGGAAGAAGCGGAGCAGCCGCAGCGCGTCCTCCTCCAGCCGCTCGCTCGCCACACCGATGAAGCGCACGTGCCCGGTCCGGAGATCGTCGAGCCCGCCCGTCGGATCGAAGAGCGTGCCGTCCGCGTCCAGGTAAAGCGCGTTGATGGTGAAGTCGCGCCGCGCGGCGTCGCCCAGCCAGTCGTCGGTGAACGCGACCGTCGCGCGGCGACCGTCGGTCTCGACGTCGCGGCGGAGCGTGGTGATCTCGTACACCGCGCCGTCGACCACCGCGGTCACGGTACCGTGGGCAAGGCCGGTCGGAATGACCCTGATGCCGCGGCCGTGGAGCAGCCCCATCACCCGGTCGGGCGGCGCCTCGGTCGCCAGGTCGACATCGCCGACCTCGCGTTCCGCCACGGTGTCGCGCACGCAGCCGCCGACGAAGCGGGCCGCGTGACCGTCCGAGGTGAGGCGCGCGAGCAGCGTCCGCACGGTCGGCGCGGTCATCCACGGCTTCGGCTCGATGCGTTCCGCCGGTTCCAACGAACCCGCCGTTCAGTTGCCGTCCGGCGGCCCCGCGTGGCGCCCGGGCACGACTTCGCCGTCGATCACCCGGGCGGGCTGGTAGACCTCGCCCGGCTCGCCGCCGACGAGCAGCGCGATGGAGCCCAGCGTAAGCGCGAGCAGGACGAGCCCGGCAACGCTCAGCTGCGGCCAGGGCGCCGCGGCCCATCCCTTCCTGGCCTCGGGCTCGCCGGGGCGCTGCGGCCGGAATTGGTGCCACAGGTACCAGACCAGCGCCGGCAGGACCAAGGGCAGCACGTATGTGATGAGAATGCGCGTCATCGTTTCGTCAGGAGGTCTCCGAGATTGACCAGAATGCGCGCGGTCAGCCCCCAGATAAAGTACTCCTCATAGGGGATCGCGTAGAACTGGCGTTCGACATTGCCGCGTACGCGGGTCTCGAAGCGGCGGTTCGCCGGGTCGATCAGGAAGTCGAGCGGCACCTCGAAGATTTCGGCGACCTCGTTCTCGTCGGGAACCAGCGACAGCGGCGGCGCGAGCATGCCGACCACCGGCACCACGCGGTACCCGGTACCGGTCTCGCGAACGGCGAGGCGTCCCAGCACCTCGATATCGCCTTCGGAGAGGCCGACCTCCTCGCGGGTCTCGCGCAGCGCTGTCGCCTCCGGCGTCGCGTCCCGCTCCTCCATGCGCCCGCCCGGGAAGGAGATCTGTCCCGAATGCGACTTGAGGTGGTCGGTTCGGCGGGTGAACAGGACCGTCGGCGCGTCGCCTCGCTCGACGATCGGCACCAGCACCGCGGCGGGCGTCAGCGGCCCGGACCCGTTGGACGGGCTGTCCGCGCCGAACCAGTCGAGCCCGTCGTCCAACGCGTCGACCGGGATGCCGGGACCGCGGAACAGGCCCCGGATCGCCTCCGCACGGGATTCCCTCACGGCGCGCCCGTCAGACTTCGCCGGTCGGGCCGAGCGGGAAGGACGCGCCACCGCTCCTGACCACGATCATCGCGCCGTCGGGGCCCGCGGCCTCCTCGCCGAGCTCGACGAGATCGTAGAACACGGACCGCACGATCAGGGCGTCGAGTCCTTCCCGCACGCGCACATAGGGCGCGGGCTCGCCGCTTTCGCCGTCGGTGTCGACCCGTATGGGATGGTCCTCGTCCACGCTCACCATGTCGTCGATATTGGTGCGGAAGCGGATCGTCCGGCCGTCCCCTTCGCCGTCGACGAACATCTCGACCGCGGTGAAGGGCGCGTCCTCGACCGAAATCCGGCACTTCTCGAACGGCGTCTCAAGCCAGAAATCCCCCGCCGGGTCGCGGTGGAGGACGCTCGCGAAAAGCCTGACCAGAGGTTTGCGGCCTATCGGCGAGCCGTGATAGAACCACGTCCCGTCGCGCGCGATTCGCATGTCGATATCGCCGCAGAATTGCTGGGCGGCGGGGGTTCCGACACCGGCCGTGGGTCGCGGTCGAAGCGCTTGCGACAGACGGCGAAGATCGGACTCGGACATGGTTTGCGTCTGCCCTTCGTGAGGTGCCCGTGCCGGACATGCCAATCGACCGACCGACCCCTATCGACACACCGCCGCGGGCGACCGAGATTGAGGCCCTCGGCCATCGCATGGCGATGGTCCGCGATCGGATCGGCCGCGTGATCTTCGGCCAGGAAGAGGTCGTCGAGCAAACCCTTATCACCCTTCTCGCGGGCGGTCACGCCCTGCTCATCGGATTTCCCGGGCTCGGCAAGACCCGGCTCGTGGAAACGCTCGGCACGGTGCTCGGGCTCGACGACAAGCGGGTCCAGTTCACGCCGGACCTCATGCCGGCGGACATCCTCGGCTCTGAAGTCATGGAGGAAAGCGAATCGGGGCGGCGCGGGTTCCGCTTCATCCAGGGCCCTGTCTTCGCCCAGCTCCTGATGGCCGACGAAATAAACCGGGCGAGCCCGAGGACCCAGTCGGCGCTGCTCCAGGCGATGCAGGAGCAGCGGGTCTCGGTCGCCGGGCGCTATCACCCGCTGCCGCTGCCGTTCCACGTTCTGGCGACGCAGAACCCGCTCGAGCAGGAGGGCACCTACCCTCTGCCCGAGGCGCAGCTCGACCGTTTCCTGCTCCAGATCGACATCGCGTATCCCGACCTCGACGCGGAACGCCAGATGCTCGTCGCGACGACCGGCGCCGAGCAGCCGCCCGCCGAGCAGGTGATGACCGGCGACGAGCTCCGCGCCGCCCAGAAACTCGTCCGCGCGATTCCCGTGGGCGAGTCGGTGGTCCAGGGCATACTCGACCTCGTCCGCCGCGGCCGGCCGGATACCTCGGACCTGCCCGGGCTGCCGGATCAGGTGGCCTGGGGACCCGGACCGCGCGCGAGCCAGGCGCTGATGCTGGCGAGCCGCGCCCGCGCCCTGCTCGACGGCCGCCTCGCGCCGTCGCTCGACGACGTGCTGGCGCTGGCCGGCCCGGTGCTGCGCCATCGCATGGCGGTCACGTTCGCCGCGCGCGCCGACGGAATCGGGGTCGACGACATCATCGGGAAACTGTGCGCACCCCTCGGCTAGAGCGGAGCGGCGCTTCCCCGAACCGCGCCGGGCAGGCGCTCCGCCGCAGCGCCGAGGAAGCGGCCGAGCGGATTCCCGACCTCATGGTCGAGGCGGACCGAATCGCGTCCTCGGTCATCGCCGGCATCCACGGTCGCCGGCGGGTCGGCCGGGGAGACACGTTCTGGCAGTTCCGCCAGTACCAGCCGGGCGACAGCGCGCAGTCGATCGACTGGCGCCAGACCGCGAAGTCGCGCTTCGCCTATGTCCGAGAGACCGAGTGGGAAGCCGCGCAGAGCGTGTGGATCTGGTGCGACGGCTCGCCGTCGATGCGCTTCCGTTCCGATCCGCAATGGCCGGACAAGCGTCACCGCGCCGCCGTCCTCGCGCTCGCGCTCGCCATCCTGCTGATCCGCGGCGGGGAGCAAATTTCCTTGCTGGGATCGGGGTTCGCACCCGACAATGGACGCGGCGCCCTCGAGCGATTCACCGGACATCTGGTGCGCGCGTTGGAAGAAGACCACAGCCTGCCGCCCGTCGAACCCCTGCCCCGCCACGCCCGGCTGGCGATCGTGGGCGACATGCTGTCCCCGCTCGCCGACATCGAGGAACGGGTGCGCGAGTTCGCTTCCATGGGGGTGGAGGGCCATCTCCTGCAGGTGATCGATCCGGCCGAGCTGTCGCTCCCCTTCGACGGGCGCGTCCGCTTCGAAGGGCTCGAGGACGAGGGCGCCGTCGTGATCGGACGCGTCGGCGGCATCCGCGGGGAATACGCGGCCGAGATGCGGCGCCACCGGGACGGCCTCGGCGCGCTCGCGCGTTCGGTGGGGTGGACATGCGCCGCGCACGTGACCGAGCAACCGCCGCAAACCGCGTTGCTCGCGCTCCACGCGGCGCTCGCGCCGCCCGAGGCGTGACCGGTGTTCGGCCTCGGCGCGCTCGGCTTCGCCGCCCCCTGGTTCCTGCTCGCCGGGCTCGTCCTGCCGGTCATCTGGTGGCTGCTCCGCGTCACCCCTCCTGCACCGCGGCTGGTCGCGTTCCCGCCGATCCGGTTCGTTCTGGGGCTGCGCTCGCCGGAGGAATCGCCCGCCCGCACGCCGCTCTGGCTGATCGTGCTGCGCAGCCTTATCGCGGCGCTCATCGTTCTCGCCGTCTCCGGCCCGGTCATCAACCCGAACGAGGGGTTGCGGGGCTCCGGCCCGCTGATCCTGGTCGTGGACAACGGGTGGGCGTCGGCGCGCAACTGGCAGGATCGCGCCGCCGCGTGGAACGAGTGGCTCGACCGCGCGGAAAGCGAGAACCGTCCGGTGCGCCTCCTGACCACGGCGCGCGGCACGGCGGGCGGGCCGGTCGCCTTTTCCGATCCGTTGCGGGCGGACGAGGCGCGGGAAATCCTGCGGGCGGTCGAACCCGTGCCCTGGCCCTCCGATCACGGCGCGGTCCTCGCCGCAGCCGAATCGTTCTCCCCCGACGGCTCCGCGCACACGGTGTGGCTGAGCGACGGGTTGGAGAGCCCGGAAACGCAGGCGCTCGCGCGGCGCCTGCAGCAGCTCGGGACTCTCGACATCGTCGCCGCCGACCCGTCCTCGACCGCGCTGCTCCTGCGGGTGTCGGGGAGCGATCCGGACGGGATCGGGGCGGTCGTGGAACGCGCCGACGACCGAGCCCGCGCCGCGCGCTGGGTACGCGCGGTCGCGGAGGATGGCCGCGCGCTGGCGCGCCAGCGGGTCTCGTTCGAGCCGGGCAGCGGGCAGAGCGAGGTTCGGTTCGCCTTGCCGGCCCGCCTCAGGAACGCCATCGCCCGGCTGGAAATCGAGGATGAGAACACGGCGGCGGGCGCCTTTCTGCTCGACGAGCGCTGGCGGCGGCGCCCGGTCGGGCTGGTATCCGGCGGCACCGCAGACACCGACCAGCCGCTGCTGAGCGCGCTTTACTACCTCCAGCGCGCATTGCAGCCGTTCAGCGAGGTGACCCGCGGCTCGGTCGGCGAGCTCGTCTCGCAACCCCATGCCGTCATCGTGCTCGCCGATATCGGCAAGCTCAGCGGCGAGGAAACCGACGGGCTCGCGCGCTGGATCGAACGCGGCGGCGTGGCCGTTCGCTTCTCCGGCCCGAAGCTCGCCCGCAACGCCGATACGCTGCTGCCCGTCGAGCTGCGGAGCGGCGGGCGCGTGCTGGGCGGCGCGCTGTCGTGGACTGCGCCGGCGCGGCTCGCCCCCTTCGATGAGGCGAGCCCGTTCTTCGGCCTCGCGGTTCCGCACGACGTCAGGGTCCGGCGCCAGGTGCTCGCCGAGCCCTCCCTCGAACTGAACGAGAAGACCTGGGCCCGCCTCAGCGACGGAACCCCCCTGATCACCGCCGAACGGAACGGCCTGGGCTGGCTCGTTCTGGTCCACGTGACCGCCAACACGGAGTGGTCGAACCTGCCGATTTCGGGCCTGTTCGTGGATCTCCTGCGCCGCATCGTCGACCTGTCTCAGGGCGTTATAGAGGAGGACTCCAAGGCGATCCTGCCGCCGCTCCAGTCGCTGAACGGGTACGGGGTGCTGGGCGATCCCCCGCCTTCGGCCGCCGCCATCTCGCCGCGCGCAACCGTCGGAGCCGCGCCGGGTCCGTCCTCGCCGCCCGGCTATTACGGCAGCGACACCGCGCGCCGCGCGCTCAACCTGTCGGACGGGGTGAAGAGTCTGCAGGCGCTCGGCCCGTTGCCGGAGGGCGTCGGCCGGATGGGATTCGGAAGAAGCGATGCCGCCCTGTCCCTGGTGCCGTGGCTGCTGCTCGCGGCCCTGGCGCTCGCGATCGCCGATACCGCGATCGGCCTCGTCATGCGCGGCCTGGTGCGGCTGCGCCCGTCGAGGGCGGCGGCGGGAATGGCCGCCGCCCTGACGCTCGCCGTCCTCGCGGCGGGCGGCCCGGCGGACGCCCAGTCGACGGGTGCCGCGGCGCGGACCGGCACGGACGCCAGGGCGTTGCGCGCCACGCTTGAGACCAGCCTCGCCTACGTGATAACCGGGGATCCCTCCGCCGACCGGGTCTCCCGCGCCGGGCTCGCCGGCCTCAGCCGGGTGCTCCGCCAGCGCACGTCGGTGGAACCGGCGGAGCCGCTCGGCGTCGATGTCGAGCGCGACGAGCTCGCCTTCTTCCCCCTGCTCTACTGGGCGGTGTCGATCCAGCAGGTCCCGCCGTCCGACCGCGCGCTGGAAAAGCTCAACCGCTACATGAGAAGCGGCGGGACGATCCTGTTCGACACCCGCGAGCGGGGCGATTTCGCGGTCGGTACGCTCGGCGGCGAAGGACCCGCCGGCCGGCATCTGCGCCGCCTGCTGCGGGGGCTCGATATCTCCACCCTGATCCCGGTGCCCCGGGACCACGTGCTGACGAAGGCGTTTTACCTGATGAGCGACTTCCCCGGCCGCTGGTCGGGCGGCCGGGTCTGGGTCGAACGGCGCGGCGGGCGCCACAATGACGGGGTCTCGTCGGTGATCATCGGGTCCAACGACTGGGCCGGCGCGTGGGCGGTCGACCGGTTCGGCGCCGCGATGTTCCCGGTGGTCCCGCAGGGCGAGCTGCAGCGGGAGATGGCCTACCGGTTCGGGATCAACTGGGTGATGTACGCGCTGACCGGCAATTACAAGACGGACCAGGTCCACGTGCCGGCCATCATCGAGCGGCTGGGCCAATGACGTCGGTCGCCTTCGCCCCGATGTTCGACTGGATCGTGCTGGCCGCGGTCGGCGCGCTGGGGCTCGCGGTGCTGGCGATGGGCGCGGCGGTGCGCGCGCGCGGGCTCGGCTGGCGGACGCTCGCCGTCGCGGCGCTCTGGCTTGCGCTGGCCAACCCGTCCCTGGTCGACGAGGAGCGGGAGCCGATCCCGGATCTGGTCACGGTGGTCGTGGACGAATCGGAAAGCCAGCGGATCGACCAGCGCCGAGCCCGCTTGGATAGTACTTTAGAAACAGTCGTTAACGATCTGTCAAAATTCGATAATCTGGATATTCGTATCGTTCGAACCGGGACGGAAAAGAGCGGGATCGCCGGCGGCCGGGAAGGAACCCGGCTGTTCGAGGCGCTCGGCCGGAGTCTTTCGAGCACGTCCCGCCGGCGGATCGCGGGAACGGTCCTGATCACCGACGGCCAGGTTCACGACATACCGCCGGCGGACGCGTCCCTGCCTTTCGCGGGACCGCTGCACGTTCTCCTCAACGGCAGGCGCGGCGAACACGACCGGATCCTCTTCGTCGACAAGGCGCCGAGCTTCGGGCTGGTCGGCACCAAGGCGCAGATCGAGGTCCGGATCGAGGATGCGGCCGCTTCCGGGGGGCGGGCCCAGCTTTCGATCGCCCGCGACGGAAAGGCGATCCGCCGGCTCGACGTGACGGTGGGCGCCGCGCAGAAGATCGAGGTCGAGATCGATCACGCGGGGTTCAACATCTTCGAGCTCGAGGTCGAGAGCAGGCCGGGCGAGCTGACGACCGTCAACAACCGGAACGTGGTCGAGATTTCCGGCGTGCGCGAACGACTCCGCGTCCTGCTCGTCTCGGGCGAGCCGCACCCCGGTGGCCGGGTCTGGCGCAACTTCCTCAAGGCCGACCCTTCGGTCGACCTGGTGCATTTCACCATCCTGCGTCCGCCGGAGAAGCTGGATGCGACGCCGGTGCGCGAACTGTCGCTGATCGCCTTCCCGATCCGCGAGCTGTTCGAGGTCAAGCTCGAGGACTTCGACCTCATCATCTTCGACCGTTACCGCCGCCGCGGGGTGCTGCCGGCGATCTACCTCGACAATATCGCGCGTTTCGTCGAGAAGGGCGGCGCGGTGTTGGAAGTGGCCGGCCCGGGCTTCGCCTCGGCGCTGAGCCTCTATCAGACACCGCTCGGAGCGATTCTCCCCGGCGCGCCGACCGGGCGGGTCATGGAGCGCGGGTTCAAGCCCGTCGTGACCGATATCGGCGGGCGCCACCCCGTGACCGCCGATCTTTTCGGCGAGGCGGGCGAACGGTCGCGCTGGGGCCGCTGGTTCCGCCATATCGAGGTTGGCGCGCCGCGCGGGACCGTCCTGATGCACGGCGCGGACGAGAGGCCGCTTCTCATCGTCGACCGGATCGGCGAGGGGCGGGTCGCCCAGTTCCTGAGCGACCACATCTGGCTGTGGGCGCGGGGATTCGAGACCGGCGGACCCCACTCCGAGATCCTGCGCAGGCTCTCGCACTGGCTGATGAAGGAGCCGGAGCTTGAAGAAAACGATCTGCGCGTCGCCGCCGACGGGCGCGGCCTCATGATCGTGCGGCGCAGCCTCGAACGGCGCCATCCCGAGGTCGAGGTCACCGCGCCGTCGGGCAGGACGATTTCGGTCTCTCTCAAGGAAGAGGGCGGCGGCCGGGCCCGCGCCACGGTGGTTCCGGAGGAATCGGGGCTCTATCGCGTCACCGACGGGGAGAGGACGGCTCTGACGGCGGTCAGGAGCGCCAATCCGGTGGAGTTCGCCGACATGCGCACCACCGCGGACAAGCTCTCCGGAATCGCGGCGCGGACCGGAGGCGGGATCGAGTGGCTGTCCGACGGCCTGCCCGCGTTCCGGCGGGTGCGGCCGGATCGCATCGCCTCGGGGCCGGGCTGGATGGGGCTGGTGGCGAACCGCGACTACCGGGTCGCGAGCATCGCGGAAATACCGGTGCTGCCGCCGCTCGCGGTGCTGTTGCTGGGCATCGGCGCGCTGATGCTCGCCTGGCGTCGGGAGGGACGCTGAAGAGCCGGAGGGGCCGGCCTACTGGAACCCGAGTCCGCTGCAGATCGCCAGCACGATGTCCTGGACGAGATAGACGTCCTTGACCAGCGGCAGCGATATCGCGCCGAGAAACAGAAGCCCCCCGATCAGTAGGTATTCGCTCTTGCCCAAGGCCCCTCCGCTCAGGCCCGCTGCCTGAACTGCGGGTCGGTGTATTGCGCGTTGTGCGCGAGCATCATCTTGATCAGATCGGGCAGCCGGTCCTCGGTGGGCACCGGGTCGGTATCCCAGTGGTTGTACTCGTCCACCCCGCGCACCAGCGTCGCCGGCCGGCGCTCCAGCGTCGATTTGACGTGCGGCGGGATCAGGAAGAACGAATAGCCGACACGGGTCTCGGTCGAGTTGTTGGGGTAGGAGGCGTGCGCGGTGCGCTCCTTGTGCATCGAGAACTGTCCCTGCTCCAGCTCCATGTGGACCGCCTTCGATTCGTCGAGCCCCTGGATGGTCTGGCCGCGGCCCAGCATGTTCTTCTTCTCACCCGGCGCCTCGCCGGGGGCGTTCTCGTGGCTCTCCTTGTGCTGGTAGCCGACCTCGTGAGAGCGCGGCATCGCCCGGAGGCAGCCGTTCTCCTTGTTGGCCGGGGTCAGCGCCAGCCAGCAGGTCACCATGTCGTGCGGGTCGCAGCCGAAATAGGCCGAATCCTGGTGCCAGGAGACGAACGAGCCGTCGCCCGCCGGCTTGACCCAGAAGCGCGAGCCGAAGGCGAGGATGTTGGGCCCGATGATGTCCTCGGCCGCATCGAGGATGCGCGGCTCGCGGATCAGGTCCCAGGTCTCGGGCAGGCAGAGATGGCCCTTCAGCTTGAACACGCCCGGGTTGATGCCCTGGTCTTCCTCGAACTTGTTCATCGCGCCGAGAAGATCGTCGCACTTCTCCTTGTCGATTCCGTCGATCGGGAACAGGTACCCCTCTCGCTTGAAGAACTCGATCTGCTCCTCGGTCAGGACTTTGGGCATACGCTCCTCCTCTCCGCGCGGCGCTACGGGCCGCTCGCTTCCGCGCATTCTAGCCGAATTGCCTCGGCATCGGAATATCCGGATGCGGCCGGCCCCGGTCAGCCTCTCCCCCCTTTCGCATCCCGGATCGCCCGCCATATCCGCTCCGGCGTCGCGGGCATTTGCACGTGCGCGACGCCGAGCGGCGAGAGCGCGTCGACCACGGCGTTCATCATGGCCGGCAGCGCGCCCACAGCGCCGGCCTCGCCGGCGCCCTTGACGCCGACCGGGTTGACCGCGGTCGGCACCTCGTTGAACGCGGCGACATAGGACGGCAGGTCGTCGGCCCGCGGCATGCAGTAATCCATGAACGAGCCGGCGAGGAGCTGGCCGGTATCGGGATCGAACGCCACGTCCTCCATCAGCGCCTGGCCGATCCCCTGGGCGAGCCCGCCGTGGATCTGCCCTTCGAGCAGCAGCGGGTTGAGGATCGTCCCGAAATCGTCGACCACGACATAGCGGACGATCCCGACGAACCCCGTCTCGGGGTCGATCTCGATCTCGGCGATGTGGCAGCCGTTGGGGAAGGTGAGCGCGCCTGGGCGGAACATCGCCGTCTCGTCGAGCCCGGGCTCGATGTCGAGGGGCAGGTCGTGCGGCGCGTAGGCCGCCCGCGCGACCCCGGCGATGTCGACCGAACGGTCGGTGCCGGAAACCGTGAACGTGCCGTCGGCGAATTCCACGTCCTCCTTCGCCGCCTCCATCAGCGCGGCGGCGATCGTCCGCCCCTTGTCCACGATTTTGTCCGCCGCCAGCGCCACCGCCGAACCGCCCAGCGCGGCCGAGCGCGAGGCGAAGGAGCCGCGTCCGAAGGTCACGATGTCGGTGTCGCCGGAAACGTAGCGCACCGAGTCCGGATCGAGGCCGAGCCGGTCGCAGGCGATCTGGGTGAAGGTCGTCGCGTGGCCCTGGCCGTGATGGACCGAACCCACCATCAGGGTCGCGGTGCCGGTGGCGTCGAAACGGATCTGCGCCGCTTCCAGCTCCAGCCCGGATGCGCGGTGGACGGTGTTCGAGATGCCGATTCCGCGCAGCCTGCCCCGCGCCGCGGCTTCGGCCCGCCGCGCCTCGAAACCCGCGTATCCGGCCAGCGCGAGCGCGTCGTCGAGGTTCCTTTCGAAATCGCCGCTGTCGTAGGTGAAGGTGAGCGCCGTCCGGTACGGCATGGCGTCGGCCGGGATCGTGTTGCGCCGCCTGATCTCCGCCGGGTCGAGGCGCAAGCGCCGCGCCGCTTCGTCGATCAGCTGCTCCAGCACGGTCGAGGCCTCGGGCCGCCCCGCGCCGCGATAGGGCGAGGTGCAGAACGTGTTGGTGAACATGCCGGAGACCCGGACATGGATCGCCGGCGTGGTGTAGGTGCCGGCGAGCGTGCCGAGATTGACCACCGGCGGCAGCGGTCCGCGCAGCGAGAGGTAGGCGCCGAGATTGGCGAAGGTCCGGCAGCGCAGCGAGAGGAAGCGGCCGTCGCGATCGAGCGCGAGCGCCGCGTCGGAGACGCAGTCGCGCGCCGAATCGTCGCTCAGCATGCATTCGCTCCGGTCGGCGGTCCACCTGACCGGCCGTTCGAACCTTCTCGCCGCCCAGAGGACCAGCGCGTTCTCCGGATAGACGTTGCTGTAGAGCCCGAAGCTGCCGCCGATGTCGGGCGCGATAACGCGGACGCGGGTCTCCGGAATGCCGAAGATCGTCCGCGCCAGATGCATGCGGAGCATGTGCGCCTGCTGGACCCCGGTGTAGAGCGTGTAGCGCTCCAGCGACGGGTCGTACGCGCCGATGCAGCCGCGCGGCCCGATCGGCGCCGCGGTCACCCGGCTGATCGCGAAGCGGCGCTCGACGACGAGATGGGCGGAGGCGAAAGCCGCCTCGACCGCCGCCGCGTCGCCGTCCTCGTGGAAGAAGCACTCGTTGCCCGGGCAATCGTCCCACAGCCGGGGCGCCCCCTCCTCCGCGGCGTCCGCCGGAGAGACCACCGCGGGCAGCGGCTCGTAATCGACCGCGATCCGCTCCGCGGCGTCGCGCGCGAGCGCGGCCGTCTCCGCCACCACCATCGCCACATAGTCGCCGACCACGCGGACCCGGTCGCGCGCCAGGATCGGGCGCGGCGGGCGGTACATATCGCTCCCGTCGCGGCCGAACCGCTTCTGGTCGCAGGGCAGATGACCGAGCCCGTCGGCCTCGCAATCCTCGCCGGTCAGCACGCCGAGCACGCCCGGCACGGCCGCCGCCGCGCGCGCGTCGACGGACCGGATGCGGGCATGCGCATGGGGCGAGCGCAGGATATGGGCATGGGCCTGACCGGGCAGGTTCAGGTCGTCGATATAGCGGCCGAGCCCCCTGAGCAGCCTCGGGTCCTCCAGCCGAGACACCGGCTGCCCGATCGCGAACTCGCCCATCGCCGCGTTCCTCCATGACCCCCGGCCCGCCGGGCCCGATGGTGTTCAAATCTCCGTGCGCGGGCAAGGACGGGGGTTGCAAGCCCCCCTCCCTGCGCCCATCTGGACCGGGACGACGAACGCCATCCACGGAGGATCACGGGATGCGGCTCTCACGAATCGCCAAGGGAACGGCCGGCGCGCTGCTGTCGGCTTCGCTGCTCATGGGGGCCGGCGCCGCGGCGTCCGCCGCCACGGCGGTCGCGACCTTCGCCGGCGGCTGCTTCTGGTGCGTCGAGTCCGACTTCGACAAGGTGCCGGGCGTGCTCGAGACCGAATCCGGCTATACCGGCGGCACGGTGGAGAACCCGACCTACGAGGCCGTGACGCAGGGCGGAACCGGGCATTACGAGGCGGTGCGCATCACCTACGACCCGGCCAAGGTGACCTACGACCAGCTGCTCGACGTGTTCTGGCACAGCGTCGACCCGACCGACGCCGGCGGGCAGTTCTGCGACCGGGGCGAGAGCTACAGGACCGCGGTGTTCTTCCACTCCCCGGCGCAGAAGCGGGCGGCCATCTCATCGAAGAAGGCAATCAACGATTCGGGCGCTCTCAAGGGCTCGATCGTCACCCCGGTCCTGATGGCCAAGGCCTTCTACCCGGCCGAGGAATACCACCAGGGCTATTACATGAAGGACCCGCTGCGCTACCGCTTCTACCGCTTCGGCTGCGGCCGCGACAACCGCCTCCGCGAGGTCTGGGGCAAGGACGCGCTGAGGGGGATCGAGAAGAAGTAGGGGATCCGCCGGTCACAACGCCGCCTCGACATCGGTCAGCGCGAAGTCTTCGCCCTTGAACAGGAGCGGCTCCCCCGTCGTCTCGGCGAGGGCGTAGGCGAAGCAGTCGCCGAAATTGAGCGCCGCCGGGTGGTTGCCCCTGCCGAACCGCCGCCACGCGCGCCGGGCGGCGGCGAGTTGTTCGGCGGTGACGGGCACGAGTTCCATTTCCGCCCGTTCCAACTGCCGATCCAGCGCATGGCCGGCAGCCTCGCCACCCCGGCTCTCCGCCACCATGGAGGCTTCCAGTACGTTGGCGACCGACATCCGGCGGGTGGGCGCGTTCGAGATCGCGGCGGCGTAGCGCTTCGCGTCGGTTTCGTGCAGCAGGATGGCAAGCAGCGCCGAGCTGTCGACGATCACTTGGGCAGTCCGCGCTCGTCGTATAGGAAATCGCCGTGCTCAACGGCCGACGGGCCCGGCTTCAGGTGCGCAGCGCAGCGCTTTCCGATCGCCATCAGATCCTCAACCAACGCCTCCTTGTCGCGGGCGCGCTTCTCCCGCTCCAGCCGATCGCGCAACGCGACCGTGATCGCGCCGGTCTTGGTTTCGCCGGTCAGTTCCGCGAGCTCGGCGGCGAGCCGGCAGGTTTCCTCGTTCTTGATGTTAAGGCTCATGGCGGTTTCCGAGGGTAGACGGGCAAGTATCGTGTCTACCCTACTGCGCGCCGCCGCGCAATGCCGACGGCGGGTATCGCGTCCCCCGGGCACGTGAAACGTCAGGAACCGGGCAGGCGTGCGAGGAAGCGTTCGAGATCGACGGCGACGCGGTCGTGGGTGCCCCGGACGAAGACGCGGCCGGCATCCTCCCCCGTCACCTCGAAGCGGCAGCGGCGGCCGTCTATCGCGGCGATGCGGGCCTCGAGCCTCACCGTCCGGCCGACGGGAACCGGGGCCGTGCGTTCGAGGTCGAGATGGACCCCGACGCTCGCCTCGCCCGGCCCGTACCCCGGCTTCATCGCCTCGTCGCAGGCGATCTCGCAGAACAGGGTGAGCCACGGGTCGGAGAGGAACGGGAGGTCGGGATAGCCGTTCCCGGGCCCGGTATGGCGCGGCTCGACCGCCGCCTCGTAGCATCCGGTCATGCCGACCGAATAGCGGCCCATGCGGCTACGTTCCGGCCGCTACGAGGAGGGAGGCGCGGTCCCGGGCGGTCCACACGACGGTGCCGGCCATCAGCGTTCCGCCGCCGCCGCGCGCCTCCACGGCGAGGCCGATCTCCTGCCCGTCGACCTCCGTCACCCGCGCGGCCGCCACGATGCGGGAACCGGGAGCCGCCGCCCTCAGGTGGGCGAGCGTCGTGCGGAGCGGCACCGCCACCTCCCCTTTCGAGAGGGCGGGCGCGATGGCACGCTGCGCGGCGAGCGCGCAGAAATGCGCCAGCATCGGCGTCGCGACGACGCGCACCCCGTCATTCCCCAGCGCATGCGCGGTATGGCGGTCCTCGACGACGACCTCGTAGATGCCTTCCGCGCCGGGCTCGATCATCGATCCGCCCGGCGGTAGCGGATCAGCCCGTCGGGCTCGTCCTCCATGCGGACCAGCGTTCCCTCGGTCACCAGGTAGTGCAGGTGGGACAGCGCCTCGCCCATCGCGAAGGCGATCTGATGGTTGTCGAGCTCGCGCTTGAACAGCACCGGGATGAGCTCGAGCGCGGTCCGGGGCTCGACGCAGAAATCGCGCGCGATGTCGAGCCGCTCGCGGTGATGCTCCTGGAGATAGTCGAGCCGTTCGAGGAGCCCGTAGAATGGCCGGTTGTGCGAGGGCAGCACGAAGCACTCCCCGGGCAGGTGGCGGAACCGGTCGAAGCTCTCGACGAAATGGCGCAGCGGATCGCCCTCGGGCTCGGAGAACCAGACGCTGATATTGGTGGTGATGCGGGGCAGCACCTGGTCGCCGGAGATCAGCACCTCGAGCTCCGGGCAGTAGAGCGAGGCGTGCTCGGGCGAGTGCCCGCCGCCGACGATGGTCTGCCATTGGCGGCCGCCGATCTCGAACGCGCCATTGTGCCAGATGCGCCGTACCCTGGGCGGCACCGGCGTCGTCCAGCGGCCGAAATTGCCGACCCCGGCGCGGTAGGCGTCCACGCTGTGTTCGTCGATCCCGTTCTTGCGGAAGAACTGCATCCAGCCCTCGACGTCGTGGGTGACGTCCTGGGTCCAGGCGAGGTGGGCCTGCAACCATTCGCCGTAGGTCATCCAGAGCGCGGTGCCGTACTCCTCCTGCAGCCAGCCGGCGAGGCCGAGATGGTCGGGGTGGAAGTGGGTGACGATGGCGCGCTTGAGGGGGCGGTCGCCGAACCGCTTGAGCACGTCGACCCAGTGCGCCTTCACGTCGTCGCCGTTCCAGCCCGTGTCGACGACCGTCCAGCCGTCGCCGTCCTCGATCAGATAGAGGTTGATGTGGTCGAGCGCGAAGGGGAGCGGCATCTTGAGCCAGTAAATGCCGGGCGCGACCTCCAGGGTCTCGCCGTATTCGAGGTCTTCGTGGGGGTAACGCGGCTCGCTCGGCATGTCGTCCTGCTCCGAAGTCCGGGGGCTGCCGGCGCGGGAATGCCCCGGCGGGCCGGGCGCTCCGTCCGCATGCGGAAGCCGGTGCATTCGGGGATTCGGCAGCGCGCGGAACCTAGCAGCGGCGCGGTCGGACGGCAACCGCGCTTCTTGCCGCGTCGAGACCGGTTCACCTAGACTTGCCGCACGGCGCGAAGGAGCGCGTCGCCGGCGTTCCGGACCGGCGCCGATACCGAGCGAGGTTGACGATATGGACACGATCGAACGGGGCACCGCGCGGACCGAACTCGCCGAGCTCAAGCGAACCGCCGGCACGCGCGACGTCCTCGCCCGCGCCGCGCGCCAGGCGAGGGAGCGCAATTTCGACGACTATCTGATCGTCGACGTGGACGCCCATCATTTCGAGAACCAATCCTGGTCGGAGATCGTCGAATACGTCCCCGACCCGGTGATCCGCGAAATCGCGTCCAGCTTCCGCGTCGGGCCGAACGCGAGCGAAATCGGCCCCGGGATCATGCAGGTCAGCAGCTGGCCGGCCAACCAGAGCGTGGGCGGCCGCATTCCGCACGAACCCGGCATCCTCGAACCCGGCGAGCCCGGGGTCCAGCGCGACGTCAGCCTGGTCCGGCGCGCGATCGAGAGCTTCGGCATCGACTACCAGGTGATCTTCCCGACGCCGATGCTGGCGCTCGGCCTGCATCCCGAGATCGAGGTCGAGATCGCGCTCTCGCGCGGCTACAACCGGTGGGTGACGGAACGGATCCTGTCGGCCGACGACCGGATCAAGTCGATGCTGTACCTCCCCTTCAACGACCCTCCGGCCTGCGAGGAGATCGTCGAGCGCTACGGCGGGACCCAGGGCGTGGTCGGCTTCATGGTGACCTCGGTGCGCTACAAGCCGGTGCACCACAACGCCTATATGCGGCTCTACCGGATGATCGAGGAGCGCGGGCTCACGCTCGGCTTCCACGCCGGGCCGAACTGGGGCGGCGACGGCTATGTCCGCCAGCTCAACCGCTTCCTCACCATGCACGCGATCTCGTTCTCGCTGTGCAACATGGTTCATCTCGCCAACTGGGTGATGAACGGTTTGCCGGAGCGCTTCCCGGACCTCCCGGTGGTATGGATCGAGAGCGGCATCGCGTGGCTCGCCTTCATGATGCCCCGGCTCGACAACGAGTACCTGATGCGCTCGTCCGAGGCGCCCGCGCTGAAACGCCTGCCGAGCGAATATATCGGGGAGATGTACTACACCTCGCAGCCGCTGGAGCGCACCAACCTCAAGCTGCTGGAGGCGACCTGCGACGCGTTCAACGCGCCCACGCAGATGATGTACTCGTCCGACTGGCCGCACTGGGACTTCGACGCGCCGAGCGTGATCTTCGACCTGCCCTTCTTCGACGAGCAGGCCAAGCGCAACATCCTCGGCCTCACCGCCAAGCGCGTGTTCCGTATCGAGGACTAGGCTTCGGCCGTGGACGACAGGGCGCTTGCCGACGGGTTCGAGATCGCGCGCCTGACGCGGGATTTCCTCGACGATCCCTTCCCCACCTACCATGCGCTCAGGCGCCACGCGCCGGTAAAGCGGATGGCGGACGGCTCGGTATTCCTCACGCGCTATGCCGACGTCGACGAGGTCTATCACGACCCGGAGCGGTATTCGTCGGACAAGACGGTCGATTTCCGGCCCGCGATGGGGGACACCCCGCTCTACGAGCACCACACGACGAGCCTGGTGTTCAACGACGCGCCCTACCACACGCGCGTGCGGAAACGGCTGATGCCCGCCTTCACCCCGCGCGCGCTCAGGGCGCTGCAGCCCCGCGTCGAAGCGGTGGTCGACGAGATGCTGGATTCCATCGCGGAAAAGGGGTCCTGCGACCTGATCCGCGACCTCGCCTCGGCGCTGCCGGTCGAGCTGATCGGCGACATGCTCGGCATCCCGCGCCCCGAGCGAGCGCCGCTCCGGGCCTGGTCGCTGGCGATCCTGAGCGGCCTCGAACCGCGGCCGACGGCGGACCAGGTGGCGCGCGGCTCGGACGCGGTCGAGGAGTTCAAGGACTACCTGAGGACCCTGGTCGCGCGCCGCCTGCGGGATGCGGGCGACGACGACGCCGAAGTCCTGTCGAAGCTGATCGGCCCCGACGAGGCGGGCGAGGCGCTGAGCGAGCTCGAGCTGCTGCACAACTGCATCTTCCTCTTGAACGCGGGCCACGAGACGACGACCAACCTGATCGGCAACGGGGTCGAGGCGCTGATCCGCTTCCCCGACCAGATGCGGCGGCTGCGCGACGACCCTAGCCTGATCGGCACCGCGGTCGAGGAGTTCCTGCGCTACGAGAGCTCCAACCAGATCGGCAACCGGCGGCTCAGGGTCGACGCGGCGTTGGGCGGCGAAATGCTCGCGGCCGGGACCTACATCCACATGTCGATCGGCGCCGCCAACCGCGATCCGGCGGAGTTCCCCGACCCCGACCGGCTCGACATCGCGCGCACGCCCAACCGCCACCTCGCCTTCGGCGCCGGGGTGCACGCCTGCGCCGGCATGTCGCTCGCCCGGATGGAGGGCAAGGTGGCCGTCGGCAAGCTGGTCGCCCGGTTCCGCAACATCGAACTCGCGGGCACGCCGGAACGCGGCGGCCGCGCCCGCTTCCGCGGCTTCAACAGCCTGCCGCTTTCGGTACGGTAGGGGGGTGACGAGAGTCAGACGATGCCAGGCTCCGGTGGGTCGTCTTTGAGCAACATTGCGAAGACTTCGCGGAGGTTGGCGTTGAGCTCGTCGAGCGTCTCGCCCTGGCTGTGAGCACCGGGAAAGCCTGGAACGTAACCGACGTAGAGGCCTGTATCGGGGCAAAGTTCTACGACTGCGGTATAAGTGTGCATCGAGGCGACAATCCGATTTTGACTTGCGACCAGTTTAGCCGCGACCGCAGACTGTCGGAAGCAGGATTGCGCGTGCGGCGGGAAAGGTCGAAACGCTTGCTGCTTTCGCTACGATAGGACCGGACCTAACGGAGACAGGACCATGCCTGACGGCGCGCGGACCGCGTTCGGGGCCAGCCATTGGGGCGCGTTCACCGCGGAGGCGGTCGACGGAAGGCTGGTTGGGGTCAAGCCGTTCGGGAAGGACCCGCACCCGGCGCCGTTCATCGAGGCGCTGCCGGGCGCGGTTCACGCCGAATGCCGAGTCGCGCGGCCTTCCGTCCGCAAGTCGTGGCTGGACGGGGGGCCGGGGACGAACACGGAACTGCGGGGCGCCGAGCCGTTCGTCGAGGTGGAATGGGACCGCGCGCTCGACCTCGTCGCGGGCGAGCTGGAGCGGGTCAAGGCGCAATACGGGAACGAGGCGATCTACGGCAGCTCGGGCTGGGGCAGCGCCGGCGGGTTTCACGACGCGCGCGGACAGCTCAACCGCTTCCTCAACCTCAATGGCGGCTTCGTCGACCAGGTCACCAACTACAGCTTCGGCGCGGCAAGCGTCATCGTGCCCCGGATCGTCGGCTCGATGAGCCCGGTGGTCGGACCGGTCAACAGCTGGCCGGTCATCGTCGAGCATACCGACCTTATGGTCGCGTTCGGCGGCATGCCGCCCAAGAACGCCAACGTCAACCAGGGCGGCGTCGGCGTGCACGAGGCGGCGGACTGGCACCGCCGCGCCGTCGAATCGGGGACGGCGTTCGTCTGCGTCGGCCCGATCCGCGACGACGCCGGGGACGAGGTGGCGGCGGAGTGGCATTCGATCCGGCCCAATACCGATCTCGCGGTGATGCTCGGGCTCGCGCACACAATGCTGGCGGAGGGGTTGCACGACACGGAATTCCTCGGGCGCTGCTGCACCGGGTTCGACCGGCTCGCCGCCTATCTCCTCGGCGAGAGCGACGGGATGGCCAAGGACGCCGAATGGGCCTCCGGCATTTCCGAAATGCCCGCCGAATCCATCCGCGGCCTGGCCCGCCGGATGGCCGCGTCGCGTACGCTGATCGCGGTGAGCTGGTCGGTGCAGCGGGCCGACCGCGGGGAGCAGCCCTACTGGATGACGATCGCGCTCGCCGCCATGCTGGGCCAGATCGGCCTTCCCGGCGGCGGTTTCGGGTTCGGCTACGGCGCCATGCACGGGATCGGCGCGGCGACCCGGCAGGTCGCGCCGCCCAAGATCCCGGTCGGCAGGAACGCGGTCGACCGCTGGATCCCGGTGGCGCGGCTGGCGGACATGCTGCTCGGCCCCGGCGCGCCCTACAGCTTCAACGGCGAGGACCGGACCTACCCGGACATCAGGCTGATCTACTGGTGCGGCGGAAATCCGTTCCACAAGCAGCAGGACCTCAACAATCTGCTCCGGGGCTGGGCGAAGCCGGAGACGATCGTCATCCACGAGCCTTGGTGGACGCCGGCGGCGAAGCGCGCCGACATCGTGCTTCCCTGCACCACGACGCTGGAGCGCAACGACATCGCGGCATCCAATTTCGACCGTTTCGTCTTCGCCAACCAGCAGGCGATCGAACCCGTCGGCGAGGCCCGCAGCGAATACGACATCTACACCGGGCTCGCCGGCCGGCTGGGCTTCGCCGAGGCCTTCACGGAGGGCCGAAGCGAGATGGAGTGGCTCCGCCACCTCTACGACGTCTACCGCCAGCGGGTCGCGAAGGACGGGATCGAGATGCCGGGTTTCGACACGTTCTGGGAGGCGGGCCATTTCGAGCTTCCCCGGCCCGACGTTCCGCCCATCCCCTTCGCCGATTTCCGCGAGGACCCGGAGAGCGCAGCGCTCAAGACCCCGTCCGGGAAGATCGAGATCTATTCGGAGACCATCGCGGGGTTCGGCTACGCGGACGTTCCGGGCCATCCCACCTGGATGGAGCCGGTGGAATGGCTCGGCGGCGACAAGGCGGCGCGCTTCCCGCTCCACATGGTCTCGAACCAGCCGCGGGCGCGCCTGCACAGCCAGCTGGACTGCGGCCCGGTAAGCCGGGGCGCCAAGGTCGCGGGACGCGAGGCGATGCGCATGAACCCCGGGGACGCCGCCGCCCGGGGCATCGCGGACGGGGATGTCGTGCGGGTGTTCAACGACCGCGGCGCCTGCCTCGCCGGCGCCGTCGTCAGCGACGCGATCCGCCCGGGCGTGGTCGAGCTCGCGACCGGCGCATGGTTCGATCCGGTGGATCCAGCGACGCCGGGCAGCCTGGAGAAGCACGGCAATCCCAACGTGCTCACCGTCGACAAGCCGACCTCGACGCTCACCCAGTGCTGCGCGGCTCAGACCGCGCTGGTCGAGGTCGAACGCTATGACGAGGAGCCCCCCGGGATCACCGCGTTCGCCCCGCCGGCCTTCGTCGAAGCGTGAGGGTTCTCCTCGTCTTCGCCCATCCCGGCGCGGACAGCCTTAACGCGGCGATCCGCGACCGCGCCGTCGCGGCGCTGGAGCGCGCCGGGCACGGCGTCGACCTCTGCGACCTCTACGCCGAGGGCTTCGACCCGGTGCTGACGGCGGAAGAGCGCGCGGCCTATTTCGACACGGGCGCGAACCGCGCGCGGAACGCGGCCTACGTGGACCGCCTGTTCGCGGCGGAAGGGTTGGCGTTCGTATTCCCGACCTGGACCCTCGGGCCGCCGGCGATCCTCAAGGGCTTCTTCGACCGGGTGATGGTGCCGGGGGTTTCGTTCCGCGTGGACGAAAGGGGCCGGCTCCACCCCAACCTGCGGCACATACGCGCGCTCGCCGCCATCGTCACCTACGGGCGCGGCCGGCCGATCCTCCGGTGGTTCGGCGACCCGCCGCGCAAGATGTTCACCCGCTACATGCCTTGGTTCCTGGCCAGGGGCGCGCGGGTCCGGTACCTCCCGCTCTATGGCTTGCACAAGCCCTCGCCGGCGCGGATCGAACGGTTCCTCGCCAAGGTCGACCGCGAGATGGCAGGGTTTTGAGATACGGCGTCTCACCCCGTCGTGGTGGGCGCACCCCGTCATGGTGGGCGAAGGCCCACCATCCACGTTCTTTTGTTTTTTCCTCGCGGTCACAAGCGCCGGGAAAAATCGTGGATGGTCGGCCTCCGCCGACCACGACAATACGATGGAGGATCCGCCCAGCGCCGACCCTCACACCCGCGTCGAGAGCCAGATCGCGACGCGCGAGCCCGCCTTGACCGCGCGGGTGAGGAGTTCGTAGCCGGGCGCGTCGCGCGCTTCGTGCTCGACCGCGAGGTCGCGGTGCTCGATCTCGTCGGCGCGGAACCGGTCGATGGTCGCGCGAAGCTCCGCCTCGTCGTCGCCGAGCGCGGCGGACTGTTCGGCGTAGTGGCGGTCGATCACGTCCTCGACCGCCTCGGTGCAGGCCATCGCCGCGCGCTCGCCCATCAGCGCGGTCGCCGCGCCGAGCGCGAACCCCGCGACGTGCCAGAGCGGCATCAGCGCGGTCGGCCGGACGCCGCGCTCCGCGACGAGCCTGTCGAAGGTCTCCAGATGCTCGGCCTCCTTGGCGGCCATCTCGTCCACCGCGTCGGCCGCGGCGCCGCGCCGGAGGAACGCGCGCTGGCCGGCATAGATCCTGACCGCGCCGTATTCGCCCGCCTGGTCGACGCGGATCATCCGGGCGACGGTCTCCTCGCGATCGGGGTCGCCGGGCAGCCTGTCTTCGGCCGTGAGCCGGGTCATGCCGCGCGCCTCCACGACCGCGCCGCGACGAACAGGCACCCCGCCGCCAGCACGGCGGAGGCGATCAGGTTGAACCCGGCGAGCGAGAGTCCCATCAGCGACCACTGTACCTCGTCGCAGCGGATGACGGGGGTCGCGAGAAGCTGGCGCTTGAGGTCTTCGACGGTCGTCGCGTCGATGGCCGAGGCGGAGCACCCGGCGGGACCCTGGAACCAGCCCTCCTCGACGCCGAGATGGTAGAAGGCGACCGCCCCGCCGATGGCGAAGGCGGCCCCGCAGAGCCCGACGACGACCGAGCGCGCCGCCGGGCGCCGCACCGCGGTAAGCGCCACGAGGGAGAGCCCGATCGCCGCCGCGTAGGGCCAACGCTGCACGATGCAGAGCTCGCAGGGGGCGAGCCCGCCGAGATATTGCGAGCCCAGCGCGGTCCCGAGGATCAGGGCGCTGGCGATCAGGATGGCGCCGGGCGCGGATTTTTCGACCGTCGTCACAGGACGTATTTGGCGACGACGAAGCCGCCGAGCAAGAGCGCGACGAAGACGAGGGTCACCGGCCCCAGCCGCCGCTCGATGAACGCGCGTATCGGCGGGCCGATCCAGTAGAGCAGCGCGGCCACGATCACGAAGCGGAGGCCGCGCGCGAGGACCGACGCGGCGACGAAGGTCGCGGGGTCGAGCCGGGTCGCGCCGCTGGCGATCGCGACCGCCTTGTAGGGGAACGGCGTGAAGCCGGCGGTGAACACAATCCACGCGCCCCATTCGTTGTAGCGGGCGCCGAACGCGGCGAACGCCTCGCGATGGCCGTAGAAGGCGAGGATCGGCTCGCCGACCGCCTCGAACAGGAACCAGCCGATGGCGTAGCCGAACGTCCCGCCCGCCACCGATGCCGCTGTGCAGACGACGGCGTAGAACCACGCCCTGTCCCGCGCCGCCAGCACCATCGGGATCAGCAGGACGTCGGGCGGGATCGGGAAGAAGAAGCCCTCGACGAAGGCGATCGCGGCGAGCGCCCAGACCGCGTCCCTGCGCGCGGCGAGATTCATCGTCCCGTCGTAGAGGCGTCGGAGCACCCGTCCCCCTCCCTGCCGCGACTATAGACCGCGCCGAAGGGGTCACGGATTCGTTGTGACCGGACGGGTTTTGCGGCACATTGCGGCGCGAATTCGCGGGTGTGGCGGAATTGGTAGACGCGGCGGCCTCAAAAGCCGCTGTCCGCAAGGACTTGCCGGTTCGAGTCCGGCCACCCGTACCAACCTCCCGGCGATGCGCGCATCTTCAGGTCACCTCGGCGGCGGCCCGGAGGCTGTCGATCAGTTGCGCGCGCCGCATGTAGGCACGGGCCGATTCGCGGTTCTCGCCGGTCCGGCGGAGCTCGTCGAGGCGGGTCTTGCGGACCGCGGGATCGCGCTCCTCGAGCTGCTTCTTGTTGGCGATGGTCTGGGCCTGGGTGAAGTCGGCCGCCGCCCTGTGGCGCTGGCGACTGTAGAGATCGAGTAGGTCCGGTCCCGCTTCGCCTTTCCACACCGCGGCGAGCTTCGGCGCGAGGTTCATCGCGTCGTGGATGCCGCCGTTCAGCCCCATGCCGCCGATCGGATTGTTGACGTGGGCCGAATCGCCCGCGAGCAGGACCCTGCCCTTGCGGAACGTCCCGGCGACGCACTGGCTCACCGTGTAGACGTTCGCGTAGGCGACCGGATAGTCGCCTTCCTTGGGGAAGAAGCGCTGGAGCCGGTCCTGGATGGCGTCCTCGCGCGTCGCCTCCTCCTCGGTCTCGTCGACCCGCATCGGGATCACGCAGCGCCAGATGGCGGGCATCGGCGGCTCGCCGGCGACCTTGAACAGGTTGCCCCACTCGTCCGGGGCGGAGAAGTAGTTGCGGTAGGCGATGCGCCCGTCCTGCGCCATGTAGTCGAAATAGGTCCCGATCTTGATGAACTTCTCGGGGTAGGTGAAACCGACGAAGTCGATGCCCGCTTCCTTTCGCACCGTCGACCGCCCGCCGTCGCAGCCCACCGCCCACGAGCCCCGGACGGTCTCCGCGCCGCCGTCGGGAAGCGCGACCTCGACGGACACATGGTCGCCGTGCTGCGCAAGCCCGGTCACGGTGTGGGAGAAGCGGACGTCGAAACCCGGCTCGCCGCCGTGGAGCGCGAGGATCTTGCGGACCAGCTTGTACTGCTCGTATTGCAGGACGTAGGGAAACGGGAGCTCGTCGGCGAGATCGCCGAGGTCGAATTCGGCCACCGTCTCGCGGCTCACCCGGTCGTGAAACCGGTAGACCGGCGCCTTCAGCGCCTCCGGGACGATTTCCGCCGCGAGCCCGAGCGAATCGAGCATCTCGACCGTCGGCGGGTGGTAGGACGCCGCGCGCTGGTCGACGAACGGCTCGGCCAGCGTCTCCAGGGCGACGAACGGCACGCCCTCCCGGTGCAGCGCGAGCGCCAGCACCATGGCGACCGGTCCGCCGCCGGCGATAACGATGGGATCCCTTGCCGTCATGTCCTCCATCCCGAAACCGCGCGGGTGAAGATTAGCGGACCTCAACGCCACTTTGAATCGCCTGGTCTGGCGGAAATACCGCAAGTAGAATAATCTGGACCGGATCTACGTATCCCAAGTTGTATAGGAGCGCGCGCGGTGTCCGGAAACACCCTGATCTTTAACCGGGACGAGGCCCTGGCCAACATCCCGCGCTACCGGGACGCATTGAAAGACGTCCGGCACGGCGCGGCGTTGCGGAAACTGATGCCGATGGCGCATGCCTGGTATGCAGCCAAGCCGCGCGGAGAGCAGTGGCTGTTCGCGCCGTCGAAATTCATCGGATATGCGGGGAATACTGCGGAGGCGTATTTCCGCGACAGGAGCGCGAGGCGCGGCCGCGATACCGAACGCATCCTCCGGCAGTGGTTTCACGTCGTCCGCCCCGGCTCGCGTCTTGGCGACGCGGTCGAGGGCGCCCTGCGGGACTTCTTTCGCAGCTACGGACATCCCGGCCCGCGCAAAGGCGCCCGGATCTGCGTCCCGGCGGAAGTACTGGACGATGTCGCCAAAGCGCCGGAGGCGTCGGACCGGATCGCCGTCGATCCCGCGATCTGCGGAGGACGCCCGCATATCCGGGGAACCCGTGTCCGGGTATCCGACATCCTGCGGCTCATGGCGTCCGGTGCCGCGACGAGGCAAATTCTCGCGGACTATCCCTATCTGAAGGACGCCGACGTGAGAGCCGCGCTCGCCTGCGCCGCGGCGGCGGTCGACCACCGCGTCGTTACGGCGGGTTGAGCCGTGCGTTACCTGTTCGACGCGCAGCTGCCGCCGGGTCTCGGGCGGTGGCTGTCCGAGTGGCTGCACACCTGCGACCATGTGAACGACGTGGACCTCGGCGCGGCCACGGACGACCGGATCGAGGCGTGGGCGCGCGCGTTGCAGGCGGTCGTCTGGTCCGCCGACCCGGCCTTCGCGGTTCGAGCGCGGAACGCGGCGGGGTTGCAGGTCGTCTGGCTGCGCTGCGGAAACACGACGAACGAAGCGCTCCGCGCCCGACTCGCCCCGCATTTGGACGAGATCGAAGCCGCGCTGGCCGAGGGAGAGGTGCTGGTCGAAGTGCGTTGAACCCGGCACGCCGCCCCCGCTTTGTTGTTCGCCCGGAACCGATCCCCTACACTCGCCCGGTACACAGGACAGGATGCGCGCGATGAAGGTGTTCCTCTTTCATTTGATGCCCTACGCCTATCTCGACCTCGACTACGACAAGAAGTACCGGTCGGCCTGGGTGGTTCTGCCCAACAGCTATTTCGACCCCAAGAAGGGGCACGAGCTTTACAACCGCTACCTCGACGAGCTCGAATACGGCGAGGAGCTCGGCTTCGACGGGCTCTGCGTCAACGAGCACCACCAGAACGCCTACGGCATCATGCCGTCCCCGATCGTCACCGCGGCGGCCCTGGCGCGGCGCACCGAGCGGGTGAAGATCGCCATCGTGGGCTCGGCCTTCGGCATCCGCGAGCACCCGCTGACGCTGGCCGAAGAGCACGCGATGATCGACTGCATCTCGGGCGGGCGGCTGATCAGCGGCATGGTGCGCGGCATCGGCTGCGAGTACTACTCGATGGGCGCCAACCCCGCCTTCTCGCACGACCGCTTCCACGAGGCGCACGACCTCGTCATCCGCGCCTGGACCGAGGAAGGGCCGTTCTCCTTCGAGGGCGAGCACTACCATTTCGAGTACGTCAATCTGTGGCCGCGCCCCTACCAGGACCCGCATCCGCCGATCTGGTGCCCGTCGCAGGGTTCGACCGAGACCATCGAGTGGACCGCGCATCCGGACCGCAAATACACCTATCTGCAGACCTACAGCCCGTTCCGCGCGGTGAAGCGGTTCATGGACGCCTATCGCGACAAGGCGCGGGACTACGGCTACGAGGCGAAACCCGACCAGCTCGGCTGGCTGGTGCCGATCTACGTCGCCGACACCGACGAGCGGGCGCGCGACGAGGCGAGGCCGCATATCGAGGCCTTCGCCAACAAGTTCCTGCGCAACCCGCCGGAGATGCTGCTGCCGCCGGGCTACACCTCGATCGCCTCGCTCAAGAACGTGCGCAAGCACAAGTCGAGCCTGAGCAAGAGCCAGACGGTGGAGTCGCTGATCGAGGACGAGGTGGTGGTGATCGGCAGCCCCGATACGGTGCGCGAGAAGCTGCTCGACTGCCAGCGCCGGGTGGCGCTCGGCAACGTGCTGGCGCTCTGCCAGTTCGGCACCCTGCCGGCCGACCTCACCCGGAAGAACATGGATATGTTCGCCGCCGAGGTGATGCCGACGCTGCAGGCATCCCATATCGAGCAGCCGGAGCTCGTCGCGGCCGAATAGCGCAGTCCCCGGGCGGCGCCGGTCCGCGATGACGAAGAACGGGATCGGCGCCCCGGTCCTCCGGGAGAACGACCGGCGGCTGCTCACCGGCGGCGGGCGCTATCTCGACGACATCGCCTTCGAAGGCCAGGCGCACGGGTTCGTACTGCGCTCGCCGCATGCGCACGCGCGGATCGCCGGCATCGACACGTCGGAGGCCGCGCGGATGCCGGGCGTGCTCGCCGTCCTCGACGGCAGGGACTGGGAGGCCGACGGCCACGGCTCCTTCCCCTGCGAGGACAAGGCCGCCCGGCCGGACGGCACGTCGATGATCGACCCGCCAAGGCCCGCTCTGGTGCGGGACCGCGTGCGGTTCGTCGGCGATCCGGTCGCCTTTGTCGTGGCGGAGACCGAGGCTTGCGCCATGGACGCGGCCGAGCGCATCGCGGTCGACTACGAGCCCTTGCCCGCGGTCTCCGCGATCGAAGCGGCGCTGGCCGACGGCGCGACGGCGGTCTGGCCCTTCTGCCCGGACAATGTCGCCTTCGCGCACGAAGAGGGCGACGCCGGGGCGGTCGCCGCGGCGTTCGAGAGAGCCGCGCATATCGTCCGCCGGCGCTTCGCGATCAACCGGATTACCGGAGCGATGATGGAGCCGCGCGGCTGCGCCGGTTTCTTCGACCCGCGGGACGGCCGCTACACCCTGCATTCCGGAGTCCAGAACGCGCATACCCTGCGCCGCCAACTCGCGCTGACGGTGTTCGGCGTGCCGGAAAACCGTGTCCGGGTGGTGTGCGACGATATCGGCGGCAGCTTCGGGACGCGCGGAGCGAACTATCCCGAGCTGATCCTCGTCCTTTGGGCGGCGCGCAGGACCGGGCGAGCGGTCAAATGGGTAGCGAGCCGGGGAGAGGGGCTGGCGACCGACGACCATGCGCGCGAATGCCTGATCGAGGCCGCGCTGGCGCTCGACGCGGACGGGCGGTTTCTCGCCTTCCGGATCTCGAACCGCGCCAATCTCGGCGCCTATCTGTCGACCCGGGGTCCGCGCCCGCCGGTCGGCAATCTCGGGACCCTGGCCGGCGTCTACCGGACGCCGGCCGTCCATGTCGCGGTGCGGGGGGTGCATACCCACACCGTTTCGACCTCGCCCTATCGCGGCTCGGGTGCGCCCGAGGCCGCCTTCGCGCTCGAACGGCTGGTCGATATCGCCGCCCGCCGGCTCGGCATGGACCCGGCTGAAATCAGGCGCATCAACACCGTCACGCCCGAACGGATGCCGTGGACCAACGCGCTCGGCTACACCTATGACTGCGGCGACTTTCCCGCCAACCTCGACCGCGCGCTGCGAGAGGCGGACTGCGCGGGGTTCCCGGCGCGCCGCCGCGAGTCGGAGGCGCGCGGCAGGCTGCGCGGGCTGGGCTTCGCCAATACCGTCAAGAAGACCTCGACCCCCATCGTCGAGACGGCGGAGATCCGGGTGGACCCCTCGGGCGGGCTGACGCTGATGACCGGCACGGTCGATCACGGCCAGGGCCACGCCACGATCTTCCGGCAGATCCTGTGCGAAAGCCTCGGCGTCGGTCTCGACGACATCCGCTTCGTGCAGGGCGACACCGACCTCGTGGTCTACGGTCGGGGGACGTTCAACTCCCGCTCCACCGCGATTGCCGGGTCGGCAATCCGGATCGCGACCGACAAGATCGTCGACAAAGGAAAACGGATCGCCGCCCACCTGCTGGAAGCCGCCGAACCGGACATTGCGTTTGCCGACGCGCGTTTCGCGGTCGCCGGAACCGACCGGTCGGTCTCGCTCGCCGAGGTCGCGGCTGCCGCGGTGGAACCCGCCAGCCTGCCGCCCGGTCTGGAACCCGGCCTCGGTGCGCAGGCCTGGTTCGCGCCGGAATACTGGAACTGGCCGAGCTCGGCGCAGGTCTGCGAGGTGGAGATCGACCCGGAGACCGGGAGCGTCGAGATCGTCCGCTATACCGGGATCTCGGACGCCGGGCGCGTTATCAATCCGATGCTCTATGCGGGACAGCTGCACGGCGGGATCGCCCAGGGTATCGGCCAGGCGGTGCTGGAAGAGATCCGGACGGACCCGGAGAGCGGACAACTCCTCACCGGGTCGTTCATGGACTACTGTCTGCCGCGGGCGGACGATCTGAGCGCCTTCGCGGTGGCGAGCGCCGGCATCCCGACCGCCTCCAACCCGATCGGCGCCAAGGGGGTCGGCGAATCCGGGCCGACCGGCGCGCTGCCCGCGACGATCAACGCCATCGCCGACGCGCTCGCCCCGTACGGTATCGAGGACATCCCGCTGCCCGCGACGCCGGAGCGCATCTGGCGGGCGATCGATGGCGCGGGGGCCGGGCGCACGTGAACCCGGGCGGACGGCACAACCCGGTCGCGGGCGTCCTCTGGATGTTCGGCGCGGCGGTCGCGTTCTCAGTGACCCTCGCGCTGGTTCGCCATTTGTCGGCGACCTATTCGACATTCGAGATCGTCATCTTCCGGCTGGTCTTCGGGATCGCGGTGCTGCTGCCCTGGCTGTTCCGGGTCGGCCGGGCGGGGCTGAGGACGGACAATTTCCGGCTCTACGCGGTGCGTGCCGTTTTCGCCTATTCCGCGATGTTCTGCGGCTATTACTCGGTGCGGCTGATCACCATCGCGGACTCGGTCGCGCTCCAGTTCACGCTGCCGATCTTCACCCTGATCTTCGCGGTGATCCTGCTCAAGGAGCGCGCCTACGCGCATCGCTGGATCGCGACGGTGCTGGGTTTCGTCGGCGTGCTGATCATCGTCCGCCCGGGCTTCGCCGAAGTGAACATAGGCGTTGCCATCGCGCTCGGCGCGGCGCTCCTGTTCGGCGTGGTGGACGTCTCGACCCGGTTTCTCGCGCGAGACGACGGCATCCGGACGATCCTGTTCTACGGGTTCGTATTGCAGCTTCCGATCGCCGTAATTCCGGCGGCGGCGACATGGGTAACGCCGACGCTCGACGACATCCCGTGGATCCTTGCGTTCGCCACGGGGGCGCTCAGCGCGCAGATCTGCATCACCAGGTCGCTCGCCGCCGCCGAGGCGAGCCTGGTCTCGCCGGTGCTCTATCTGAGGCTGCCGATCGTGGCGCTGATCGGCTTCGCGTTCTTCGACGAGCTGCCGAGCCTCTGGACCTGGGTCGGGGCGGCGCTGCTGTTCGGCTGCACCTATTACTGCACGTGGCGCGACACGAAGATCGCGGGCGGTTCAGCCTGAGCGGTCCCCGTCCAGCATCGGGGCGGGCAGGATCTCGACGATCACGTTGAGGTCGCCCGGCGGCGCCCCGCCAATCCCGGGCAGGCCGAGCCCCTCGAAGGTGAGCGTGCGCCCGCTCTCGGTGCCAGGGGCCACGATCACCTCGACCCGGGCGCCGGTGACCAGCTCGACCACCTTGCGGGTCCCCTCCTCCGCCTCCTTGACGGTGATGCCGACGGTCTCGGCGAGGTCCTCGCCGGGCAAGGCGAGCGAGGTGCTGGCGGCGCCGAACACCCGGCCGCGCCGGTTGCCCGCGATGTCGCCGAACAGGTCGATGGGCCGTTCGCCGATCCCGTCGTCGAAATCGAACGCCTCGCCCTCGGGCCCGAACCCGTCGGCGTATCCGCGCCGCCAGCCGCCGGAATCGTAATCCACCCGGCGGTCGGGATCGCTCAACAGGTCGTAGGCTTCGGTCGCCTCGCGGAACCGGTTGGCGGCCACCGTGTCGTCCGGGTTGGCGTCGGGATGGAGTTCCTTGGCGAGCGCCCGATAGGCCCGCTTGACCTCGTCCAGAGTCGCGCCCGGTTCGATGCCGAGGATGTCGTAGGGGTCCTTCATGACGCCAGAATACCACGCGTTACCGTGCCGGCGGATTGTGGCTGGATGACGGGAACAATACCCGCTATAGTTGTAACATGAGCGCCGAGATCATCACCATGCTGGGCGGATTCGCGACGCTGCTCGCCTCCGGCGGGACGTTCGCCATGTTCATGTTCCGCCTGTTTCTCAGGCTGGAAAGCAGGGTGGACCGGCTGGAAGGCAAGGTCGACGATCTGGCTCGCGAGGTCTCGGAGATGCGCGGGGAGTTCCGCGGACGCTTCGCCGCGCAGCCAGCGGAGTGAGCATCGAGACGAACCCGTCTCCCGCCCTGCCCCCGAAACCGTCTACCCCGTCATTTCGACCCAAGCGCCGCAGGCGCGGAGCGGAGAAATCTCCATGCCACAGGCTTCAGACTTCTCCGCTTGCTGCGTTCGGTCGAAATGACGAGAGGGGTGCGGGGACGGTTCCAACGCGGACGGATACCCTATAGGCTCGATCGCGAACAGGGAGGCAGCCATGGTGCCCGAATCCGTCGACATCCTGATCCGGAACGGCACGATCCTCACCGTCGACGGCGAGCGGCGGATCGTCACCGACGGCGCGGTGGCGGTGCAGGGCGACCGCATCGTCGCGGTCGGAAAGACGACCGATCTCGATGCCGCCTATACGGCGGAAAAAACCATCGATGCCTCTCTCAAGCTGGTCATGCCGGGGCTGATCGACGGCCACGCCCATCTGATCGAGTTGGCGCGCGGGCTGATCCCCGACAATTTGCGGACCAGCGACTGGCTCAAGGACTGGTGCTACCCCTATCTCGACGCGATCACGGAAGAGGATGAGTACTGGTACGCCAAGTGCCTGATGGCGGAGATGATCAGGACCGGCACCACCTGTTTCGTCGAGCCCGGCTGCAAGTTCCTCGGAACCACGCTCAAGGCGATCGAGGAAACCGGCATGCGGGCGACCACCGGAAGCTGGGTCTGGGACCATAACGGCCCGGACGGGCAGAAATGCCCCGACTACTTCCTGCCGATGACCCTCGACGAGGCGCTCGACATCACCGAATCCAACATCAAGGCGTGGGACCGCTGCGCGGACGGGCGCATCCGCGTGTTCGCGACCATCGAGGGCGTCGGCACCTGCTCGGACGAGCTCACGCGGGGCGCGAAGGACATCGCGGAGCGATACGGTACCTTCGCGCTGATGCACAAGGCGAGCTCGCAGGAGGAGGTGGCGAGCGAGTTGAAGGCCACCGGCCACCGGCCCGTCGAACACATGTACGAGATCGGCGCGCTGGGGCCGAACGTCTATCTCAACCACATGACGGCGGTGGAATCCTTCGAGGTCGACATGTTGGCCGAGACCGACGCCAAGGTCTGCCAGAATCCGCCGGCGGCGCTCAAGCTCGCCAAGGGGACCACCCGGATGGGCAAGTTCCTGGAGATGCGCGAGAAGGGCGTGACGGTGGCGCTCGGCTGCGACGGGGTGAACTCGGCCGATCACAAGGACATGTTCCAGGCGATGTTCCTCGCCGCGACCCTGCCGAAGGACTCGCGCCTCGACCCCGAGGTCATAACCGCGGAAGAGGTGATCGAGATGGCGACGCTCGAGGGCGCGCGGGCGACCGGGTGGGAGGACGATCTCGGCGCGATCGAGCCGGGCCGCAAGGCCGACCTGATCCTGCTCGACATCGACCGCCCGGAATGGGTGCCGAGCTACAACCTGGTCTACAGCCTGGTCTATGCGGCGAGCGGCGACTGCGTGGACACGGTGATGGTGGACGGCAGGATCCTGATGGAGGACCGCGAGCTCGCCACCATGGATCTCGACGAGGTCCACGCGCGCTGCCGCGAGCTCGCCCCCCGGCTGATCGAGCGCGCCAACGTCAAGCCGATCTCGCGCTGGCCCGTGGTGTAGGCCCGCCCCCACGCGTCATTTCGACCGAGCGCAGCGAGCGGAGAAATCTTGCGCTTGCCTGGACGAGATTTCTCCGCTCCACCGGCCTGCGGCCGGCTCCGGTCGAAATGACGTGGGGCGGTTACTTGTCCTTGCCCATCCGCGCCTTGTAGGCGGCGATCGCGTCCTTGAGCTCGGTGTATTCCTCGCAGCCGAACAGGCAGGCCTTGTCGAGCACGGCGAGGCGCTCCTCGGCCTTGGCGAGGTCGCCGAGCACGAGGTAGAGCTCGCCGAGATATTCGTTCGCCCCACGATGTCTGGGCGCCAGTCGAAGCGCGATCTTGTAGTGCTTCAGCGCGGCGTCGTAGTTCTTCAGCTTACGATGCGCGTAGCCGAGATAGTTGTGGACGTCCGCGTTGTCGGGTTCGGCGCTCTCGGCCTTCTTCAGCAACGGAAGGGCTTCGGCGAATTTTTCCGCTTCGATCAGCGCGGCTGCCTCCGTGTAGTCCGGGTTGGCGGGGGCGCTTTGCGGCGGGTCGCTGGACGGCGCCGCGGCGGCCGTCACGCAGAACAGACACGCCGCCATCGTCGATGCAATGACTCCCAACCCGGTCGGTTTCATCTCTCGCCTCCCCTCGCGGAAACGCATCGATGATGCGCTCCGCGCGCATTGCGTGTCACGCGGAATCGGGTCACCATCCGGCCGTCGCCTCTCCAGCGGAGGATCGAAGATGACCGCCCCCCGCCGCACCGGGCTCGACATAAGGTGGGCTTCCGAGGACAGCACGCGCGTGCCGTTCGAGGTGTTCAACGACCGCGCGCTCTACGACATCGAGCTCGACCGGGTCTTCGCCGGCGGGCACTGGCAATATCTCGCCCTGGAACAGGAGATTCCGAACGAGGGCGACTATACGACGACCTATTTCGGCGAACGCCGGGTCGTCGCGGTGCGCGGCAGGGACGGCGCGATCCATGCTTTCGAGAACCGCTGCGCCCATCGCGGCGCGCAGGTGGTCACCCGGCTGCGCGGCAACGCCAAGCAGTTCAACTGCCCCTACCACATGTGGTGCTACGACCATGCCGGCAACCTGCTCGCGGTGCCGCAGCAGAAGGGGGTCAAGGGCAAGGGCGGCATGCCCGACGACTTCGAGGTCGCCGGGCGCGGCATGCGGAAGCTCCGGACCGCGTCTTTTCGCGGGCTGGTCTTCGGCTGCTTCGACCGCGACGTCCCGCCGCTCGAGGACTATCTCGGTCCGGTCGCGATGCGCCACATCGAGCGCATCACCAGCCGGCCGATCCGCATCCTCGGCTATTTCCGCCAGGTGGTCGAGGCGAACTGGAAGCTCTATGCCGAGAACGTGCGCGATCCCTATCACGCGCCGCTCCTGCATCTGTTCCATGTCAGCTTCGGCATTCAGACGCCTGCGATGACCGGCGGGACCTATCTCGACGCCGACGGCAAGAACAACTGCATCCTGGTCGAGACCGATCCCGACGACGCCAGGGACCACGCGCTGCTGGTCGAGCAGTACAAGACCAACGAGAAATACCGCCCGGACTACGCGCTCAAGGACCCGCGCATCATCGGCACCGAGAGATCCCTAGGCGACAACACGTCGACGGTGATCCTCTCGATCTTCCCCTCGCTGGTCGTCGCCCAGGTCGACAACGCCTTCCAGATCCGCCACGTGCGCCCCAAGGGGCCGGAGAAGTTCGAGATCTACTGGACCTATTTCGGCTACGAGGGCGGCAGCGAGAGCGAGTACGAGGACAAGCTCAGGCTCGCCAACATGATCGGCCCGGCGGGCTATATCTCGATGGAGGACGGCGAGGCCGCGCGGCTGGTGCAGCAGGGCACGCGGACGCAGACCGGCGAGCACTCGTTTATCGAGATGGGCGGGCGCGGCGCGGTGGGCGACCGGGACACGCTCGCCCAGGAGGTCGCGCTGCGCGGCTTCTGGCAGTACTACCGCAAGGTGATGGGCTTCGACGGAGCAGCCGCCAATGGCGGATAACGGCACGGTCTTCGCCATCCTCGACCTTTACAGCGACTACGCCCTCTGCCTCGACGAGCGCCGCTTCGAGGACTGGCCGGGGTTCTTCGCCGGCTCCTGCCGCTACGAGGTGCAGTCGCGCGAGAACCGGGACCTCGGCCTGCCGGGCGCGATGATTTTCTGCGATTCGCGGGGCGCGGTGGAGGACCGGGTGACGGTGTTGAAGGACACCCTTACCTACCCCTTCCTGCACATCCGCCACCTGATCGCGAACGTCCGCGTGCATGGCGAGCGCGACGGCGCGTTCGAGACCTCGGCGAGCTACCTCGTCCTGCACTCGACCGAGGAGGGGGAGACCCGAATCTACTCGACCGGCAAGTACGAGGACGAGATCGTCCCGGAAGCCGGCGTCCTGCGCTTCCGCAAGAAGATCGTCATCGCGGATACGTTCGCGATCGACAACCTGCTCGCCGTGCCGCTTTGACGGGCGGGCCTCAGTTGAGCCGGTAGAACTCGATCATGTTGTTGTAGAGCAGGTTCCGCTTGACCGCCTCGCTGTGATCGTTGGAGGCGATGAACTCGGGGAGCTCGGTGGTCAGGTCCTCCTCGGTCGGCTCGTGCGGATAGTCGGACGCGTACAGGATCCGCTCGGAGCCCATCGCGTCGATCGCGTATTTGAGGCCGCGCTCGCCGAGCTCCATCGCGACCCAGAAATTGTCGCCCTCCCCGATATAGTCCGACGGGCGTTTGCTGAGCCGGCTTCTGGCGGCGGCGCCGAAGATCGAATCGTACTCGTAGTCCATCCGGTCCATCATGAACGGCACCCAGGTGCAGCCGCCCTCAAGAAAGGCGATGCGAAGCCCGGGCCAGCGGTCGAACACGCCCGAGAAGACGATGTCGGTGAGGTGGATCATCAGCGGGAACGGGTGTTCCAGCGTGTGCACCTTCACGAACTCGGTGAAGTGGTCGAATCCGAGCCCGCGGCTGGGCGCGCCGTGGATGGCGAGCGGCATGTTGTGCTTCTCCGCCGCCTCGAAGATCGGCGAGAAGAAATCGTCGCCGTAGGTCTTGCCGAGGATCGTCATCGAGGGCAGCACGCAGGCCGGAAAGCGCACCCGCTCGTTCTTGCAGCGCGCGATCTCCTCCGCCGCGGCCTCGGGGTTCTGCACGGCCAGCATGCCGGCGCCGTAGAACCGCTCGTCCTGGCTGGTGTAGCGGGCTTCGAGCCAGTTGTTGTATGCGACGGCGGTGGCGGTCGCCCATTCGACATCGGAGATCAGCCCGCAGGCGAGACCGGCGGTCGGGTAGAGCACCGTCCCCTCGATCCCGATCACGTCGACCATCTCGCGCCACACGTCGGCGTCGGTGTGGACGTATTTGCGGTTCGCGTCCTCGGTGCTGTTGATCACGCCGCGCGACCAGCCGTCGAGGCTCGGAAAGATCCCGTAGGTCCGCTGCATCCGGATGTTCTTGAAGCGGCCCTCATAGTGCTCGAGCAACTCGTCGTCATTCTCCAGCACATGCCCGTCGCCGTCGAAGACCGGAAAGGGGTGTTTGGCCATGGCGCATCGTTCCTTCTGCTGACCCCCGTGGGGCCGGTTGGGAGAGGTGCCGGGAGCGTCGCACCCCGGGGCGGCGGAGGCAAGCCGGGTCGACCGTCACGCGCTGTAGACGGACACCTTCTCGAGCCTGTCTTCGAGGCGATCCCGTTCTCGTTCCAGATCGTATTGACTCTGAAGGCCCATCCAGAACTCGGCGGAATTACCGAAGAACCGCGAGAAATACAGCGCGGTCTCCGCCGTGATCGACCGCTCGCCGTGGACGATCGCATGCACGCGCCGCGGGTCCACGCCGATCGCGCGGGCCAGCCGATACTGCGTAACCCCCATCGGAACGAGAAAATCGTCGTTCAGGATCTGTCCCGGATGGATGGGAGGCAGCTTCGTCCGCGCACGCGCCGTCCGATCGGTCATGTTCTTACACCCCTGGCGATCTTGTATCACGGCGTCAGCGGGGCGAGGAATTCGATCACCGCGTCGTTGAACGCGTCGGGGATTTCCCACAGGAAGCCGTGGCCGCCGTTCTCCAGGACGCGGAGCGTGGCGTTCGGGATGCCGTCGAGCATCGCGCGGGCGTCCGTCATCGGGTTGAGCCATTCCCGGTCGCCCATCAGCACCAGCGTCGGCGCCGCGACCCGGCCGAGCATGGGGACCGAGTCGTGGTTCTCGATCGCCTCGACGTGCCCACGGTAGGCGTGGATGGGCATGGGTTCGAGAACGGGTTCGCCGAGCCGGTCGGTAAGCGAATCGAGATGCTCGTCGAAGAATTCGTGGGTAAACGAGATCAGCGGGCCGAACGCCGCCGCCGCCTCCGGCCCATAGGTCTCGTAGAGCCAGGCCGAGGCGCGCAGGCTGTAGAGGTTGAGCGCGTTGGCCTTCGCGGCGGAAGCGGCGAGGACCAGGGCTGAGACCCGGTCGGGATAGCGCGCGGCCATGTCCTGACCGACGCGCCCGCCCATCGAATAGCCGAGCACGTGCGCGCGCTCGATTCCGAGTCGGTCGAGCAGCCCGATCGCGTCGTCGACGAATTGCGGGATGGCGTAGCCGCCGGCGGGCGCCTCCGATTCGCCCGAGCCCCTGTGATCGACCGCGACGGTCCGGAACCTCTCCGAGAAGGCCGGTATCTGGTTCGCCCAGGCGTCGAGGCCGTCGCCGAAGCCCATCAGCAGGAGCAGCGGATGCCCCGCCCCCCATTCGTCGTAGTGAAGGGAGACCCCGTTGACGACCTCATGCGGCATGTCAGCCTCTCCCGATATGCGGAAACACATCTTCCACCAGCCGCCGGCCCATCTCGGCACGGTCGGGGCCGAGCAGGAAGACGTTGATGTGCTCGACGCCGAGCGCGGCGATCCGGTTCAGCCGGTCGACCCAGACCTCCGACGGCCCGCCGACCGTGAAGGCGTCGATCATGTCGTCGGTGACGAAGTCCATCGCCGCCTTCGCCTGGTCGAAATGCCCGCCGGCATAGGCCGCGCGGATGTTTTCGATCCGCTCCTCCGGCACGCCCGCGATCTCGGCATACTGGCGCGAGGTCTGCGGGAACCAGGCGGCCATGGGGCGGCACAGCGCGCGCGCCGCCTCCGCGTCGTCCTGCAAGGACCCGTAGACGGTGCACCCGACATCGATCGCCCCGGGATCGCGGCCGGCCGCTTCCGCTCCCTCGCGGATCCGGTCCATCGCATAGCGCACGCAGTCCTCGTTTACGCCGGCGAGGAAGAGCACGCCGTCGGCGAGTTCGCCGCCCATCCGGAGCATCCGCGGCCCGGACGCCGCCAGATAGAGGGGCAGCGGCGCCGGCAGGTCGAAGCAAAGGCGCGCGGAGTCCAGCGTGAAGGTCTCGCCGTCGCGCGTCACCGTCTTGCCCGATTCCAGGTCGCGGATCACTTCGATCATTTCGCGCACGACGGCGACGCGCGCCATGGGATAGCCGAGCTCCATCACCGGACGGTCGCCGGTCGCGACGGCGACGATCCCGCGCCCGCCGGAGAGCTCGTGGATCGTCGCCATGGCGTTCAGGTTGATCGCCGGATGCCGGGTGTAGGGGTGGGTGCAGTTGGGCCCGATCCTGAGCTTCTTCGAGGCCAGCGCGGCGACGGTCAGGTAGCTGTAGACGTCCCGCGCGTGCAGGGAGGAATCGCACACCCACAGATACTCGCAGCCGCCATCGTCGGCGATCTCGACCAGCCGGCGGAACCGGTCCGGCGGTTCCACCGCCATCGTTGTCATCCCGAAACGCATGGCCCGCGCCCTCCTCCGGCGCCGCGTCAACGCTAGCCACGGGGAAATACGGATGCAACGCGGTCCCCGGCTCCGCATAATCGCTCCGGGCCAACGGGGAGCCGACGATGCAAACCGACTTGCTGGAACGCGTGACGGGCGTGCTGGACGACGCCCTCTCCGTCGACGTCACCCAGGAGCTGGTGCGGACCGACAGCACATGCGGCAAGGAAGCCGTCCTCGCCGCCGAGCTGGAGGAGCGCATCCGGGCGATCGGCGTCGGCAGGGTATGGCGGGAGGAGGTCTTCGACGGGAGGTCCAACACGCTGTGGGAGGTCGACAGCGGCAGGCCCGGCCCTCACCTCCTGTTTACCGGCCATCTCGACACCAAGCCGGTCTGCGAGGGCTGGACCCGGGACCCGTTCGACGGCGCCATCGAGAACGGCCGCATGTTCGGCCACGGTGTCATGGACATGAAGGCCGGGCTCGGCTGCCAGGTAGGGGCGATCAAGACGATTCTCGATTCCGGGATCGACTTTTCGGGCAGGATCACCTTCGCGGCGGTCTGCGACCACATGGGCGACCAGACCGGCAGCATCGACCTGTTCCGCCGGCACCGCTTCGACCACTGCATCCTCGGCGAGCTGACCGGCATGGAGATCTACGTAGCCCACCGCGGGCGTTACTATTTCGACATCTCGACGATCGGCCTCTCCGCCCACACCTGCCATAAGGACCTCGCGGTCAATGCCATCGAGAAGATGCTGCCCGTGGCGGAGGAGATTGCGAGGCTCCGGCACTTCCCCGAGATCGACGAGGAGATGAAGGCGCTGGTCGGGCCCGAGCTCTACATCGCGGTCGGCCGCATATTCGGGGGCCTGTTCCCCGGCGGCCCCTCGATGATCCCCGACCGCTGCACGATCCGCGTCGACACCAGGCCGCAGCCGGGCGTGCCGCTGGAAGAGGTCCAGGGACTGATCGAAGGGGCGGTAGCGCGGGCGAGGGAGCGCGACCAGGAGATACGGGTAGAGGTCGAAGTCGCGGACCGCAAGAACTCCTTCATGGTCCCAACCGACGCGCCGGTGGTCCGCTGCCTCGCCTCGGCGTGGGAGACGGTGATGGGCAGGCCGCCGGTCTTCGTCGGCGGTTCCTGGCTCGGCGACACGGCGAGCTTCGGCGATCTCTGCGAGACCGTGATCTTCGGCCCCGGCGGAGAGCCGGTCTACCAGCCCGACGAATCGCTGGCTCTCGCCGACATCGAGACGGCGACCAAGATCAACGCGCTCGCCGCGCTGAACCTGCTGGGCGGGGCATGATGTTCGCGGATCTGTCGCCGGATCGCTATCGCCGGCTGACCGCGAAGCGGGCGGCGCGCCTGGTCGCCGACGGCACCGTTTCCCCGGTCCACCTCGCCGAGCACGCCCTCGCTTCGGCGAAGGCGGCGGAACCGCGGATCAACGCCTATGTGCGCTTCCTGGAGGACGACGCCCTGCGCGCCGCGGGCGATCGCGAAGCGGAGGCCCGCGCCGGGCGGTTGAGAGGGAAGCTGCATGGCGTCCCGATCACGGTGAAAGACAATTTCTACCTGGCCGGACACCCGGTCTCGCGCGGCTCGTGCACGGCACCGGACGCTCCGGTCACGGAGAACGCGCCGATGATCGAGCGGGTCTTGGCGGCGGGGGCGGTGATCGTCGGCAAGACGACCATGCCGGAGTTCGGCTGGAAAGGAACGGGAAGCTCGCCGCTGACCGGCATCACCCGGAATCCGTGGGACCTCTCCCGGAACCCGGGCGGATCGAGCTCGGGCTCTGCGGCGACCGTCGCCGCGGGCGCAGTTCCGATCGCGCTCGGCTCCGACGCCGGCGGGTCGATCCGCATCCCGGCCGCCTGGGCGGACACCGAGCTCGACATTCCGCTGCCGCGCGGCATCTTCGAGACCCTGTGGGTGACGGGACGCGGTTTCGGATTCAGCGACGTCATCGCCGCGCGCGGCGCGGAAATGGACCCGGGGCTGGTGCGCTGCGGCGCGCTGGCGGAGGGCTACTCGCTGGCGGATTTCCTCGCGGCGATGGACGACCGGCGCAAGCTGAACGCCCGACTCGCCGCGACGCTCGAAAAATGGGACGTGCTGGTCACGCCCACCATGCCGCTGACCGCCTTCGCCGCCGAGGACGAGGTGCCGCCCGGCGGCGAGGCCGACGCGCCGCTCCCCTGGGTGACCTGGACGCCCTACACTTACCCGTTCAACCTGTCCGGACAGCCGGCGGTCTCGATTCCGTGCGGATTCGACTCGAAGCGGCTTCCGGTGGGCCTCCAGATCGTCGCCAAATGGGGCGCCGACAGTCTCGCTCTCGCGGTCGCGCGGCGCTTCGAGAGAATTCTGGGAAGGGCGCGGCCGGCCCCGGTCAATGCGCCATGAAGACCGGCATTTCCGCCCGGGTCAGCACGTGCTGGGTGACCCCGCCGAGGATGAGCTGACGCAACCGGCTGCGGGAAAACGCGCCCATGACCAGGAGATCGGCGCCGATCGCGCTCGCCTCGGCCAGCAGCACCTCGCCGATGGAACGGTAGTCGGGGGACAGATCCCTGATCTCGGCGTCGATTCCGTGCCAAGCGAGGTTCTCGCGGATCGACTCGGCGGACGGTCCCTGCTTCGCGCCGGTGGTGACGGAGAGCAGGCGGACCTTCTTCGACCGTTCCAGCAGCAGCGCCTTGGCGGCGTGGAACGCGCGCGCCGCCGGGCCGCTCCGGTTCCAGCCGACCAGCACGGTCTCGCCGATACTCTCGGGCGGCGTGGGCGGGGTGACCAGCACCGGCCGGCCGGTCGAGAAAATGGCCGATTCCACGCTCAGCAGGTCGAGGTTCGAGGAGCCGCCGAGGGGACGGCCGACGACGATCATGTCGTAGGCGCCGCCGCGCCGGGCGACCACGTCCGGGCCGAACTCGTCGACCGCCTCCCAGCTTACCGAGGGATGGTCGGAATGGCCGGCCTGGGTGCGAATCTCGAAGCCGGTCTCTTCGACGAAGGCATCGAAACGCGCGCGGGAGGAGGCCTCGATCTCGTTGGCGCGCTCGATATGCTCGGCCTCGAGGTCGTGGCTTACATAGGCGTGGATGCCCTCGTAGCCCATGGCCGCGATCGCGCGCGGCCGCTCGCGGACATGGGTGACCGCGACGTGCGCCGAGAATTGCCGGGCGATCGTACCGGCGGCGTGCAGCACCGAGGCGTCGGTTTCCGGCTCGATCAGCAGGGCGAGAATGGACCGCGTCGTCATCGTACCTTCCTATCGCGAGAACGGTATCGCCGCGCCGCGCTGTTTTCAATATGGGGCCGGACAAAGGAAATGCGAAGCGGCCTTGCCGGCGGCTCCGACACGGTCAACTGGTGAGCTTGCAGCGCCGCCAGCGTTCGGCGGGACCCTCCCCCACGGTCACGTCGAGATCGTATTCGCCGAGCAGGACCATGTTGACCGTCTTCCCGGCTCCCCGCTCGCCGGGGGGCACGACATACCGGAACCCGTGCCGGTCGTAGTCGCCGGTCATCGAGGTGCCGCCCGGCGTGACGATGGCCGGGCCGTCGATCTGCATCGACCGGCTGCCCTCGCACCACATGCCGTCGATGGCGTCGGCGCGCGCGTCGGGCGCCGCAGCCAGCCAAACGGCCACGAAGACGAATGCCGCAATCGGAAAATGCGCCCGAACGGTCATTGTGCCCCCCCGCCGCGATTGGAGACCTGTCTCGATCGGCGCGAACCGCGTCTCGCCGGCGATCTGGGTCCGCCGCCCCGTCCAGGTTGACGCCCGGCCGGGACGATGCCGATACTCCCGCCCGGTCGCGGTCCGGGCGGGGTCGAGGTGTTCAGGTCAGTCGAGCAGCTTTTCAGGCCGCGGTCCATTGCCATCGTCGGCGCTTCGGAGAGCGGCGCCGGCGGTTGGCCGCGGGCGATCTTCGGCAACCTCGCGCATGCCGGCTTCCCGGTCCCGGTCTATCTGATCAACCCGCGGCGCGACCGCCTGTGGGATCGCGACGTATACCCGTCCTTCGCGAGCCTGCCGGAACCCGTCGACCTCGCCCTCACCATCATCCCTGCCGAGAGCGTAGTCGACGCGCTCGCCGAGGGGCACGCCAACGGACTCAAGGCCGCGCTGGTCTTCGCCGCGAGATTCGGCGAAGGGGGCGACGAGGCGGGCGGCGCGCGCGCCCAGGCGCTTGCGGAACTCTGCGATGAGGGACTCCGGGTCTGCGGACCCAACTGCATGGGCGCGCTCGCCTTGCCCGAGTCCCATCTGTTCTACCCCGCGGAACGGGTGCGCGCGCTCCCGCGCGGCGGCGTCGGCGTGGTCTTCCAGTCCGGCGGGACCTTCCAGTACTGGCTCGGACAGGGCGCCGTCCGGGGTCTCGGCTTCAGCTATGCGGTGTCCAGCGGCAACGAGCTCGACCTCGACGTCGCCGACTACATCGCCTTCCTGGTCGACGACCCGGGGACCCGGGTCATCGCCTGTATGCTGGAGGGAATTCGCCGCCCCGAAGCCTTCATGGCGGCCGCCGCCAGGGCTCTTGCCGCGGCAAAGCCCATCGTGGTCGTCAAGACCGGGGCGAGCGAGCGCGGCCGTTCGGCGACCGAGAGCCATACCGGCGCGGTGGCCGGCGACGACGACATCTTCAACGCGGTCTGCGACCGCTACGGCATCGTACGCTGTCACGGCCTCGACGACCTGATCGAGACCGCCCTGATGTTTTCGACCGTGCGGCTCCCCAGGGGACCGCGCGTGGCGTTCGCGGGCTATTCGGGCGGGGCGACCGGCCTGTTCCTCGATTACGCCAGCGAGGTCGGCCTTCCCGTCGCGGAGCTGAGCGGGGAGACAAAAGCCGCGATCGCGCCGCTTCTGGATCGGGGACTAAAGCCGTCCAACCCGCTCGACGGCGGCGCCGGCCTGGCCGGCCGGCCGCAGGACTTCAAGGAAATCTGCAAGGCGATCGCGGAGGACCCCGGCGTCGATATCCTTTCGATGCAGGGCCAGCTCCCGGCCCAAGGCGGTGAGCGCGGCGACCCGGAGACGTTCGCCGCCGCGAGCCGAGGCGCGGCCTCGGTAGTCGCACACGGGCGCATGGGACAGAACGTCACCGATGCCGGGCGCGCGTTCCAGACGGCGGCCGGCGTGCCGTTCCTCCAAGGGCTCCCGGAGACGGTGCGCTCCCTGAAGGCGCTCGGAAGTTATGCCGAACGCCGGCGGCGGGGGGTGCCGGCGGAGCGCGGTCCGGCGGCCCCGCTCTCGGGACCGGTCGCCCAATTGCTCGCCACCGCGAATGTCCCGGAGCCGGGCGGCGGCTTCGCCGCAACCGCCGCCGACGCGGCCGGGCTCGCCGACGAGATCGGGTATCCGGTGGCGCTCAAGATCGTTTCGCCCCAGGCCGTCCACAAGACCGAGATCGGCGGCGTCGTGCTCGGGCTCGGAGATGCCGGCTCCGTCGTCCGGGCGGCCGACGGGATGCAGGCGCGGCTGAGGGAGGCAGAACCGGGCGCGCAACTCGACGGGTTCCTGGTCCAGGAGATGACGGACGGGCTGGAAATGTTCGTCGGCCTGCGCGACGACCCGCAATTCGGGCCGTTCATCGTCGCGGGCCTCGGGGGCGTCCATGTCGAGGCGCTGGGAGATCTCGCCTTCCGGCTTCTTCCCATCGACGAGACCGAGGCGCGCGAGATGCTGGACTCGCTGCGCGGCCGCGTGCTGCTGGGTCCGTATCGAGGCCGGGCGGCGCGCGACGTGGACGCCCTCGTCCGCGCGATGCTGGCGGCCGGGGAAGTCTATTCCGGCGTGCGCGACCGCTTCGCCGATATCGAGATCAACCCGCTGACCGTCCTAGCCGAGGGCGAAGGCGTGCGGGCCGTGGACATCAGGGAGACGCCCCGAAGATGAGGGACGGCATGCATGACGACGCGATGAATTTCGATCTTCCCGAAGAGCTCGCGATGCTCAAGGAGACGGTCCGGCGCTTCGTCGACCGCGAGCTGATCCCGATCGAGCGCGAGACCTGCGAAGGCGGAAAGATCAGGCCCGACCTGCGCACGGTGCTGGAGGAGAAGGCGAAGGCGCTGGGGCTCTGGCTCTACGACGTGCCGGAAGAATATGGCGGGCTCGGCCTCGGGCTGCTCGCCCGCACCGTGGTGTGGTCGGAGTTGGGCCGCACCATCGCGCTGCCCTCCCGCAACGCCAGCATCTTCGGCCCGTCGGTGAGCCCCATCCTCTATTTCCTCAACGAGGAACAGAAGGAGCGCTACCTGCTGCCAGTCATCGCGGGGGAAAAGAAGGCCTGCTTCGCCCAGACCGAACCGGATGCCGGCGGCGATCCCGGCGCCATGCGGTCCACCGCGGTCCGCGACGGCGACCATTACGTGATCAACGGCATGAAGCGCTTCATCACCGGCGCGGACGAAGCGGACTTCGCCCAGGTCTTCGCCGCGACGGATCGGGAGAAGGGATCGCGCGGCGGCATTTCCGGATTCCTGGTCGACATGGAGACGCCGGGCGTGAAGCTGCTCAGGCCGCAGGAAACCATGATGGACGACCGGCCCTGGGAAATCGCCTTCGAGGACGTGCGGGTCCCGGTGGAAAACCGCATCGGCGAGGAGGGCGAAGGGTTCAGGTTCGCCCAGAACTGGATCAGCGCCGGGCGCATCCGCCACGGGGCGCGCGGCATGGGTGTGATGGAGCGCTGCCTCGAGCTCGGCGCCCGCTACGCGAAGGAGCGGGTGACGTTCGGCAAGCCGCTCGCGGAACGCCAGGCCGTCCAGTGGATGCTGGTCGACACCTATGCCGACCTCCACCAGCTCCGGCTGATCGTCCGCCACGCCGCATGGAAGGCCGACCGCGGCGAGGACGTCCGCTACGAGGCCTATATGTGCAAGTATCTCGGCGACACGAAGTCGTTCGAGGCCGCCGACCGGTGCCTGCAGATTCACGGCGGCATCGGGCTTACCACCGATCTCCCCATCGAGCGGATGTGGCGCGACCAGCGGAGCTTCGTCATCACGGAGGGGCCGACCGAGATCCTCAAGATGGCGCTCGCGCGCCGCGTGCTGCACGAATACGGCGGATGAAACGGGCGCCGCTTTGACCGGACGCCGCGCTCCGATAAGCTTTCCCCAATCGCGACGACGGAACGCACGAAGCCCGAAGGAGAGGTCATGGCCGAGTACAACTACGAATGCGTGAAGATCGAGATCCGGGACGGTATCGGCTGGGCGATTATGAACCGGCCCGAGAAGCGCAACGCCATGAGCCCGCAGCTTCACTACGACATGGACGACGCGCTGGGCCGGCTCGAGACCGACCCCGACGCGCGCGTGGTCGTGGTCACCGGCGCGGGCGGCAATTTCAGCGCCGGTCAGGACCTCAAGAAGTTCTTCCGCGAGCTGGAGAACGACCCGTTCGAGCGCAAGAAGGCGCAGCGCCATGCCAATAGCTGGCGCTGGCAGCGCTTGTACAACTACGACAAGCCGACGATCGCGATGATCCACGGCTACTGCGTCGGCGGCGCCTTCATGCAGCTGCTGGCGACCGACTTCGCGATCGCGGCGAAGACGGCGACGTTCTCCCTGTCGGAGGTCAACTGGGGCATCCTGCCCGGCGCGCTGGTCGCCAAGGTAATCTCCGATGCGATCCTGCCCCGCCACGCGCTCTACTATGCGTGCCTCGGCGACCCGTTCGACGGCGACGAGGCGGCGCGGATCGGCATGATCAACTACGCCGTGCCGGAGGACGAGCTGGAGGCCGAGACCGTCAAGCTCGCCGAGAGGCTGATGAAGAAGAGCCCGGCGGTGCTGCGCGCGACCAAGCAGGCGGTGCGCCAGGTCCGCACGATGGATTTCGACCAGGCCTACGACTACCTCGCCGCCAAGGGTCAATCGATCAAGGTGGGCGACGCCGAGGACTCCTACAACACGGGACTTCGCCAGTTCCTCGACGAGAAGAGCTACAAGCCGACATTCGAGCCGTTCAAGCTCGGCACGCTTTTGTCGGATCAGCGGGACTAGACGGCACGCAAACAGGGGAGAGACGAATATGAAACGAGTGCTGAGCATCGCCCTGGCGGGCGCGGCCGTGGCCCTGATGGGCTTCGCCGGCACGGCGGAGGCGCAGTTCTACAAGGGCAAGCGCATCACCATCCTGATCAACTATTCGGCGGGCGGGCCGACCGACATCGAGGGACGGCTCGTCGCCAAGCATCTGAGCAAGCACATCCCCGGCAATCCGCGCATCATCGTGAAGAACGTTCCGGGCGCGGGCGGCATCACCGGTTCCAACTATATGGGCGAGGTCGCCAAGCCGGACGGGTTGTCGCTCGCGATCTTCACCCCGCCGCTGATCTCGCAAGTGCTCCAGGATCCCGGGCTCCGCGTCGACTTCTCAAAATTCGTCTGGCTCGCCGGCATCGGGCATCCGCAGGTCTGCTACATCCGCAAGGACGCGGGCGTCGGCACGGTCGACGACATTCTGAAGATCAAGGGGTTCAAGGCCGCCGGCATGCGGACCACGTCCTCGCACGACCTCCGGTTCCGCATGGCGCTCGACCTGCTGGGCGCGGATTACAAATACGTCACCGGCTACAAGGGGCTCGCCAAGGTGGTCGCGGGCGTGATGCAGAACGAGACCCAATTCTCCTGCGGCTCGGTGCCGGGGTTCCGCAAGAACGTCGAGCCCAACCTGATCGAGCCCGGCCATGCGATCGCGCTCTGGTACTATTCCGCGGTCGGTCCCGACGGCAAGGAGGTGCGCAACCCGCATCTCAAGGGCATCCCGACATATCTCGACGTCTACAAGAAGCTCAAAGGCAAGACGCCCTCAGGCGTGCAATACGATGCATTCCAGCTCATCAACAACCTTTCGGTGAGCATGCTTCGCGGCTCCTTCGTGCCCGCCGGCACGCCCGACGAGGCGGTCAAGGCGCTGCGCGCAGCCTGGGCGTCGGTCGCCAAGGACAAGGACTTCGCCGCCGACTACACCAAGGTGATCAAAGCGCCGCCGAACATCATCCTGACCGCAGCGGCGCAGGCCCACGTGAACGCGGCGGGCAAGGTCTCGCCCGAGATCGTCGCCTTCTTCAAGGACCTGATCGGCAGGAAATAGCCGATACGCTCCTGACGCACTGACGCACCCGGGCGGCGTATTGCCGCCCGGGTGTCCCGTCCGGACCTCCCGATGTTCGATGCGGCGCTGAGCGGGCTGGTATCGGTGATCGCCTGGCCGGCGATCGGATACCTCTTCCTTGGGGTCTTCATCGGGCTCTATTTCGGCGCGGTCCCGGGCCTGTCGGGCTTGGTGGGGATGGCGATCCTGTTGCCCTTCACCTTCTCGATGGACCCGGTGCCGGCGCTCGCCTTCCTGCTCGGCATGTTCGCGGTGACCACCACCAGCGACACCATCGCGTCGGTTCTGCTGGGTATTCCCGGAACCGCCGCCTCGCAGGCGACCATCCTCGACGGCTACCCGATGGCGATGAAAGGCGAGGCCTCGCGCGCCTTCGGCGCGGCGTTCACGGTGTCCGCCGTCGGCGGGCTGCTGGGCGCGGTGGTGCTCGGCCTGTCGATCCCGATCGTCAAGCCGCTGATCCTCTCCTTCACCCAGGCGGAGTTCTTCATGCTGGGCCTGCTCGGGCTCGCGATGGTGGGCTCGCTATCCGGCGATTCGATGCTGCGCGGCCTCACCGCGGCTCTCATGGGGCTGGGGCTGTCCTATGTGGGCTACGCGGAGAACGGGGCGGTTCCGCGCTATTGGATGGGCACGACCTATCTGCTCGAAGGGTTGCCGCTGATCCCCGTCGTCCTCGGCCTGTTCGCGCTCCCCGAGGTGATCGACCTCGCCATTCGGGACAGCTCGATCTCGCGCGTGCCGAAGGACCGGGTGGCGGGCGGGATGATGACCGGCATCCGGGACGCATGGCGCAACTGGTGGCTGGTGCTGCGCTCGACCGCAATCGGCGCCTATGTGGGGATGCTGCCGGGGCTCGGCGGCTCCATCGTGGACTGGGTCGCCTACGGCCATGTCGTCCAGAGCAGCAAGGACAAGGACGGGTTCGGCAAGGGCGACGTGCGCGGCGTAATCGCGCCCGAGACCGCCAACAACGCGATGAAGGGGGGCGCCCTGATCCCCACCGTCGCCTTCGGCATTCCCGGCAGCGCCTCGATGGCCATCCTCCTCGGCGCGCTCATGATCCAGAACATGACACCCGGGCCGGAGATGCTGACCACCAAGCTCGACATCACCTTCTCCCTGATGTGGACGCTGGTGATCGCGAACGTCGCGGGGGCCCTGCTCCTGATGCTGCTCGCCCGCCAGGTCGCCCGGGTGACCTTCGTGCGCGGCCATCTGGTGGTGCCGGCGATCACGCTCTTCGTGTTCATGGGCGCATGGCTTGCCACCTCCAATATCGGCGACTGGATCGTGCTCCTGATCTTCGGGCTCGTCGGATACGTGATGAAGCAGGGGGGCGTGCCGCGCCCGCCGATGGTGCTCGGTTTCGTGATCGGCCCGATCATGGAGAACGCGCTCTTCATCACAAACTCGGCGCATGACGGCTTGTCGTGGCTGGGACGACCCATCTGCCTCATTATCGGCGCGCTGATCGTGCTCTCGATCGTCTTCGCCGTCCGCCGTCAGAAGAAGAGGAAACCAAACGATACGCGGATCGTCGCCGATCTGGGGCGGACCGATCCGACGATGTCGCTCGTCGCGGTGGGGCTCCTGCTCGCGGTCGCGGTCTACGGGCTGGCGCCGACCTTCGCGTGGCCGGCCGATGTGGGCCGGACTCCGATGATCACCATGATCCCGGCGATCTGCCTTTCCGTGCTGGCGCTCTGGCAGGGCGCGGGCGAGGTCCGGCGCCTGCGAGCCGAGGGCGGCGAGGTCTTTCCGGTGCGCGCCGAAATCGCGCCGGTCGCGCGCCTCTACCTCTGGTGGATCGGCATGTTCGCCGTCACGATCCTGGCCGGCCAGCTCGTCGCCCTGCCAATCTTCGTCGCCCTCTACCTCCTCGTCTGGGGAGGCTATGCGTGGTGGATCGCCCTGATATACGCCGCCGCGGGATGGGCGTTCCTCTACATCATGTTCGACCGCATCGTCGCGGTCCTGTGGTATCCGTCGCTGCTGTTCCACTGACGGCGTACTACGGCATTTTCCGACCGGACGCGGTCGTACCCGGTTGCCGTGCGGCCTGACTACTCGGCCTCCACCCTATTCCGCAGCACCCCGACCCCTTCGACCTCCACCTCGACCTCCTGGCCGGCGCGGAGCCAGCGCGGCTCGTCTTCCGAAACGGCCGAACCGCCGGGGCTGCCGGTCGCGATCATGTCGCCAGGCTCGAACCAGGTGAAACGGGATATGTGGGCGATCAGGAACGGCACCTTGAAGATCATCATGGCGGTCGAGCCGTCCTGGCGGAGTTCGCTGTCGACCCGGGTCCTTATCCTGAGATCGCCGATATCCCCCGCCTCGTCCGTGGTGACCATCCACGGCCCGATGGCGCCCGAGCGGTAGAAGTTCTTGCCGGGGCAGTTCTGGGTGCCGCGATGCTGCCATTCGCGCACCGAGCCCTCGTTCATCACGGTATAGCCGGCGACGTAATCCATCGCCCGCTCCTCCGGAATGTGCCGGCCCGCCTTTCCGATGACGACGCAGAGCTCGCCCTCGAAATCGAGCTCGTCGGAGACGCGCGGCTTCAGGATCGGCTCGCCGTGCGGCGCGAAGCTCGAGGGGAAGCGCGGGAAGACGCTCGGCCATTCCGGGCGTCCATCCTCCACGACCTCGTGGTAGCCGCGGTAGTTCCGCCCGATGCAGAGGATTTTCTCGGGTGCCGTGATGGGGAACATGTACTCGACCTCGTCGAGCCCGAAATCCGCGCCCGCGCCGGCTTCCGCCTCGATCCGGGACAAGGCGAGGCCGGCGACCGCGCTTTGCAGGGTCGGAAATTCCGCGCCGATGCGCGCGCCGAGATCGACGATGCCGCCATCGGCGACGACGCCGTAGCCTTCCCTGCCCGCGCGGCGGTAGCTGATCAGCTTCATCTCCGGCCTCCTTCGCCGGTCGAGGATACCATCATCGAGGCCTTCGCGGCCGATCGGGTCCTCTATCGGGGCGCCGTGTCCCCGGCGCGGGGATCCAGGGCGCATGCGTTCGGCGATGTCCGGACCATCGGCACATAGTCCTCGCGGTCTTCGGGAGCGACGGCATCGCGCTGTCCGGTTCGCCACACCGCCCACAACGCCACCGCGGCATGCACCGCACAGGTGAACAGGAACAGGTATCGGGCTCCCAGCGCCTCCATCAGCACCGAGGCGAGCAACGGCCCGGCGACGGCACCGACCCCGAAAATTACCAGCAGACCCGCGCTGATCTCGACAAATTCGCCCGGTTCGGCGTGGTCGTTGGCATGCGCGACGGAAAAGCCGTAGACCGAGAAAGCCGCAGCCCCGAACAGGCAGTAGGCCGTATACAACGCCGGCAGGGGCAGTGCGGTTCCGAACATCAGAATCAGGCCCGCGCTGGCGGCAACCGCGCACAGGCCGGCGATCAGCCAGCGCCTGTCCGGCAGGCGGTCCGAAAGGCGTCCCAGCGGATACTGGACGAACGCGCCGCCCACGATCGCGATGCTGACGAAGACGGCGATGCCGGTCAGCGACAGGCCGAGGTTCTTGGCGTAGATCGGCGTCAGGCTCCAGACCGCACCGTTTGCCATGCCGTTGGTCATGCAGCCCAGGACCGCGACCTGCGAGTTCCGCCACAGCTTGCGCAGGTCCGGGCGCGCCCTGACCGGCACCGGCGGCGAGGGCGCGCGTGTCAGGCAGACCGGGATGACGGCGAGCGCGAACAGGATCGCCGCGACGGAGAACAGCACCGAACTACCCGGAGAATCGATCAGGATCAGATATTGGCCCGCGGTGACGGAGGCGAGGTGGATCGCCATGTAGGCCGAGAACACCGTGCCCCGGTTGCGCAGGGTCGAGGCGGCGTTCAGCCAGCTCTCGATCACCATGTAGAGCCCTGAAAGGCACAGCCCGAGCACGACCCGGAAGACGATCCAGGCCAACGGGGTCAACGCCAGCGCGTGCAGCAGCGGAACGATGGCCCCGAGAGCCGCGACCGCGGCGTAGACGCGGATATGCCCCACTCGGGCGACCAGCGGCGGCACCAGATAGCAGCCCAGCACGAAACCGGTGAAATAGGCGGCCCCGATGGCCCCGATCCAGGCGGCGCCGAAACCCTCGATTTCGGCGCGCAAGGGCACCAGGGTCAGGAACAGGCCGTTGCCCAGCATCAACAGCGCGACCCCCGCCAGCAGGGCGGCGACAGGCGCGAACATCGACCTCGGTTCGGCAAGAAAAGCGGTTATCCGAGCCACGGCATACGGCCCCCTCCCACGTTCGGACGGATGGTCCGGCGCGCAGCGATATGGGGATGCGCGGCCCCCCGGGCAAGGGCCGTTTTCGACATCCGTCCCGGCGTCGTATTTCGGTATCGGGAGGCTGCGCTTTCGACCCCTGCCGCCCTATCCGCCGGCGGCCGCGCGGACCCGGCGGCGCAGCGCGGCGAGACCCCGATCGCGAATCCCGAGCGTTTCGAGACGCGCGATGGTGTCGTCCAGGTAATCCGCGTTCGCGCCGCGCTCGCCGCGGCAGGTCGCGATCCTGCGGACCTCCTCTTCCGCGGAAACGCCGCGCGCGTAGTAGGGCGTGGTGCGGTCGACCACCAGGGTATAGCCCCGCAACCGGCCTTGCGCGGTCTCCAGCCCGACCCCGCGCAGCAGATAGATGTCCTCGGCGAGCTCACGCCGGTCGAGATAGCGCGCGGCCGCCTCGCGCCGGCCGGCGGCGATCCGGTAGGCGACGCCCCGGCACGCCCCTCCACGGTCGAGCCCCAGCACGAGCCCCGGCCGCTCGGGCGTTCCCCGGTAGGCGGTCGAATCGACGCAGAACTTCCGGTGGTAGCCCCTGAGCAGCGCGCTCCGAGTCTCGACGGAGGCGAAGCCGGGATCCCACATCAGCGATCCGTAGGCGAAGAACCACACGTCGCCGGGACGGTCGAACGCGATCTTCGCCGTCATCGGGAGGCCAGCACAAAACCGGTGACCGCGATCGCCATCCCGATCAGCGATACCGGACCCAGTATCTCGTCGAATATCAGCCAGCCCATCGCGGCGGTAATCGCGGGCGTCAGGTAGAACATGCTGGCCACCCGCGAGGCCTCGCCGAGCCGGAGCAGGTAGTAGAGCAGGTGGTAGGCCCCGATGGTGAGGACGAAAACGAGCCAGAAGAGCGAAAGGACGAACTCGCCGGTCCAGTCGACGACCCGCGTCTCGAACGCCAGCACGAGCCCGAGGGTCAGGACCGCGTTGACCCCCTGCTGCAGCGCGGTGCCGGAGCGAAGGTCCATGTCGGCGCAATAGCGCTTCTGGTAGACGGTGCCGATCGTGAGCGCGAGCACGCTGGTCACGCCGAGCGCCATGCCGAACAACGTGCCCTCGGCGAGGTCGATCTTGCGCCAGACGACCATGACCACGCCGAGAAATCCCAGCACCAGCCCGATCCACTGGCGGGCGCGCACGGTCTCTCCCAGCGCGCGGCCCACGATCATCGCGGTCAGCAGCGGTTGCAGGCCGACGATGAGAGCGAGCGTGCCGATCGCCACCCCCTGGTCGACGGCGACGAAGACCGACCACAGATAGCCGCCATGGAGCAGGAGCCCGGCCACGACCACGTGCCCGGCCTCCGCCGCGCTCGACGGCCACGGCGCCCGTACCGCCGCGGCCACCGCGACCAGGAACAGGGTCCCGAAGGCGAAGCGCAGCGCAAGGAACGTGAGCGGCTCGACATAGGGCATGCCGTACTTGGTGAAGATGTTCCCGGTGCTCCACGTCACCGCGAAGATCAGCGGGGCGGCGGCGAGAAACAGCGCATGCGCCGAACGCGGGGCGGTCACGCGCCGGTCCTCCCCCGCCGGGTCACCAGAAACACGCCCAGGCCCGAGATCGCGAATCCGGCGAGCGCCGCCGGCCCGAACGTCTCGCCGAAGCTGAGATAGCCGAGGACCACCGTGGTCGGAGGGGTAAGGTAGAACAGGCTGGAGACGCGCGCCGCCTCGCCGCGCCTGAGCAGGATGTAGTAGAGGTTGGAAGCGGCGATCGACAGGACCACCACCAACCATATCAGGACGAAGGCGAGCTCGGCGGTGGGCGCCACGCGGTTGCTTTCGACCAGGAGCGCGAGCGTTCCCGTGGTCAGGAAAGCGGCGCCGTGCTGGATAATCATGCCGGTCCTGAGATCCATGCCGTCGCAATAGCGCTTCTGGTAGAGCGACGCGGCGGTGATCAGTACGGGCGTCAGCGCGGCGAGCGCATAACCGAGCGCCGACCCCGAAGATACGCCGATGCGGTCGCCGAGCACGCAGGCAAGCCCGGCGAAACCGAGCACGAAACCGATCCATTGGATTGCGGTTACGCGCTCGCCGAGTGCGCGGCCCACCATGACGGCGGTGAGCAGCGGCTGCATCCCGGCCATCAGCGCGAGCGTTCCCTGGGCCACCCCCTCGCCCAGCGCGAGGAAAATGCACGAAAGATAGGCGGAGTGGAGCAGGAACCCGGCGACGGCGATGTGGCCCGCCTCGCGCCAGGTGGCCGGCCAGGCGGCGGCAAGAAAGGGAAGCGCGGCGCCCACCACGATCACGTTGAGCGCAGACCGTATCGCGAGCAGCGTCAGGGGTTCGGTGAACTCGATGCCGAGCCGCGTGACCGGGAAGCCGGAGGCCCAGCACAGCACGAACAGGCCGGGCGCGACGGTCACCCAGAGCGGCGTGGACTTGCCCATGCCGGCACAATAGCGCCCGCGCCGCCCGCGCTCGACCGCCGCCGCCTCGCCGCATATAAGTCCGCTCCGGAGGGTCGCGGATGGCGAAGAAGGCCGCATACGGGACGGCGGCGCTTATCGGTCTCGCCGCCGTCGCCTACAGCGCGATCTGGTGGAGTTCCGCCGAAAGGCTCCGCGGGGAGCTCGACGGCTGGGCCGCGGACATGCGAGGCCGCGGCTGGACGGTCTCCTACGATCGCGTGCGGATCGAAGGCTACCCGGCCTCGATCACCGCGATCGTCGAGACACCGTCGATCGGCGCGCCCGAGGACGCGGGCGGCTGGCGCTGGCGGGGACCCCGTGTGGCCGCGAAGGCCCGGCCGTGGAATCCCGACCGGATCGTGCTCGACGGGGCGGGCATCCACCGGCTCCGGACCGGGGGCGGCGATGCGGATCCGGTCCGGATCGCCGCGGGCGACGCGTCCGGCCTGATCCTCCGCCTGACCGACGCCCGCGCCACGAAGGTCGTGCTGAAGCTTTCGGACATCGAGATCGATGCGCCCGGCCGCGCCCTGCCGCGCGGGCTCGGGGAGGCCGAAGCAACGATCCGCCTGCCCGATCGGACGGCCCGGGTCGAGGACGGCCGCGGGCCGGAACCGCCAGGCCCGTCGATCGCGGCGAGTCTCAGGGATATCGAATTCGGCCGGGGCGATTCCGCCGCGCGCGGCGGAGCGATCGAGGAAGCCTCGCTGACAGCCAGGCTGATCGGGCCGTTCCCGCGCGACGCGACCGCGCAGTCGCTCGCGGTCTGGCGCGACGGCGGCGGCACGATCGAGATCGGCGAGTTGTCCCTCCGCTGGCAAAAAGCGAACGGCAAGGGATCGGGTACCGTTGCGCTCGATCGCGATCTGCAGCCGCTCGCGGCGCTTACGATCCGGATCGAGGGTTACGCCGACCTGGTTCGCTCGCTGGTCGATCGGGGATGGTTGAAGAGGCGCGATGCCGGCGCGATCCAGCTCGGCCTCGATCTCTTCGCGCGCGCTGGCACGGGACAGCCGGGCGCGGTCGCGGTGCCGCTCACGTTCCAGAACCGCCGCGTCTTCCTCGGTCCGATTTCGGTGATGCGTCTGCCGCGGATCGAGTGGGGCGGCTAGCCCTCCTCGCTCGGCCGGGGTGGAATGTGCTGCTGCGCGGCGACGACGCCGCGGCGGATGTCGCGGGTCCGGGCGAAGAGAGATTCCAGCGCCGCCCCGTCCCCGACCCGCACGGCGCGCTGAAGCGCGGTCAGATCCTCGGTGAAGCGGCCCAGCATTTCCAGCACCGCGTCGCGGTTGTTGAGGAAGACGTCGCGCCACATTACCGGGTCCGAGCCGGCGATCCGGGTGAAATCGCGGAAACCGGCGGCGGAGTACTTGATCACCTCCGACTTCAGCTGGTCTTCGAGATCGGTCGCCGTGCCCACGATCGTATAGGCGATCAGATGCGGGATATGCGAGGTGATCGCCAGCACGTGATCGTGGTGCGCCGCATCCATCCGGGCGACCATGCTGCCCGCCCGGCGCCACAGCTCGGCAACCCGTTCGATCGCGATCTCGTCGGTCCCCGGCGGCGGCGTGATCAGGAACCAGCGGCCCTCGAACAGGGTGTCGAACCCCGCTTCCGGACCGGTGTTCTCGGTCCCGGCGATCGGATGGCCGGGGACGAAGTGGACCCCGTCGGGCAGGTGCGGCGTGACGGCTTCCAGCACCGCGCGCTTGACCGAGCCGACGTCGGAAACGATGGCGCCGGGCGAAAGGCTGGGCGCGATCGCGCGTGCGACCTCGCCGTAGCTGCCTATCGGGGTGCAGATAATCACCAGATCGGCGCCCGCCGCCGCCTCGGCCGGATCGTGCGTCGTCGAATCGACGATCTCGAGCCGCTCGGCCGCCGCCAGGGTCTCGGCGCGGCGCGCGCAGGCGACGACATGGCCGGCGAGGCCGTCGCGCTTGACGACGCGGGCCAGCGAGGAGCCGATCAGCCCGATTCCGATCAGGGCGATCCGTTGAAACAGGATCCCGCTCGACATGGATCAGCCCGCGAACGCCTCGATCGCCTCGACGAGGGTCCGCATCTCGTCCTCCAGCCCGACGGTGATCCGCAGGTGGCCGGGAAGGCGGTTGCCGCCGACCGCGCGGGGAATCAGACCGTAGCGAGCGAGATGGGCAAGCGCCGCTTCCGCGTTTTGCCCTTCCTCGGCCGCGAACTCCACGAGCACGAAATTGCCGACGCTCGGCGTGACGGGAAAGCCCGCTGCCGCGATCCGCTCGGAAATCCACGGCAGCCAGGCCGCGTTGTGATCGCGCGACCGGGCGAGAAAATCGGTGTCCCCGACCGCGGCGATCCCCGCCGCCTGCGCCGGGGCGTTGATGTTGAAGGGGGAGCGGATGCGGTGCAGCACGTCGGCGATCGGCTCCGGGCAGTAGGCCCAGCCGAGCCGGACGCCGCCGAGCCCGTAGATCTTGGAGAACGTCCGGGTCATCACGGTGTTCCGGCCGCGGTCGACCAGCGACTCTCCGGCGGCGTAGTCGTTGCGCGTCACGTATTCGGCGTAGGCCGAATCGATCACGAGGACCACGTCGTCGGGCAGGCCCGCGCGCAGACGCTCCAGCTCCGCCTGCGGGACGTAGGTTCCGGTCGGGTTGTTCGGGTTGGCGATGAAGACGATCCGGGTCCGCGGCGTGACCGCGGCCAGAAGGGCATCGACATCCGCGGTGAGGTCCCGTTCCGGCGCCTCGACCACCCTGGCGCCCACGCTCAGCCCGGCGAGCCGGTACATCACGAAGGCGTGGGCGTGGGTCAGCACCTCATCGTCCGGTCCCGCATAGCCGCGCACAAGCAAGGTGATCAACTCGTCCGATCCGGCGCCGCAGACGATGCGCGCCGGGTCGAGCCCGTGCGCCCGTCCGATCGCCTCGCACAGCGCCGCCGCGCCGCCGTCGGGATACCGATGAATGTCGGCCGCGGTTTCGGCCAGGGCGCGCATCGCCGCCGGGCTCGGCCCCAGCGCCCCTTCGTTCGACGACAGCTTGATCGTGCGTGCCTTGCCCGGGATCGAGGAATCTCCGGGTACGTAGGGCGCGATCTCCAGGATTCCCGGCCGGGGAGTGGGCTCGCTCATTGTTCGTTCGCGGCCTGTTGCGCGTCGATGTCCTTGCGAACGAAGGGTTCCGCGTAGGCGCCCAATACCTGCACGACCGCGGGCTCCTCGCCGCCGATCTCCTCCGCGACGGCGGCGATCCGCTCGTCTTTGCGCTCGACGAAACCGTCGACCTCAACCAGGAAAAGAGTGGAATCCCGGTTCACATCGTCGCTATGCGTCAGGGTCATTTTCGGCTCCAGACCGTGCGCCTTGAGGGCGCCCAAGACGCGGCCGCGGCTGGTCTCGGTGCCGACCGTCACCACGACGACGCTGCGGTCCCGCGCGGAGGGATGGGGGTCCTGCATCGCGATCACCAGCGAATCATGGGACGGGCCGGAATGCCGTTGCGTCGGCACGAAAGGCAGGCGCGCGACGATGGATGGGCCGTTGCCGCCCTCGGGGTCCCGTCCGTACCGCACCAGGCGCGGCCACCAGGGCGCGTCCTCGCCCTCGGCCGGGAACGGCAGGATTCCCGCCGATGCATTGCCGCGGGTCACGTCGTTGAACACGCCGGCCGCCGTCCGGCGTATCGAAACCGGCGCGGCGGCGCCGAAATGGATTTCCGCCACTTCCTGGCAGGCGTCCGATTCCTCGGCCGCATAGACGGCGACCACGAACCGTTCCTGGAGCCCGAGGCTCGCCGAAATGATCTGCCGCCAGATCAGCATCAGCGGGCCGAGCGGGAACTCGCCGTCGTGCCGGTCCGCCAGCCGGCGCAGTATGTCCGCCTCCCGGCCGGGCCGGTAAGTCGGTCCGCCGGACGTCGCCTTGGCGTCGTCGACGGCGCGCACCAGCGCGGCACGTTCCTTCAGCAGGTCGTGCAGCCGGTCGTCGATCGAATCGATGCGCTTCCGGACTTCCTCCAGCGACTTCTCGGAACGATCCATTTCGGTCCCGTTGCTAGCCGGCGCACCCGGATCGGCGCGCGGCGTTCGCCGAACGCTCTTGCCTCCGGGCGGCTGCGACTTATAACGACCCCCCGCATCGGTTACAATCGGGCCGGCCGTCGCGCGACGATTCGCGGGGCCGCATCGCGGCGACAGGCGGAACCTCAGGGAAATCGGACCCGGTCGAAGATTATGGAGCCCGTACCGATCAATCGCCGGACGTCGCTCATGCAGGCGGAAATTCCGGGCAACCATGTACGCCTCGCGACCGAAGAGCCGCTGCGCCTCGATTGCGGCGTCGAGCTGGGACCGGTCACCGTCGCCTATCGCACCTACGGCACGCTGAATCCCGAACGCTCCAACGCGATCCTGGTCTGCCACGCCCTGACCGGCGACCAGTTCGTGGCCGAGACCCACCCCGTCACCGGCAAGCCCGGCTGGTGGGATCTTCTCGTCGGACCCGGCAAGGTTCTCGATACCGAGCGCTATTTCGTCATTTGTTCGAACGTGCTGGGCGGCTGCATGGGCACCGCCGGGCCCACCTCTCCCGACCCGGCGACCGGAGAGCCCTACGGGCTGGACTTCCCGGTGATCACCGTCAGCGACATGGTCAACCTGCAGGCGCTTCTGCTCGACCGTCTCGGGATCGAGCAGCTGTTCTGCGTCATCGGCGGCTCGATGGGCGGAATGCAGGTGCTCGAATGGGCGGTGCGCTATCCCGAACGGGTGTTCGCGGCGGTCCCGATCGCGGCCGCGGCCCGCCATTCGTCGCAGAACATCGCGTTCAACGAGGTCGGACGCCAGGCGATCATGGCCGACCCGGACTGGTGTCATGGCGATTACCTGCGCCAGGGGAGCGTCCCGACCCGCGGACTCGCCGTGGCGCGCATGGCGGCGCATATCACCTATCTCTCCGATTCGGCGTTGCACCGGAAGTTCGGCCGCCGGCTGCAGGGCCGCGACGCGTTGAGCTTCGGCTTCGACGCCGACTTCCAGGTCGAGAGCTATCTGCGCCACCAGGGCAGCAGCTTCGTCGAGCGCTTCGACGCCAATTCCTACCTCTACATCACCCGCGCGATGGACTATTTCGATATCGCCTCGGAACATGACGGCGTGCTCGCCCGGGCGTTCGCGGGCACGTCGGTGAGGTTCTGCCTGTTCTCCTTCACCAGCGACTGGCTGTTCCCGACGAACGAGAGCCGCGAGGTGGTGAGGGCGCTCAACGCGGTTGCCGCCAATGTCAGCTTCGTGGAGGTGGAGACCGACAAGGGGCACGACGCCTTCCTGCTCGACGAGCCCGAGTTCGCGACCACGCTGCGGGGGTTTCTCGACGGCGCGGGACAGCACCGGGGCCTCGCGGCACCATGAACCGGAGGGCGGCGCCGGACGGCGCCCCTGCGCCGGCGATCCGCCGCGACTTGCAGATCATCGCGGACATGATCGAGCCGGGCTCGCGGGTGCTCGACATCGGCTGCGGCGACGGCGCGCTGCTTTACCACCTGGTCAATTTCAAGGAGGTGGACGCGCGCGGAATCGAGCTCAGCCAGGCCGGGGTGAATTCCTGCGTCAGCCGCGGCCTGTCGGTGATCCAGGGCGACGCCGACAAGGACCTCGCCGACTACCCGCCCGGCGCGTTCGACTACGCGGTGCTGAGCCAGACCCTCCAGGCGACACGGGCGCCTCGCGAGCTCCTCGGACAGCTTCTCCGCATCGCGACTCGGGTCGTCGTCTCCTTCACCAATTTCGGCCAGCTCGGCATTCGCTGGCGGCTGGTATGGGAAGGGCGGATGCCGGTGATCGGCGGCGCCGCGGAGCGCTGGTACGACACCGAGAACATCCATCTCTGCACCATCAGGGATTTTCAGGAGCTCTGCCAGGATCTCGACGTGGTGGCGGAGCGCGCGGTCTCGCTCGACCTCAGCGGACGCGCCAGGGCGATCGCCCGGATCGGCCCGTTCGCCAATCTAAGGAGCCGGCAGGGGATTTTCCTGCTGCGGCGCGAGCACGCGCCTGCGCCCTGACGCGGCGGCCGGCGTCGCGGCGTAGATCAGCTTGGTCGCCTCCACGATGAGCACGCCCCCCAGGCGGGGGAACCAGCGTCCGCCGATACGCTCCCACGCCGGCGCCGCCGCGTGCAGAACCCGCCGGCGGCTCGGCGGCACAAACAGGCCGTAGCGCGCGGCGGCCGGGTTGAACATCGCGTCCCTCAGCAGCCGGGACAGCTGCGACTGCGAGTAGGGATGGCCGTGGCCGAACGGCGTGCGGTCGAGCCTCGCCCAGATCCCGGTCCGGTTGGGGACGACCGCGATCATCCTCCCGCCGTCCGCCATGACCCGCCAGACTTCGCGCAGCATCGGCCTGAGCTGTTCCGCCGATTCGAGGGCGTGAACGAGGAGCACCCGGTCGATCGAGAGGTCGGGCAGCGGCAGTTCCGCCTCGTCGGCGAGCGCCGCGAGGTTGGCGCCTTCCGCGGGCCACCGGATGACTCCCTGGCGCGCCGGCATCACGGCGAGCACCCTCTGGGCCTCGCTGCGGAACTGGCCGAGATAGGGCGTGGGATAGCCGATCCCGAGCACGTTCATGCCGGTCACGTCCTCCCAACAGGCGCGGACATGGTCGCGGATCGTCCGATGCGCGGTGCCGCCGATCCGGGACCGGTAGAAGTTCCGCAACTCGACCACGTCGGACCACATCGCGTCAGCCTAGAGCCTGTCCGATTCGGTTGGAAGCACCGCCACCCGTTCCCTCCCGGGGGCAAACCGGGGAATGCTGCGAACAAGAGCGGATACGCTCCAACACGGATGGAACGACGCGCCCCTTCTTGCTAGGTTGCGCCGGCCGGACGGTCACGACAGCGGGAGAATGCGCGGCGATGTCGACGCTCGAAATCCATCAGATCCCGACGCGGGTGGACAACTACGTATATCTGGTCCGCGAATCCTCGAGCGGGCAGGCCGCGGTCGTCGATCCGTCGGACGCCCAGCCGGTGTTCGACGCGCTGGACGCGCTCGGCTGGAACCTGACGCATGTGCTGGCGACCCACCACCACAACGACCATATCGGCGGCGTGCCGGAGATCAAGGAGCGCACCGGCTGCACCGTCGTCGGCCCGCGCGCCGACCGCGACCGGATCCCCGGGATCGACGTCGAGGTGGGCGACGGCGACACCTACAGGCTATACGAGGCGGAGGCCGCAGTGTTCGACGTGCCGGGGCACACGCGGGGGCATATCGCCTATTGGTTCCCGGAGTCGAGGGCGCTGTTCTGCGGCGACACGCTGTTCGCGCTCGGCTGCGGGCGGGTGTTCGAAGGCACCCACGAGCAGATGTGGAACTCGATCTCCAAGTTCAAGCCGCTGCCCGACGAGACGATGGTCTATTGCGCGCACGAATACACCCAGTCGAACGCGCGGTTCGCGGTCACCGTCGAGCCGGACAACGCGGATCTCGCCGCCTACGCCGCCGAGATCGACCGCAAGCGGGCGGCCGGGCAGCGCACCGTGCCGTCGGAGCTCGGCCTCGAACGGCGGACCAACCCCTTCCTCCGCGCCGACGTGCCCGCCTTCGCCGCGGCGCTCGGCATGGAAGGCAGGACCCCCGTCGAAATCTTCGCCGAGGTCCGCACCCGCAAGGACAATTTCTGAGCGGGCAGCAAGGGCGGCCGCGAGACGGTCGCGCGGCATGACCGGGCTGCCGATATACGTCATCAACCTCGACGAGGACACCGGGCGGATGGACCGCATCTCCCGCCAGCTGCGGGAGCAGGGGCTGCCGTTCACCCGCTTCGGCGCCTTCCGCGGGCGGGATATCCCGGACCCGTGGAAGGCGCAGTTCGAGGACACGAGGATAGGCGCCGGGGAAGTCGGCTGCTACGCGAGCCACCTGCAGGTCATGGCCGACATGCTGGCCTCCGAAGACCGGGTCCGCGTGATCCTGGAAGACGACGCTTTCCTTTCGCCGCACTTCGCGGACCTGCTCAAGGTGCTGCCGGACAGCCTGCCGGGCGATTGGGACATCGTGCGGTTCTCGACCCAGCTCAGGTATCCGGTCGTTCGGGTGGCCGCCCTGCCGCACGGATTCGGGATATATTCATACAGTCGGCTGCCCTTCTCGACGGTCGGCTACATGATAAACCGGCGGTTCGCATCGTCCTTTACGAGACCTCGCGAGAGAACCCATCCTCTGGATGCGCATTTCCAGCATCCGTCCATGTTCGGCAATTTCACGACATACGGCGTCGAGCCCGGCCCGGTCCGCTACGCGCGCGGCGAAGCGTCGTCGGTCGCCGCGGCCGGCCGAACGAGGCATCGCAGGTCGCGCCTGCGCAGAAACCGCCTGATTCAAACCGAAATCCACGCCGTCGCGACGCACGGCCTGGCGCTGCGGATGAGGTGCCACCTGCGCTGGCTCAAGCTGAAACTGACATCGAAACCGCCCTATGGTTTGCGGGAACTGGAAATCGCGCCGCGTGCGGAGGCGAAGCCGGGGACGCGCCGGGACCCCTCTCCGCCCCGCTGACCGGAACGCGTGCGACAGCGAGCAGGAGCGACCGGCTTGGATAGCCATATCCTCGTCACCGGCGGCGCCGGCTATATCGGCAGCCATGTCGTCCGGCAGCTGCACGAATGCGGCCGCCGGACGGTGGCGCTCGATACCCTGGAGACCGGGTTCCGCGAGGCCGTCCTGCACGGCGAGCTGGCGGTGGGCGACATCGCCGACCGGGACCTCGTGCGCAACGTGTTGCGGCGCTTCCGTGTGAAATCGGTCGTCCACCTCGCCGCGCACACCTCGGTCGCGGAATCGGTCGCCGATCCGCTGCGCTATTACCGGAACAACACGGGCGCGTCCCGCGCGTTGATCGAGTGCTGCGTCGCCGAGGGCGTGGAGCGCTTCATCTTTTCCTCGTCGGCGGCGGTCTACGGCGCGCCGGACGTCGACCGGGTGACGGAGCGGACGCCGGCCGATCCGGTCAACCCCTACGGCGCGTCGAAGTCGATGACGGAGCGGATGCTGCGCGACGTCTCCGCCGCGACCGGCATGCGCCACACGATCCTGCGCTATTTCAACGTCGCCGGCGCGGACCCGCGGGGACGCATCGGGCAGTCCACGAAGAACGCGACCCTGCTGGTCAAGGTCGCCTGCGAGACGGCGCTCGGCAGGCGCGGCCATATGCCGATCCACGGCACCGACTACCCCACGGCGGACGGCACCTGCGTCCGCGATTACATCCACGTCGAAGACCTCGCCGACGCCCACATCCTCGCCCTCCGTTCGCTGGAGGAAGGGGCGGACTCGGACACGTTCAACTGCGGCTACGGCCGGGGATACAGCGTCCGCGAGGTGATCGCGGCTGTGGAGAGAGCGGCGGGCGTGGCGATCGACGCGCGCGAAGCGCCCCGCCGACCGGGCGATCCGCCGCGCCTGGTGGCGGATGCGTCGCGTATCCGGGAGGCGCTGGGGTGGATGCCGAGATTCGACGATCTGGATCAGATCGTTAGGACATCGCTCGTGTGGGAGCGGAAACTCGTTGAACGACCCTGACTACCGGATACAGAGTGCGCCGCTACATGCTTGCGCGCTCAGGTGCCGCGTGAAGCTTTGCCTTCTCCGGCGGTGCAGCGGGTCCCCACGCCGACAGGTCGCGATCAGCCTTCGGTGCTCCTATGCCGCGTAAGCGGTCTCTGAAATAGCCGAAGAGTCCGCCAACAATTCCCGTCATCCACAGAAAACGGGCGCGCGGGTGAGAAAGATCCTTGAACTGGAGGCATGGCGACCGCCCGATATGCAATCCTAACCGAGTGATTTTCCTAGCAGCATTAAGGAACTTTTTCGGAGATCCCCAAAAATAATCCATATCTTCATTCAACATGGCCAGCGCCCGCAGATAATTCCCGCGCGGCCATTTGACTTCCTTTGTTTTTTTGTCAGATAACCTTTCGATACCGTCATTCCTGTAGTATACGCGAATTGGCTGGTCCACGTATACTATTCGGTAGAGGTTTGAAATACGGTTCGCGCCTATGATGGGGGGAAGATTCTCGGAATTATCAAACTCTCCGAAACTCAACGTCCGGTATATAGCTGTCTTACAAACAATTAAATAATCAAAATCTATCCCGAGCCGGTAACGTGCCTCCCGCGTCGATGCAATCAGCGTTTCTTCCGGAAAATGCCGTTCTCCGCCTCGCAGCGTCCCCACAAGATTTCCATTTTCGTCGACACACCTGAACGCTAGACCACAGACTTTCTCCATCGCATCGACGCCCGTCCTGGCCCGCCATTCGGCAATCGTCTTCATCGCATCATCGACCAAGGCGTCATCGCTGTCCAACTTGAGCGTGTACTCCCCGTTAACGATTTTTCTTCCTTCGTTTGTTGCTGGGATTTGTCCACGATTATTCGCGTACCGAAACCAGACGATTGGAAAATCCGCTTCTGCCTGCCAGCGAGCGAGCAGCTCGGGCGTGCCGTCAGTGGAGCCATCGTCGATTACTACCCATTCGAAATCCCTTGTCTTTTGCCGGATAAGGCTATCATAGACGCGACCCAGCACATCTGCCCGGTTATACGTGGGAGTAAGGACAGAAACAGCGTATCCGGCCATTCTTCCGACCTATCCGTCTCGACGGGTTGCAATCGAATCCACGACTACATCGGTCGACCGGCCGTTCCGCCCGCATCCGCGCGACAACGGCTTCCGGTACTTTCCACCACACGACATCCGGGAGACTCCTGATGGGAAATGCGGTATATATATGATGGAGTTTTCGGGAACGTCGCACCCAGGACGCGGGAAATACATGAGTGCGTACAAAAATGCAAGAGGATTGCAATTGGCGGAGCGGTTCAAATTCGCTCGACATCAATTCTATGCTGCGGTCGGATATCAAGGGCGGGTCTCGCTGAAGTTGCACGAAGCGGATGGCTATTGCCAAATTTCGGCACCGGACGGTGCGGTGTTCAACGTCCATCCGGCGAGATGGCGGTTATACAAGAGAGGCCTGTCCGGTCGCCTACGCAATTTGGATCGCGCGTATATGTTCACCGCGCTCCAGCCGCCACCCGGTCCCGTTCTCGATATTGGCGCCTATGTCGGTGAATTTTCTCTTTTGGCGCTGAACGAAGGACGCGCTGTTTACGCTGTAGAGCCCGACCCGGACGCTCTTGCCTGTCTGCAACGGAACCTAGCGGTCTGGACGACAGCGACCGTTATCGATGCGCTGATGTGGAAGACCGATGAAGAGTTGACCTTCAGCCTCGCGGCTCCGCAGGCGGATAGCTCGATCTTCGGCCCGGACGAACCGAAAATTACCGCGGATACAATACGCCGCAATGCTACCACGCTCGACCGAATCGCGGACGATCACGAACTGCAAGCGGTCGCTTTCCTCAAATGTGAAGCGGAAGGTGCGGAACCGGAAGTGCTCGAAGGCGGCAGGAATCTACTTCGGCGGACGGCGCGCATCGCCATCGATACCGGCCCGGAACGCCGCGGAAAGACAACGACGGCCGCTTGTGAGGCGCTGTTGCGAGACTCCGGTTTCACGGTGCGGTCCCGCGAACGGGGCAGGATTGTCACCTTTGGGTCCCGCGACGGCCCCCTGCCGCATCTGCACGAGAAATCTCATGGTTAAAGACTCACAGAGCGAGCCGTACACCGTGGCCCTGACAAGCTGCGGTCGTTTCGATCTTCTGGAGCGTACGTTAGGATCGCTCCTACCCCGCCTGGACGGACCGCTAGAGCGAATTATTATCTCGGAGGACAGCGGAGACCTTGGCGTCGAAGACGTAATTCGAAATTTTACCGGTCAATACGGAAAAATCGATTTCATCGTAAACGATCCGCCTGTAGGACAAATTAGGAGTATCGACCGTCTGTATTCCATGATAGATACCGAATGGATATTCCATTGTGAAGACGACTGGGAGTTTTTTTCGAGCGGTTTTATCGAAAAATCGTTCATCATATTGAAAGAATTTTCCCACCTTTCAATGGTGTCTGTCAGAGATCGCAGGGATCTGGAGAAAAACAGGTTTTATCCACAACCCTACTGTTTCTCCGGAATACAATACTATATCGTAAATCCCGCTGTTAAACCGACCTGGGCGGGATTGTCCTTCAATCCGGGATTGCGGCGCATGAGCGACTACCGGATTGTCGGTCCTTATTCCGAGTTGCGGGTCGGATGCAATGAAGCCCAAGTATCCGATTGTTATCGGGCACTCGGTTATCTTACCGCCTATCTTGGCGAACCCGCGACACGGCACATTGGATGGGAGCAGCGTACACGAGATCGGACCGCGCCGTCGGGTCCTGTCGAAAGACTGAATTTTTCCATACGAAAACGGCTGGAAAGGACGCGCTGGAAGCTTGCCCCGGAAACCGATCCGGTCCTGAAGGCAAAACGGCGGATGGAAAAGGCAGGCAAGAGTCTCGGCTGACGCCGCAAGCGGGAGTAGTTTTGACGGCTTTGACGGTCCCGGTTCTCACTTCGGCCCCGCCGTATCTTACGCCTTGATTATTTCTGACCGTCTTCACCCCCACCATTCGCGAGCCCGCGAACCAGCCCGTCGTACCCCTCCACCGCCCTTTCCAGGGAGAACCGGCCCGATATGGCCCGCTGCGCCGCCGGGTCCGCGGGCCGGGCCAGCGCCCGCAGCATGGCCGCCGCAAGCGCTTCCGGATCGCCCACCGGGGCGAGCAGGCCCGCATCCTCCAGGATTTCCGACGGGCCGGCCGGGCAATCGGTCGAGACCGACGGGCAGCCGCAGGCGAGCGCCTCCACCAGCACGCCCGGAAATCCTTCGTGCCGGGACGAAAGCACGAACAGCCGGGCGCGGGACATGAAGGCGTAGGGGTCATCCGCCCAGCCGGGCATCGACACGCGATCCTCCAGCCCGAGCGAGCTCACCAGGTTCTCCAACTCTTCGCGCAGCGGACCCTCGCCCAGGATCAGCAGCCGGCACGGGCGTTCCGCCAGCACGCGGCGGAAGGCCTCGATCAGGGTCGGAAAGTCCTTTTGCGGCGCGAGGCGCCCGACCCCGAGCACGACCGGCGGGCCGTCGTCCCGGAACCATGGATGATCCGGCGCCGTTCCCGCGCACCGGAGCGCCTTCGCCGTCACCGCCGGGTTGTAGATCACGTCGATCCTGTCCCGCCCGACGCCGGCGAGGGCCGAAACGCTGTCGGCGACGCCCCGGGAAACCGCCACGATTCGCGCGGATGCCGGCAGCAGCAACCGCCGCCGCCTCGCATGCCTGCCGTTCGGCTCCGCGGTATTGCGCATCACGGGCACGATCGGCGGGGCCCGCGGCAGCAGGCGCGCGGCAAGCAACGCGGCGTATTCCGCCTGCGGCAGGTTGGCGAACACGACATCCGGGCGCTCGCGCTCCAGGTACCGGACGAAACGGAGCGCGCGAGAGAGCGCGGCGCGGCGCAGCAGATCGACGCCGGCCGTGGAAAACTCGCGAACCAGGCCGGCGACGAGCGAGACCAGGCTCCGGATCGGGGCGCGCTCCGGCCGCCAGAGCGCGCGGTCCGGCATTCCGGTCCGCCTTCTCCGGCGCCATTCGCCGTGCCCGCACAGCACGATCAGCCGCGCCTCGCCGGGCACCTCCCCGGGATAGGCGACCGTGGGTTCGAACGCCACGATGTCCACCCGGTGCCCGCGCCCGAGCAGCCCGCCCGCGGTCCTCAGCACCGTACGCTCCGCGCCGCCGCCGCCGAGGCTCGGGATCAGCATCGCGATATGGGCCATGCCGCTACTTCGCGGGGGTGCGTTCGGGCAAAACCCCCCGCCTCACCCCCGCCCGGCGGCGATCGCGTCGAGGATCCTCCCGGGGGTGAACGGCATCGCGGTGACGCTGGCGCCGAAGGGCGAGAGCGCGTCGTTGATCGCGTTCATCGTCACCGCCGGCGCGCCGCAGGTGCCGGCCTCGCCCGCCCCCTTGGCGCCGAGCTCGGACGAGCCGGTCATCGAGACCACGTGGGCGCACTCGATGTCGCAGAGCTCGTTCGACTGCGGCACCAGATAGTCCGCCATGGTCCCGTTCAGGAGCTGGCCCGCATCGTCGTAGACGCAGTGCTCCCAGAGCGCGCCGCCGAGCCCCTGCACGATGCCGCCGCGGATCTGCTCGTCCACCATCTGCGGGTTGATGACCGTGCCGCAATCCTCGACGCACCAGTGGTTCAGCAGCGTCAGGAACCCGGTCTCCGCGTCGATCTCGACATAGGCGCCCTGCACCCCGTTGGTGAAGGCGAACGGATAGTCCTTGGGCACGTAGTGGCGGGTCGCGACCAGCTCGGCCTGGAAATCCTGCGGCAGGGTGTCGGGGCGGAAATAGCAGATGCGGCCGATCTCATCGAGGCCGATGCGCTCCGTCCCGGTGTCGCGGTCGACCACGACGCCGTTCCGGATGTCGAGGCTGTCGGACTCGGCCTGCAGCATGACGCCGGCCACGTCGAGGATCTGCGCCCTGAGCGCCTTCCCCGACTGGGCGATCGCCTCGCCGCCGATCCCGGCCGCGCGCGACGCCCAGGTGCCGCCGCCATAGGGCGTGTGCTCGGTATCGCCCGAGATCACCCTGACCCGTTCTATGGGAACCCCCATCGCGGTCGCCGCGACCTGGGCGGCGACGGTCTCCATGCCCTGGCCCTGCTCGGTGGCGCCGGTCGAGACGAAGACGTTGCCGCGCGCATCGAGGCGGATCGTCGCCCCGTCCTGGGCCGAGATGCGGGCGCCGCCGATGCCGTAGAACATCGCCGACGGGTTGGTGACCTCGATGAAGCTCGCGAGCCCGATCCCGCGCCAGACCCCGTCGCCGCGCAGCCGGTCGCGCTCGGCGCAAAGCGCGTCGTAGTCCATCATCTCCAGGATCTTCTTCAGGCTCTCCTGGTGGGAGAGCTTCTCGAAGTTCATCCCCTGGGCCGACTTCTTGGGATACGCGTCGTCGGCATGCACGTTGATCCGGCGCACCTCGGCCGGGTCCATGCCGACCGCCCGCGCACCCGAATCGACCAGCCCCTCGGTCACCGCGCACATGATCGGATGCCCGACCGCGCGGTACTGGCACATCATGTTCTTGTTCATGAACACCACGCGGGCGCGCGCCCGGTAATTGTCGAACGCGTAGGGCCCGCCGATCATGTTGACGATCTGGTTGGCCTCGATGGCGCTGGTCCTGGGATACATCGAATACGGGCCGACGCCGGTCAGGTCGTCGATCTCCATCGCCAGGATGCGCCCGTCCCTGGCCATCGCGATCTTCGCGTCGATGCGGTGGTCGCGGGCGTGAATGTCGGAGAGGAACGATTCCAGCCGGTCGGCGACGAACTTGACCGGCCGCTTGAGCGCGATCGCGAGCCCCACCGTCGCCATCTCGTCGGCATAGGTGTGGACCTTGATCCCGAACGAGCCGCCGACATCCCTGGCGACCACCCGCACCCGGTGCTCCTCGAGCCCGAAATGGAGCGCGAAGATGCCCTGCATCATGTGCGGCGACTGGGTCGAGTGGTGGACCGTCAGGTTGCGGGTCGACGGGTCGAAATCGGCGACCAGGCCGCGCGGTTCCAGCGTCACGCCGGTATGGCGGCCGAAATGGTAGGTCTCCTCGACCACCGCGTCGGCCTCTTCGCAGGCGGCATCGACGTCGCCCGCCGCGTACTCCCGCTGCCAGGCGAGGTTGTCGCCGAGCTCGGCATGGATGACCGGCGTTTCGGGATCGAGCGCGGTCTCCATGTCGGTCGCCGCGGGAAGTTCTTCCCATTCGATCCCGACCAGCTCGGCCGCGTCCTCGGCCTGCTCCCGCCGTTCGGCGACGACGGCGACCACCGCCTCGCCCTGCCAGCGCGCGACGTCGACGGGAAGCGCGTGCTGGGGCGCCGACTTGAGCCCTTCGAGATGGGTCAGCACGCCCACCCACGGATCGTGGATGCGCGCGAGGTCCTCGCCCGTCACCACCGCCACCACGCCGGGCGCGGCGGCCGCCGCTTCGGTGTCGATGGAGACGATCCGGGCATGGGCGTGCGGGCTTCGCACGAAGGCGGCATGCACCATCCGCGGCAGCACGATGTCGTCGACGAACGTGCCCCGCCCGTGCGTCAGGCGCCGCGCGTCGGGCCGCGGCACGCTGCGGCCGATATAGGAGTTGGGGCGGTCGAGAATCCAGCGGTCTTCGGTCATGGCCGGGCCGCCGGCGGATCGAAGTGGAACACGCCCTGGATCGCCTCCAGCACTTTCTCGCCGTGGGCGTCCTCGATCTGGCGCGCGATCGAATCGGGCATCGAGACGTCGTCGCGGTCCTCGCCGAGCCCGGTGATCACGGTGAGCTGCACCGCGTCGATGTCGCCGACATTGTGGAAACCGCGATAGACGCCGGGCGGACAGGAGAACGTGTCCCACTTGCCGAGCCGCGCCCGGTGCTCGACCGGTTCGCCGACGTAATACTCGATCTCGCCCTGGAGGACGATGAAGGTCTCGAAGGTGGTGTTGTGCGAGTGCAGGCACGGGCCCTGGCCCGGCGGCATGATCGAGACGAACATGGTCGACCCGGCGGCGCCGAAGATCGGCGCGTCGTTGCCGAACGGGTTCTTGGTGTCGTCGTCGAGGATCACCGGCATCAGCTTGCGGGCGAAGATGATGTCCATGGCATCCTGCCCGACCCAGCCGATCTCGCCCGCGGTCGACATCGGCTTGAGGTCCTCGAACCGGCCGATCCGGCTGTCGAACTCCTCCTTGCTCGGGGTATAGATCGAAGTCGCCATCTCCCTCCTCCATCTGTCTGCACCGGTTTCCCCTATCATGGCGCGTGGGCGGCCGCTGGGGGAAGAAATTTGTGCGGTCGAACGCATCCCTCTAGTGTGTCCCGCGCAATGGTGAGCGATCCGGACATGGCGGCGCCCCCGGGCAGGCAGGACTTCGTCACGCGCGCGACGGAGACGCTGAGCACGATCTCGGCGTTCTGGATCCTGCTTCTCGCCGCGATCTTCCTCTACGACATCGTCGGCCGCGAGCTGTTCGACACGCCGTTCCTCGGCACGCACGAGATCGTCGGCAACTCGATCGTCGGCATCCTGTTCCTCGAACTGCCGTCGACCATCAAGCGCGGCGCGATGCTGCGCACCACTATCGTCTATTACGCGGTCAGCAGAATTTCGCAGCGGACGATCGACTGCGCCTCCTACCTGCTCGGCGTCGCGCTCTTCCTCGCCATCATCTTCGGCGGCTGGCACGCGACGATCGTGAGCTGGGAGCTGCTGGAGATCGAGGGCGCCGGCGCGTTCGAGGTGCCGATCTACCCGGTCCGCACGCTGATCATCCTGTTCAGCGCGATCTGCGCGCTGATCTATCTGCAGCTGTTCTACGTCACGGTCACCGGGAAGGCGGAAGCGGAACGCGGCTGAGCGCGCGGTCCGGGGGAGAGTGTCTTGGAGCCCGAAGTCGTCCTCGTCGTCATCCTGGTCGCGCTGATCGGCCTCGTCGTCGCCGGGCTCCATATCGGCATCGTGCTCGGGATGGTCTCGCTCGGCGGCACCTACCTGCTGTTCGACGACCTCGGCATCGCCATGGAGCTCGCCAACCAGGCGGCCTACGCGGTGCTGCGCAACTCGGTCTTCGCCGCCATCCCGCTCTTCGTGCTGATGGGCGAGTTCATGTCGAGATCCGGCATGGCGGGGGATCTGTACAAGATCTGCAACTATTTCCTGCGCGCCCTGCCGGGCAGGCTCGCGGTGGCGACCGTGTTCGGCAACGCCGTGTTCTCGGCCGTCACCGGGGTCAGCATCGCGTCCGCGATGGCGTTCTCGCGCATCTCGTATCCGGAAATGCGGCGCTTCGGCTACAACCGGTCCTACGCGCTGGGCGCGATCGCCGGATCGTCCAGCCTCGGCATGCTGATCCCGCCCAGCGTGCTGCTGATCGTCTGGGGCATCGTGATCGAGGAGTCGATCGGCAAGCTGTTCCTCGCGGGCTTCATTCCCGGCGTGATCCTCGCCGCGCTGATGGGGCTCTACTGCGCGGGCTACGCGAAGCTCAGACCCGAGGCGGCGCCCAGCATGGAGGCGCTGGACGACGAACCGCCCAGGGCGGCGGAGATCGTCAGCGGGCTCGGCGTGATCGTGCTGATCCTGCTGGTCCTGGGCGGGTTGTTCGCCGGGCTCTTCACCCCGTCGGAGTCGGCCGCCGTCGGTTGCGGCGGGGCGCTGCTGTTTTCCGCGATAAAGAAGCTCGGATGGCGCGACTATCGCGAGGCGATCATCGATTCGGGCAAGACCATCGCGCCCATCCTGTTCCTTCTGATGACCGCGTCGATGTACGCCAAGTTCCTGGCGCTGGGCGGCATCATCGGGGTGATCCAGGACACCATCGACGGGCTCGGGCTCGGCCCGTTCGGCGTCACCGTCCTGATGATCCTGATCTGGCTCGCCATGGGAACGCTGATCGATTCGATCTCGATCATCCTGCTCACCGTGCCGATCTTCTGGCCGCTCGCCGAGGCCGGCGGCTGGAACACCTACGCATTCGCGATCTTCGGGATCCTCGCCATCGAGGCCGGGCTCCTGACGCCGCCCTTCGGCCTCCTGGTCTACACCGTCAAGGGGGCGGTGCCCGACCCGTCGGTCACGCTGAAGGAGATCTTCGGCGGCTCGATCCCCTACTGGATCCTGATGCTCATCGTCATGGTGGTGATCTGGATCTGGCCGGTGACCGCGACCTTCCTGACCCGATAGCCGCGCGGCCCTTTCGTCATTTCGACCGGAGCCGTGCGAAGCACGGCGCAGCGGAGAAATCTTCCGCCCCCTTGGCGCGAGATTTCTCCGCTCGCTCCGCTCGGTCGAAATGACGATTGGCGGCCCGCCCTACCCCACCGCCTCGGTCCGCCCGGACTCGGTCGATCTCACGATCGCTTCGAGGATCTCGACATTGTGGACCTTCTGCGCGTCGGTGAACTTGTACGCCGCGCCGTCCTCGACCGCGGCGGCCCAGGCTTCGAGATTGGCGCGCACCTGGTCGATGGGCTCGAAGGTCCGCGACCAGATCTCCTCGTCCTGCCCCCGCCAGGTGACGAGCGCGGGATCGGGGTCCTGGATGTGGGCGGTCTCGGTATGCTCGACCCAGCCCTCGTCGCCGAACAGCGTTATGCGCTGGTAGTAGGGCGTCGGGCCGATATTGCACATATAGCCGGTGGCGCCCGAGGCGAAGTCGAACTGGACCGAGAGCGTCGCGTCGGACGGCCGGTCCTCGCGGTGCCGCCTGAGCGTCGCGTTGAGCCGGGCGACCGGCCCGGCGATGCTTTGCAGGTAATCGGTCATGTGGACGCCGACCGCGGTCATCAGCCCCGCCGGCGCCTGAACCGGGTCCTGACGCCAGGCCGCCGTCGCGGCCCCGGCCACCAGGCTGTACGACCAGTTGACCTCGAGATGGCGCAGCGTCCCGATCTCGCCGTCGTCGACCATGCGCTTGACTTCGATCATCGCCGGCTCGTAGCGCCGCTCATGGCCGATGCCGAGCAGGATGCCGCGCGCGGCGCACGCCTCCATCATGCGGCGGGCCGAGGCGCCGTTGAGCGCCAGCGGCTTTTCACAGAAGATCTTCTTGCCCGCCCCGGCGGCGGCGACCACCTGCTCCTCGTGCAGCCCGTGCGGGGTGGTGAGGATCACCGCGTCGACAGACGAATCTCCCAGCACTTCGTCGTAGCTGCCGGTGAGCGAAAGTCCCGACCGCTCCGCGAATTCTCCCAAGTGGTCGAAGGTCACATCCATGCCCCGCACGACCTCGATCCGCTCGCTCCCCTGAAGCGAGCTCCAGATCCGCTGGCCCCACCAGCCGAGGCCGACGACCGCCGCCCTTATCATGCTGCGCTCCCCGGTTTGTCTGCGTACGAACGCGGCCGTCCCCGCCGCGCGGGCGGGGACGGTTGGACTACGTCGCAAGCCGCCCTAGTCGAGATCGTACTTGTGCGGCAGCTTGATGCCCGCGGCTTCGGCGTTCTTGAGATACGCCTTCATCAGCGCGGTGCCGGGCAGGCCCTGGCCGTCGAACTTCTTGGCGTTCTGCTTCGGCCAGTCGCCGAGCGCCGCGGCCATCTTGGCGCGCTCCTCGAACGGCAGGTACTGGATCGTGCTGCCGGTCTCCTTGAGCTTCTTGAGCGAGGCATCGAAGCGCTTCGAGGACTCCTCGGCCGACTTGTCCATCCAGATCTCGGACTCCTCGTCGATGATCTTCCGCACCGCAGGCGGCAACTCGTTGTAGCTGTCGAGGTTCATCGTCATCTGGTAGAGCGACGTGGACCCCCAGCCGACCACGGTGAAGACCTTGGCGGGCTCGTTGAGCTTGAAGCCGAGCCAGGCGGTCGGGAAGATCACCAGCCCCTCGTAGACCCCCGACTGGAGCGAGTTGTAGGCCTCGTTCAGGCTGGTCTGGACGGCGGTCGCCCCGGACAGCTTGAGCCACGGCAGGTTGGGGCCGGCGCCCGCGATCTTGTGGCCCTTGAGGTCGGCCATCTTGGACCATTTGAACTTGGTGCCGAGCCCGTAGGACGAGAACGTGCCGGCGCCGAGCCACTTCTGGTTAAACTTGTGCAGCGACTCGGTCCATTTCGGGAACTGCTTGTAGGTCTTCCGCGTGATCTTGTCCTGCAGCACGGGGTCGTCGGTGACGAAGGGCACGAAATAGTGGAACGCGAAATGCACCGCCTTGGTGGGCTCGAAGCAGGCGCACCAGAGGCCGATGTCGAACACCCCCTTCTCGACCGATTCGAGCACGTCGAACGGCCCGGCGACGGTGCCGCCATAGGCCTCGATGAAGCGGATCTTGTGCTCGGTCTCCTTCTCCACCCGCGCCTTGACCGTGGGCACGAAGTACTTGTTGGCCATGAAGATCGGCTCGAGCGGCTTCATCGCCTGGCCGGCGCCGATCCTGAGCGTGAACGATTTCGCGTCGACCGAAGCCGGCAGCGCGGCGGCAAGCCCGAGCGCGGCCAGGCCGAACGCAAGCGGTTTCACATTTTTACCCAGTGACATGCTGTTCTTCTCCCTGTAGCGGACGCACCTCGCGACCTGCGGGGGCGGATACACGAGAGAGCCCGCAGCCGCAAGTATCCCGGGCCGATAGGGAGTCGACGCTTTGCGTGGCGTTTCGGAAGCGTTTTCGTGAACCGCCGGACCGACGCAGGGTCCTTCCGGCCGAGCCATTTCCACACTTCGTCATGCCCGGACTTGTTCCGGGCATCCACGTCTTGCGGCATCGCGGTGCGG
>JAPPIT010000139.1 GCA_028820505.1 Defluviicoccus sp.
AGGACGCGAAATAATCCGGCAAATCCGACCTCAGACAATCTGCGAAACAACAGTTCTGTTCACGGAACATGCGACTTACAGCAGCCTATTCTCGGCTGTTGCGGACTCCAGCAACATCCGTGCGCCGCTCAGCGGCAGCGCACACCCGATCGCTTCGCCCCAGTTCCCTGGAGCGGGAGCCCGCACTAAGACGTTCGAGCACACGATTGACACCGACGACGACGACACGGCGGACACAACGAGGTTCGGCGGGACATTCGCTGGTGTGTCGGGCACCTTCGACTGCGTCGGGACGTGCACGGTCGCGCACAGGGGAGGAAGCACATACGATCTGAGTTCTGGAAACTGGACCTTCACCACGAGCGAGACCGCCCGCGCCCCGGTCCCCGACGACAGCTACATGTATTTCGGCTGGTGGAAGCGCGAAGCGAAGAGCGACGGGGCACTTTCGTTCGAGATGTTCTACCGCGGCGAGTTCGTGGCGACGGCCATTCCCGACGCCCTTACCGGTACGGCGACGTACACGGGTCTTGCCGCGGGCCAATATGCGATCTCTCAGACCCTCGGCACTCAAGAGAGCGGCTCGTTCACGGCCCGCGCCGAGCTTACGGCGAACTTCGGGGCCGCCAACGCCGAAGGCACGCTTTCGGGACGGGTGACGAACTTCAGCAACGCCTCGGATTGGTCGGTTATGCTGAAATCGACGGAAATAGCCGATGGCGTCGTGGACGGTGCCGCCGATAGCGTGAGCTGGACAATCGCCGGCAACACCGAGGACGGCGGCATGTGGGACGCGACGCTCTACTCCGACGTTAGCGGTTCCACCGCATACCCCCAGGGCGTCGCCGGCACGTTCGACGCGAAGTTCGCCGATGTCGGACGCATGATCGGGGCCTTCGGCGCGCACTGTCCGACCTCGACATGCCCGCGTAACTGAACGGCCCCATCCGAGCATCACAAGGGCGGCGGCTCGGGTCGCCGCCCCTTCCTCATTCGGGGGGTGGCGATGGACTGCAATTCTCCTTATCCCGCCAGAAGGCCCCAGCACGGCCGCCGCAGGGCGTGCCGGGGGTTCTCCGAACAGGACGCACAGACCTTGCATGAAGAAATTAAGGCCATCCTGACCGCGCAAGACAACCGCTGGATGACGGCGGCAGAGATCGCGGAGGCCGTCAACCGTCACAACCTCTACCGCAGGAAAGACGGCGAGCCGTTAAGCCGATATCCGATGGATCGCAACCAGATCAATGCGCGCATCGCTCACCATCGTTATCGGGACATGTTTGAGCGTGCTGAGGGCAAAATCCGCTTGGCCCTTTGATATGACCTATCGCCTTCTCCTGCTGTTCCTTGCCGGTCTCTTGATCGCGCTCGCGCTCCTCTGGGCCACCGACGCCCCCGGTGCCGATCCCATCGGCCCCCGCTTCCGCCAGGCGCAGGAGCTGATGCGCGCCGGCCGCTTCGCCGAGGCGGAGCCGATCCTGCGCTGGATACTCCGCACCCGGCCCGACCTCCCCCGCGTCCAGCTGGATCACGCCCTTGTCCTGTTCCGCCTCGGCCGCGACGACGAGGCGCGGGAACTGTTCCTGAAGGTCCGCCGCCGCCCCGACCTTCCCGCCGCCGTCCAGCGCAACGTCGAGGACTTCCTCGAACGCATCCGCGCCCGCGACCCCCTCCATATCGGCCTCGACTTCGGCCTCTGGCACGACAGGAACGTCAACAACGCCTCCGAGGCCGAGACCGTCGAAATCCCCGTGTTCGGCACCAGGCTGCCGTTCCGGCTGAACGAGCGGCCCGTATCCGCCTGGGTCGCGCGCACCGGCGCCAACGTCCGCTGGCGCAAGCCGGTCTCGCCCCGCGCCCATATCGAAGTCACCTCCGCCGTGGCCCGCAACAGCGCCATCGGCCATTCCGAATACGACCGCGACACCGCCAGCCTCTCGGTCGGCCCGCGCATCCGCTACTTCGTCGGCGGCGCCGGCACCCGCCCCCTGTTCGGCCAGGTCAACATGGAGGTCGGAGTCCGCAAGCAATGGCACGGCGGGCACGGCCATTCCCATACCGGCTGGATCGGGCTCGGCGTCGACCAAGCGGTCGCGCCGGACTGGCGGATCGGCGCCTATGTCAGCCGCTGGGTCACCGGCTACAACGAAGACGCCTCCTCCGCCATCGAGCCCACCGGGCAGTCGCTTTATCTCGGCGTGTCGCGGCGGGTGGGGCCGGGCTGGCTGACGCTGGGCGGGCGCATGTCCGGGGAGCATACCAAGCGCGAAAACCGGCGCTGGGCCGGCCGCGAGGCGATCCTGTCCTACGGCGCGACGCTGTGGCGCGATCTCGGCGTCTCGGCCCGCGCCAGCCTCGGCGACCGCGAATACGACGGGAAGGAGGCCCTGGTGCAGAAGCAGCGCAAGGACGACACCTACGGGCTCGACGTGAAGCTCTCGCACCGCGCGCTGGCGCTGGAAGGATTCCTGCCCGAGCTCAACCTCGGCTGGTCCAAGACCGCCTCCACCGTCGTCCTCTACGACCGGACGACGCGGACGGCGCGGCTCGGGATGCGGAGGCTGTTCTGATGTCACGCGGCTGGATGGCGCCGCAGCGGCGCAGCGGCGAGAAGAAGAGCGCGGCCCGGAGGCGCTGGAAGAGCACCGGCCGCTGCCAGATGTGCGGCCGCAGGCTGCGGCACCGGGGAAGGGTCTGCGGCGCCTGCGTGGCAAGGTCGAAAAAGCGCCACGCGGCGCCCGAATACGGCGGGTGAGGAGGCCTTCCGGGCGTTACGCCGGCCCCGCCCCGCCCCCGCTGTCACCCCGGACTTGATCCGGGCATCCACGTGGGTCCGCCGCCTCGCCCGCGCCCGGCTCGCACCGCGATGCCGCGAGACGTGGATGCCCGGAACAAGTCCGGGCATGACGACAATGGGGCAGGTGCCGGAGGATGCCCGCGCCGCCGCCCTCCCCCGGCCCCTCCCGCAAGCGGGAGGGGGGAAGGTAGAGGAGGGGCCGGCGAACGACTCCCCCTCTCCCCGCCGGGGAGAGGGTCGGGGCGAGGGGGGCACGGGGCGACGGGCGGGCGGTTCGAACGATAACGGATACGCCCTACAGGCCGAGGACGAGCCGCAGACCCTGCTCCACCCGGGCCAGCAGCGCTTGCGGGACGCGCCCGGCGCGGGCGTCGAGGAAGCGCCGGTCGACGGTGAGCACCTGCGAGACGTTGACGACCGACGCCCTCGGCAGCCCGGTCCCGCGCCGCGGCAGCTCCACGTTGCCCGGCGCGGCGGCGAGATCGAGGTTGCCGGTAATCGCCGCGACGACCACGGTGGCGATCCGGCTCCGGTTGAAGGCGTTGGACTGGACCACCAGCACCGGCCGCCGCCCGCCCGGCCCCGACCCGAGCGGCTCGGGCAGCGAGGCCCACCAGATCTCGCCGCGCCTCACCACTCCTCGTCGGGCAGGGACAGGGCCTGGAGCGCCGCCAGGGTCTCGTCGAGCGCGGTTTCGGACGCCCGCCCGGCGTAAACCGCATCCAGCCTCTCCGTGATCCGCGCGTCGTCGCGCCGGGCGACGAAGTCCGAGACCGCCCTGGCGTAGAGCGCGGACCGGGACAGGCCCATCTCCTCCGCGGCGCGCTCGGCCGCGGCGAAAACGTCGTCCGGAATGGAAATCGCCGTCTTCACGCGGCCAGTATGACAACGGTCATACCGAAGGGCAAGTCGGGACGGCGGTGCGGCTACAGGGGGCCGCCCGGGCGTTACGCCGTCCCCCCGCCCGGCTTGTAGAAGCCCTGCGCCTCCACCAGGAAGGCGCGGTTGAGGCGGGCGCGGTAGTTTTCCATCGCCGCGGTCGCGGCGAGCTCGACCAGCTGGGCTTCGGAGAAGTGCTTCGCGGCGTCCGCGTAGACCGCGTCGGTCACCTCGGCCGGTGTCGCCGTCATGCCCTCGGCGAAGGCGAAGGCGGCCTTCTCGGCTGCGTCGAAGAGCGGGCTGTCGCGCCATGCGGCGACGGCGGCGATCTTCTCGTCGGCGGTTCCCCCGGCGCTGCTCCCGGCAGCGTTGGTGTCGATTCAGAACGGGCACCGGACGATCTGCGCCACCCGGACGCAGACCAGGAAGCGGAGCTCGGCGGGCAGCGTGCCGCTCTTCGCCATCGCCGCGCCGAGCGCCCGCCCGGCCTCCAGGATCGGCGGGCAGCGCGCCTGGATCCCGGCGGTGGTCATCGGCGCGTCGAAGGCGCGGGCGGCGCGGTCCATCGCCGCGCGCGCGGCCTCCGGCGCCTCGTCGCGGGCGAGCGGCCTCAGTCTCGGCATGGCGGTGTCCTCCCGGTCCCGTCCGGCGAGTGTACAGGACCGGCCGCGCCCCTCACACCAGCCCGGCGTCTGTCGCCGTCGCCCAGAGGAGGCGGATGCCGAGCGCGGTCACCACGATCCGGAAGACGATCCGGAAGGCGCGCTCCGGCACCCGGTCCAGCGTCCGGCTGCCGACATAGTTGCCGGCGATCGAGACCGCGATCATCGCCCCGATCAGCGGCAGATAGGCGCCGACCCCGATGCCGAGCGCCCCGAAGGCGGCGAGCTTGGCGACGTGGACGATCGACATCAGGAAGGACAGCGTCGGCGGCATGTAGCGGCGGTCCTCGGTGGCGCCGGCGACGAAGGGGGCGAGCAGGCTCCCCGTCGCGCTGATGAAGATGCCGAGGAAGGTCATCGCGAAGCCGAGCACGGCGAAGCGCCCGCGCTCCGGCCCGAAGCGGGCGAAGGCGGGCATCCAGGCGAGCGCCAGGATCGCCACGCCGAGGATGCCCTGGAGGACGACGGCGGACAGCGTCACGAAGATCTGCGCGCCCGCCAGCGCGCCCAGGACCGCGCCCAGCGCGAAGGGGAGCAGCGTCCCCCGCAGCACGTAGCGCCAGCGCATCGCCGCCAGGCTCGACGAGGAGCCCAGCATGACCACCGTGTGGACCGGGATCAGCACCGCCGGCGCGAAGAAGATCGCCATCGCGGCGAGCAGGATCAGCCCCCCGGCGGTGCCGATGGTGGACATGATGAACGCGGTCGCGAACGCGAACGCGGTCAGCCCGCCGAACACCCACGCATCGACCCCCGGCACGCCGAGAAAGGAAGCCTCCATGCCGCCCATGATGACGCAGAGGGCCGCCCGCGTCAGGGGGGCGCCGCCCCGCCTGCCGCCCAAACCCAAGTGGACGCGCCCGCCTCGCGGCGGCAGAATGGCGCGATGATCGACGATCCGGTGCTGAAGCACGACTGGCAGGCGGTGGGGCGCGCGGCGGACCTCGGCGAGGGCGGGGTGATGGCGGCGAGCCTGTTCGGCACCGACCTGGTGCTGTGGCGCTCGGGCGGCGAGGTGATGGCGTGGAAGGATTACTGCGCCCACCGCGGCACCAGGCTGTCGCTCGGCAAGGTCGAGGACGGGCAGCTCGCCTGCCCCTACCACGCCTGGCACTACAACAAGGAGGGCCGCTGCACCTTCATCCCGGCGATGCCCGATTTGACGCCGCCGGCGGGCGCCCGGGCCGAGGCCTACCGGGCCAGGGAGGCGTACGGCTTCCTCTGGGTCTCGATGGGCGAGCCCGAGCGCGACGTGCCGCCGTTCCCGGAATGGGATAACGATTCCTACCGCAAGCAGATCGTCGGGCCCTACAATTTCCGCGCCAACCCGTTCCGCACCGTCGAGAACTTCATCGACATCCCGCATTTCCCCTTCGTCCACCCGATGATCAACGGCGACCCGTCGAAGCCCGACATCGTCGAGGATTACGACGTGTTCGAGGACGCGGACGGGATCGGCACCGGGCGGGTGCCGATCTGGCAGCCCTTCGCCGACCACCGGGGCGTGCCGGCGATGACGCACTACACCTATCGCTGCTTCCGCCCGACCACGGCCTATTTCGCCAAGGAGACGGGCGAGGGCAACATGTTCTGCATGATGCTGACGGTCACCCCGCTGGCGCCCGACGACTGCCTGGTGTGGCTGCTGGTGGCGATCAATTTCGGCGATGAGGTGACCGAGCAGCAGATCGTCGACCGCCAGGACAAGGTGTTCAGCCAGGACAAGTGGATCGTCGAGAGCCAGCGCCCGGCCGAGATCCCGCTCGACCTCAGGGACGAGCTCCACATCCGCGCCGACAAGTTCTCGGTCGCCTACCGCCGCTGGCTCAAGGGGATGGGGCTGAAGTGGGGGGTCGCCGAGAGCGCGCGGGTCGAGTGAGCGGCCCCCACCGTCATGGTCGGCGAAGGCCGACCATCCACGATTTGTTTTTTGTTTCCGGCGCCGCAAAAACTCGTGGATGGTCGGCCTTCGCCGACCATGACGGGAAGGACGCAAGGGTGCCGCCGCACCGGCCTTGGCCATAGTTTCCAAACAGGTCGAAGGCGCGCTGTTCATGATCGGCGCGGCGTCGTCGCTGGTGGCGATGGCGCTGCTGATCCGCTTCCTGACGCCCGAGTACCACGTGCTCGAGCTGATCTTCCTCCGGAGCGTGGTCAATCTCGGCCTGATGGCGCCCTGGATGCTGCGCGCCGGGCTGTCGGCGGCCAGGACCGACCGGCTGGTCCTGCACGGGTTCCGGAACGGGCTCCTCTATACCGGCAACGTGGCGTGGTTCTTCGGCGTCACCATGGTGACGCTGGCGGAGCTGTCCGCGCTCCAGTTCACCATGCCGATCTTCGTCGTCATCATGGCGGTCGCCGTGCTCGGCGAGCGCGTCGACCTGCCGCGCATCCTGGTGGTGGCGGCCGGGTTCGCGGGCACGCTCATCATCGTCCGCCCGGCCGAGCTCGGGTTCGGCGTCGGGCCGATCGTCGTGCTGGCGGCGGCGTTCTTCTACGCCTCGGCCTTCGTCGCGACCAAGCGGCTGTCGTCGAGCGAATCCGGCAACGTCGTGGTGTTCTACATGAGCGTCTTCGTGCTGGCCTTCTCGGCGGTCCCGGCGGCGCTGGTGTGGCGCACGCCGGACCTCGCGGACCTGCCGGCGATCGCCGGCCTCGGCCTCGCCGGCTACGCCGTCCATTACTGCGTGACGCGCGCGATGGCGGCGGCGGATGCGAGCTTCGTCGTGCCGTTCGACTTTTTGCGTTTGCCGCTTTCGGCCGGACTCGGCATTTTGCTGTTCGGGGAGGCGTTCGAAATGCCGATTCTGATCGGCGCGGTCGTCATTTTCGGCGCCGCCTGGTACAACACCTGGCGCGAGGAGCGCCGCGGCGGCCGCCTCATCCGCTAGCGCGCCGCCTGGCGTTGGCCGCGAACGACAGGAACGTCATCGCGAACCCCGCGACCGGGGCGAAGGCGCAGACCGCGAAGACCGCGGTCAGCGCGCGCGCGACCCTCGCCGGATCGGTCGCGTCGCCCAGCCCCGAGGCGTTGGCGACCAGCCCGATCGCCGCCGCGCCGAAGGCGAGCCCCAGCGAGCGGATCGCCGGGATCGCCGACGCCGTCAGGCTCTCCTCGCCCTCGGCGGCGATCGACATCGTCCAGGTGATCGCGAGCACGTTGGATATGCCGATACCGAGTCCGATGACGACCGACCAGACCGCCAGCAGCCACAGCGGATGGCTCTCGATGCCGACCGCCATTCCGGCGAGCCCGACGGTAGACACCACGAAGCCGAGCGCGATCGCGCGGCGCGTCGTGTCCCGCCGGGTCACGTGCGCCACCGCGAACGAGCCCACCGACCAGGCGATCGACATCGCCATGTTGTAGTAGCCGACCCAGAGCGCCGGCACGCCGTGCAGCGCGCCCAGCAGCAGCGGCAGGAACACCGCCGGCGCGATCTGCGTGAAGGCGAGCGTCATGAACATCCAGTAGGCCGCGCCGACATCGGTCAGCGGCGACAGCGCGCGGCGCGGGAAGAGCGCGTTGTCCGACCCCTCGTCCAGCCGCATCGTGAACCGGACCAGCGCGCAGGCGGCGATCACCAGCGCGATGCCGGCCGGGATCGACTCGATCTGCCCGGCGGCGGCGACGCAGAGCACGCCCGCCGCGACGAGCGCCAGCCGGCGCACCGGAAATCCCGCCCGCGTGCCCGGCTCGCCCGACGGCGGCACGTAGCGCCAGCCGAGCGCACAGACCAGCAGCGCGAAGGGGACCGCGACCCAGAACGCGCCCCGCCACCATTCGACCGCCGCGAAGAAGCCGGCCTCGGCCGGGCCGATCATCGCCGCCGCGACCCAGGTCGCGTTGATCAGCGCGAGGATGCGCCCGCGCAGCGGGCCGTCGTAGATCTCGCGCACCAGCGCCATCGACTGCGACAGCAGCAGCCCGCCGCCGAAACCCTGCAGCAGCTGCCCGGCGAGCAGGAACGCCATCGAGGGCGCCAGCGCGGCGACCGCGCTGCCGGCGACGAAGACGAAGCCCGAGGCGACATAGCCGTGGCGCCGTCCGAGGGCGGCGCGCACCGGCGTCCCGCTCGCCGCGCCCACGATGGTGCCGATCAGGTACATCATCGCCGGCCAGGCGTAGTAGGCGGCCCCGCCGACATCGGCGATCACCGACGGCATCACGGTCGACAGCACGAAGGTGTTCACCCCGTGCAGGATCACCGCGAGGTTGAGGAGGACGGTGAAGACGCCCCGCCCGCCCCGCATCAGGTCGAGCCAGCCTCCGCGCGCCGCCGCCCCGGTTTCGCTCATCGCGGGGCCGGCGCGGGGCCGCCCCGGTCAGCGTCGGGCATCGCCGAACCGGGCTTCGAGGAAGGCGATCGTGCGCCGGTGCGCCGTCTCCGCCGCCGCCGCGTCGTGGCTCTCCTGCTCGGGGTTGAAGAACGCGTGGTCGGCGCCCGGATAGACGTGGAATTCGAGCCCCGGATGGGCGTCGCGGATCGCCTCCGCCTCGTCGAACGGGACCACCGCGTCGCGGTCGCCGTAATGCAGGATCGCGGGGCAGGAAGGGGAAAGCGCGCGATGCTCGTAGACGTCGCTGCCGTAATAGATCACCGCCGCGTCGAGGGGGAGGCGGGCGGCGGCGATCCAGGCCCAGGTCCCGCCGGTGCAGAACCCCTGGACGGCGACCGGCCCGGACGGGCGGAGCGAATCGAGCGCCGCCGCGACATCGGCCAGCACCGTCGTCTCGCCGAGCGTCTCGCGCCGGGCCATGCCGCCGGCGCGCCCGGCCGCGTCGTAGCCGAACACGATGCCTCTGCCCGACCGGTCGTAGAGGGAAGGCGCGATCGCCGCGATCCCGGCTTCGGCGTAAAGGTCGCAGACATCGGCCATGTGCGAGGTCATGCCGTAGATCGCGTGCAGCACGACGATGCCGCCCATGGGACGGTCCGGGGCCGAACGCCAGGCTTCGAAATCGTGCCCGTCTTCGGCCGTGAGGGTTATGCGGTCGGCCATGGCCTCCTCGATGCGTATGGGGCCATTCAACGTCAAGCTCCGCGCCGTGTCACGCGCCCCCCGGCTGGACTCGCCATCGCGGGAGCCCGATATTTCCACCGCCCGCAAGCAACATTGTCAGGAGTCCGGTCATGGACGTCCGCGCGATCCTGAAGGCGAAAGGCAGCGACGTCGCCACCGTGCCGCCCGACACGACCATCGCGGCCGCGGTGGCCCTCCTCACCGAGCGGATGATCGGCGCGCTGGTCGTGACCGGCGACGGCGGTGCGCTGGCCGGCATCATCTCCGAGCGCGACGTCGTGCGCGGCCTTGCCGAGCAGGGCGCGGCCTTCCTCGACTGCCGCATCGACACCTGCATGGCGAGCCCGGTCGAGACCTGCGCCCCCGGCGACAGCGACCGGGAAATCCTCGCGCTGATGACCGACCGGCGGTTCCGCCATCTGCCCGTGGTCGAGGACGGCAGGCTGATCGGCATCGTCAGCATCGGCGACGTGGTCAAGAGCCGTATCGACGGGGTGATGGCGGAGGCGGACGCGCTGCGCGACTACATCGTGCGCGGCTGAGCGGATGGCGGACGAACGGATTCTCGTCGAAGGCGGGCTGGTCTACGACCACGACGGCGACTGCGACCGCCCGGCGGCGCTCGACATCCTGATCGAGGGGGCGCGGATCGCCCGCGTCGAACCCGGCCTCCGGGCCGCGCTCGCGGATCGGCCGCCGCCCGACCGGATCGTCGACGCGCGGCGCCGGCTCGTCGTCCCCGGCTTCGTCAACGCGCACTACCACTCGCACGACGTGCTGCTGAAGGGCGTGTTCGACCCGATGCCGCTGCAGATGTGGTTCGTCAACGCGCTGCCGCCGCAATACCCCATCCGCAGCGCCGAAGAGGTCCGCGCGCGGACCCTGCTGGGCGCGGCCGAATGCCTGCTCGCCGGGATCACCACCGTGCAGGACATGCTCACCCTCTACCCCTACGACGACGCCCTGCTCGACGCGGTGCTCGCGGCCTATGACGAGATCGGCATCCGCACCGTCTTCTCCCTCCAGATCGGCGACCGGCGCGCGGTCGACCGCATCCCCTACTGGCGCGAGATCGTGCCCGAGGCGTACCACGCCTATCTCGGCTCCCCTATCGGCGTGGCGGCGGGCGAGAGCCCGCTCGACATGGTGGCCCGGCAGATCGACCGGATCGGCCTCGAGCGCGAGCGCTTCTCCTGGGCACTCGGCCCGACCAGCGCCATCATGTCCTCGCCCGAGCTGCTGGCCGGCATCGCCGCGCTCTCGGACCGGCACGACCTCCCGGTGCTGACCCACATGTACGAGTCGCGGCCCGAGGTCGTCGCGTCCCGCACCCATCTCGGCGCGCACGGCGGCTCGCAGATCGAATACATGCGGGCCGCCGGGCTGCTCGGCCCGCGCCTCGCGCTCGCCCACTCGATCTGGTTCGCCGACGACGAGATCGCAGCCCTTGCCGAGGCCGGCGGGCGGGTGGTGCTCAACCCGGCGAGCAACATGAAGTCGAAGTCGGGCGTGGCGCCGATCCAGCGCTACCGCAAGGCCGGGGTGGAAATCGCGCTCGGCTGCGACAACTGCGCGTGCTCGGACGTGCAGAACATGTTCCAGTCGATGAAGCTCTTTTGCGGGCTCGCGGCGATCAGCGACACCGGGCTCGAGACGCCCGACGCGCCGGAGGCGATGCGCGCGGCGACGCTGGGCGGCGCGGCGGCGGTCGGGCTCGCCGGCGAAGTCGGTGCGCTTCGGCCCGGCATGCGGGCCGATCTCTGCCTCTACGATCTCGACCGGCCGACGCTGCTCCCGCTCAACAGCGCCGCCCGCCAGATGGTCTATACCGAGACCGGGTCGGCGCTCGACACGGTCCTGGTGGAGGGCCGGGTCGTGGTCGAGGGCGGCCGGCTCGCGACGATCGACGCCGGCGCGCTGCGCGATTCGGTCGAGGCCGCGATCGGCGGGCTGCGCGCCGACCAGCGCGAGGTCGCGGCCCGGTTCGAGACCATCCGCCCCTGGCTCCTCCAAGCGTGGGAAAAGAGCTGGGAAACCGATATCGGCATGGACCGCTATGTCGGCGACGCGGGGCGCCCCAAGGGGTGATCCGCGTCCCAACCGCTCCCGTCATGGTCGGCGGAGGCCGACCATGACGGTTGGGGTAGTGCAACGACAACGGTTCCGGCACATCGGGATGTCCGTCGTCCCACCTTACGCAAGTTTCATGTTGCGGTAAGACGGGCTTCAGGCTGACGCGCTATCTCCCGGGCGAGGAAATCTTCGGGAGAGTGAGCAATGAATGCCTCTTTGACGCTTGACAAGCGAGTCCTGCACAGGGTGGTCCTGCCCGGCGCGCTGGCCGCCGCGATGGTGACCGCGGCGTCCGGCTTCGCGCATGCGCGCCCCGCCCCGGCGAGCTTCGCCGATGTCGCGGAACGGGTCGCGCCCGCCGTGGTCAACATCGCGACCGACCGCGGCAGCGCACCCGCCAGCCTCGGCAAGTCCCAGGACATGCCGCGGTTCAACCCCTTCTTCGGGCAGCCCGACGGATCGTTCCGCGAGTTCATGGAGCGGTTCTTCGGCGGCAACATGCCCGATTTCCGCATGCCTCCGATGCGGCCCGACCACCGGATGTCGGCGGTGGGCTCCGGCTTCATCGTCGACAGCGACGGCCACATCGTGACCAACAACCACGTCGTCGCCGGCGCGCGCTCGATCCGGGTGAGGCTGCATGACGGCGACAGCTTCGAGGCCAAGCTGCTCGGCGGCGACGCGAAGACCGACCTCGCGCTGCTCAAGATCGACGCCGGGCGGCCGCTTCCCTTCGTCGAGTTCGGCGATTCCGACAGCATCCGCGCCGGCGACTGGGTGATGACCATCGGCAACCCGTTCGGCCTCGGCGGCTCGGTGACCGCCGGCATCGTGTCGGCGCGCGGGCGCGACCTCCGCGGCGGCTCGCTGGTCGACTTCCTGCAGATCGACGCCCCGATCAACCAGGGCAATTCGGGCGGTCCCGCGTTCGACGCCTCGGGCAAGGTGATCGGCGTCAACGCCTCGATCTACTCGCCCACCGGCGGGAATATCGGCATCGGCTTCGCCATCCCGTCGAACGACGCCAGGCAGGTGATCGCCGCGCTCAAGGCCGACGGCAAGATCGAGCGCGGCTGGCTCGGGGTCCAGATCCAGCCCGTCACGCCCGACATCGCCGAGAGCCTCGGCATGAAGGACGCGCAGGGCGCGCTGGTGGCCTCGATCGTCGAAAAGGGCCCGGCGCGCGACGCCGGCCTCAAGCAGGGCGACATCATCGTCAAGTGGGACGGCGCCGCGGTCGAGAAGTTCCGCGACCTGCCGCGCCTCGTCGCCGGCACCGAGTCGGGCAAGGTCGTCGAGCTCGCGATCCTGCGCGAGGGCAAGGAGATGAAGCTCTCGGTGACCACCGGGTCGATGCCGACCTCGCAGAAGGTCGCGAGCCTGCCCGCCAAGCCCGCCAGGGAAGGGCTCGCCGGCACCGGCATCACGGTGGCGGATCTCGACCCAGCCGCGCGGTCCCGGTTCGGGCTCGACGAGAAGGCGAAGGGCGCGCTGGTCCGGCACGTCGCTCCCGACAGCCCGGCCTGGTCCCGGGGCGTGCGCGCGGGCGACGTGATCGAGCGTGTCACCTACACGCCGGTCGAAACCGCCGCCGCCGCCGTCAAGGCGGTGGAGCAGGTCCGCAAGGACGGCCGCAAGGCGGTGCTGCTGACCATCGACCGCAAGGGCGAGGATCGCATCGTGGCGGTCCGCTTCGCCGACGCGTAGAGTATCGCGGTCAAACGGTCGGGGCCGGGGCCGCGCGGGCGGTCCCGGCTCCCGCCGTTCGGTCGTGCCGGTCCCGCGATGCGCGCATTGATCATCGAAGACGACACCGAGACGGCGGGGTTCATCGCCAGGGGGCTCGCCGAGGGCGGGTTTTCCGTCGATGTGGCCCATGACGGGCGCGACGGGCTCGTGCTCGCGCTCGGCAGCGATTACGACGTCGCGGTGATCGACCGCATGCTGCCCGAGCTCGACGGGATCGCGATCGTGGAGGCGATGCGGAGCGCCAGACGCGCGACGCCGGTGCTGTTCCTGAGCGCCAAGGGCGAGGTCGCCGACCGGGTCGCCGGGCTGGAGGCCGGCGCCGACGACTATCTGGTCAAGCCGTTCGCCTTCTCCGAGCTGCGCGCGCGGGTCGACGCGCTGCTCCGGCGCGGCGCGGCGCCGGTACAGGAGACCGTGCTCAGGGTGGGCGATCTGGAGATGGACCTGCTCGCGCGGCGCGTCACGCGGGGCGGCCGCCCGATCAATCTGCAGCGGCGCGAGTTCCAGCTCCTCGAAAGCCTGATGCGCAACGCCGGCCGCGTGGTCACCCGGACGATGCTGCTGGAGAACGTCTGGGACTATCATTTCGACCCCCAGACCAACGTCATCGACGTCCATATCTCGAGACTCCGCCGCAAGGTCGACGCCGGCGCCGACCGCCCCCTCATCGAGACCGTGCGCGGCGCGGGATACAGGCTCCGTGCGGAAATGGCCTAGCGTTCTGCGCACCACGACCTTCCGGCTGACCCTGATCTATTTCGGGTTGTTCGGGGTCTCGGCGGTGGTCCTGGTCGGGTTTCTCTACTGGTCCACCGCCGGCTTCATGGCGCGCCAGACCGACGAGGCGATCGAGGCCGAGATTCGCGGGCTCGCCGAGCAGTATTCGCAGTTCGGCACGATCGGCCTGGTGCGCGCGCTCAACCGCCGCACGTCGCAGGCGCGGGCGAGCCGGGGGCTCTACCTCCTGACCGACGCCAGCCTCCGCCCGCTTGCCGGCAACCTCAGCGCCTGGCCCCGGGAAGATCCCCGGCCCGACGGCTGGATCACCTTCGAGCTCGAATATGCCGACCGGCGCGGCGCCGTCGATCTGGGCCGCGCGCGGATATTCGAGCTCACCGGCGGGCTCCGCCTGCTCGTGGGGCGCGACATCCGGGAGCGGCTGGAGATCGACGCGCGGTTCCGCGAATCCATCGGCTGGGGGATCGCCCTCGCGCTGGTGCTCAGCATCGCGGGCGGGGTGCTGATCAGCCGACCGATGCTGCGCCGCATCGACGCCATCAACCTGACCAGCCGCGAAATCATGGCCGGCGCGCTCGACCGCCGGATCCCCGTGCGCGGGACGAGCGACGAGTTCGACCGGCTGGCCGCGAACCTCAACGAGATGCTCGACCGCATCGCGCAGCTGGTGGCCAGCGTCCGCGAGGTCAGCGACAACATCGCCCACGATTTGCGGAGTCCGCTCGCCCGGCTGCGCAGCCGCCTCGAGCTGACGCTCGCCGACGAGGGCGACGCGGAGGCCTATCGCCGCGCCATCGGCCGGACCATCGAGGAAGCCGACGCGCTGCTGAAGACCTTCAACTCGCTGCTGCGGATCGCGCGGCTCGAGGCCGGGGTCGAGACCGGGCAGATCGAGACCTTCGACCTCGACGGGCTGATCGGCGACGTCGCCGAACTCTACGCGCCGCTCGCGGAAGAGCGCGGGGTGGCGCTCGATACCGGGCCCGGCGGCGCCGGGCGGATCACGGGCGACCGCGACCTCCTGTTCCAGGCGTTGGCCAACCTGCTCGACAACGCGATCAAGTTCTCGCCGGAAGGCGGGACCGTCGCGATCGCCGCGCGCGGTCGGGGCGACGGGGTCGAGATCGCCGTCGCCGACGGCGGACCGGGAATTCCCGACGCCCTGAAGGAGCGCGTGACCGAGCGCTTCTTCCGCGTCGAGGCGTCCCGCAACGCCCCCGGTGCGGGGCTCGGGCTCAGCCTTGTCGCGGCGGTCGCGGAACGCCACGGCGGCGGCCTCGAGTTCGGCGACAACGAACCCGGTCTCCGCGTCGCGCTCACCCTGCCGCGGGAGCCCGCCCCGGGCGCGGCCGCCGGCCTTGCCGTCTCCTCCCGGGCGGCCCATATCCCTAGTCACGGCGCTTGACAGGCCGGTCCGCCGGGGGCCCGCAGGACCCGGCGGGAAACGAATGCGCCCCGCTCGCCACGAGGAGGCTCGCAATGACGCGTATGTCGGTGTTCAACAGCCCGTTCCTGCTCGGGTTCGACCAGCTCGAACGGGTGCTCGACCGGGTCTCCAAGAGCGCGGCCGACGGCTATCCGCCCTACAATATCGAGCACGCTGGCGACGATGCGCTCCGCATCACCCTGGCGGTGGCCGGCTTCCGGCGGGAAGACCTGGCGATCACGGTCGCGGAGTCGCAGCTCACCATCCGCGGCAGGCAATCGGACTCCGACGGGCGCGTCTATCTCCACCGCGGCATCGCGGCGCGCCAGTTTCAGCGCTCGTTCGTCCTGGCCGAGGGAATCGAGGTGATCGGCGCGGAGCTTGCCGACGGCCTGCTCCATGTCGATCTGGTCCGGCCGCCGCTGTCGAGCCGCGAAAGGACGATCGAAATCCGCATCGCCGAGGACGGCGAAGCGCCGGACGCATAGAGCGCATCCGTTTTTTCGAACCGCAGCGGTCGTCGAGTCGGTCGCTCCTCTCACCCCAGCCGTCATGCCCGGACTTGTTCCACTGCTGTCCGGTTAAGATGGGTTGGACCCGGTGCAACGCGTCGGTACAGGTGGGTTTCCGGCCCGCCCGCCGGATCGGGACACGGATCGCGGCCCGCCCGCATCCGCCCCCCTTGTCCCCCCGCTGTCACCCCGGCCTTGAGCCGGGGTCCAGCCTGTCAGGCAC
>JAPPIT010000043.1 GCA_028820505.1 Defluviicoccus sp.
CGGCGGCAGTTGTGTTCGGCCTTGGCGCCTGGCGCGTGATGTCCGGGGAAATGAGTATTGGCGCATTGATGGGATTCTATGTGCTGGCCGTCAACTTTCTCCGCCCGGTATCCAGCATTGGCCAGTTTTCCGATCTGCTGGCGACATTGGAGGCAGATCTGACGAGAATGGATGATGTTTTCAACTCGCCGAAAGCCCCCGCTCTGGCGAACCATGACGCAGAGCCGTACAGTCGGGTCCGGATGCTCAGCGGTCGCCTGCGGCTGGTCGGCCGACTGGAATTGCGTGCTGTCACCTTCGGATTTCAGCGCAATCGCAAGCCCATTGTCGAAGACTTTAATTTGACGATCGAGCCCGGTCAACGCGTGGCGGTGGTGGGCGCCAGCGGTTCGGGAAAATCCACTCTGGCGCTGCTCGCGGTCGGATTGCACCAGCCTTGGTCCGGCGAGATACTGTTTGACGGGTATTCACTGGCCGACATTCCCAGGGAAGTCTTCTGCCGCTCGGTTTCCATTGTCAATCAGCAACCGATGCTGTTCGCCGCCAGCGTACGCGACAATCTGACAATGTGGGACACGACGACCCCGGAACGTCACATGATTGCTGCCGCCAGAGACGCGGCAATTCACGAGGAAATCATCAGACGGCCGGGTGGATACGGGTCGATGGTGGAAGAACGCGGACAAAATTTCAGCGGTGGCCAGCGCATCCGGCTCGAGATCGCCCGGGCTCTGGTCAACAATCCGTCGCTGCTGATCCTTGATGAAGCGACCAGTTCGCTCGACCCTGCTACCGAGTTGCAGATCGACGATCACATCCGCCGCCGGGGCTGCTCCTGTCTGGTCGTCGCCCATCGCCTCAGCACGATCCGCGACGCCGACCGTATCGTCGTCATGGACCAGGGCCGCATCGTTGAGGAGGGAACCCACGACGATCTTTATGCCGACAACAGCTTCTATCGCAAGTTGATACATGGCGATTAAGAACCGCCCGGACGGCGCATTGACCGCCTTCTTTTCAACGAGGGGTGAACACCGTGCCGTGGCGGGCAACCGCCCGATCCAGTTGAATGATTCCGGCCTCGTCTGGTTCGTCGAGGAGGGCGCGATCGACATTCTGGCGACGGAGCTTGCCGATGGCCGGATAGAAGCGCCATACCGGCACATCGCGCGCCTGGAAAAGGGCCGGCTGGCATTTGGCGTGGCCAATTCCGAGCATTCGATGCTGCTCGTCGCTAAGGGAGTTCAGGCGACAAGCCTGCGATGTCTTCCACTTGGGAGAGTGCTTGAAGAAACCGTCCGAGCGAGCGAAGCCAAGGGCGCCCTACCCGCCGCCGTCATCGCACAACTCGACGCGTGGGTCGAAGATCTCGCGCACGCGGTGGCGACTGAAGTCGAAAATCCCCCCCGCATTGAGGGGTGGCTCGGTCCTGGCAGCGAGGCGGCACACGGCGTGTCGGCGGCCGAACGGGGTGTGGTATGGCTTTCCGCCGCTCGTCTTGATGCAACCTTCCTCGATGTGGTTGACTCCCGATCTGGATCGCCGGGCCTGATGCCCGTCACGCGAGACAGCTGGATCAAGCTGCATGCAACCAGCGGCGTAGCTTGCCGTTCTTCCCGGGAGCTGGGTGTCAAGGTGTTGCTTGACGCGGGCTTACCCGAGTTTCACCGCCTCGCTCTCGGGGCCGAATCAATTCATCGCCGTCTGCTGCTGGTGGACGACGCGAATCTGCAGGTGGCTCAGGCCGACCTGCGCCGCCGCGAAAAGTCGCTGGCAAGAAAAGGCCTGGCCGATCTGCTGGACTTCCGCACGCAGTCCAAAGGCCATACCGCGCTTGGCAAGGCCTTGCGGATCATCGGTGCGCGTGAAGGCCTTGAGATTCTCACGCCCGCCGTGTCTGGCGAAACCCAGGCGTCGCTGGATGATTATTGCGAAGCCTCCGGCCTGCGCCGGCGTGACGTGCGGCTGACGGTGGAAGACCGCTGGTGGCTGGGCGACAGCGGTGCGATGCTGGCGTTCCGCCGCCACAATGATCAGCCCGTGGTGCTGATGCCCGGACTTTTTGGGCGTTATCGGGTGATGGATCCGGAAACCGGCGAGGCCGTGCCGGCCAATGCCAGATCCGGCGCGGAGCTTCGAGACGCCTGTTTGCTGTATCCCGCGCTGTCCACCCACGGACCCGCCTCGATGGGCGCTCTGCTTCGCGTCGGAGCGGCCCCGATGACAGCCGAAATTCTCCGACTCACGGCCTTCGGTCTTGGTGCGGGATTGCTGGCCTTGGCACCCGCAATCGCGGTGAATCTGCTTGTTGACCATGTAATTCCCGCCGGTGAGTCGATTGTCGTGTTCCAGTTCTCTGCGGTTCTGACCGGAATCGCGCTGACGGCAGCCTTGGCCCGGGTGCTGCGGGGCATAGCGCTGATGCGCCTCGAAGGGCGCCTTGCGGCGCGCATTGGCGCGGCTGTCCAGGACCGTCTGCTACGTATGCGGCTGCGGTTTTTCCGCCGCTTCAACACTGGCGAACTCGTGGCGAGATCGATGGTCTTTCAGGATGTCAGGGACAATGTCGCTGGGGTTACGGTCGATGCGGCTTTGTCGACGATGTTCGCTTTGCCGGCTCTTGCCATGATTTTCCTGTACGATGCGGTTCTGGGCTGGACGGCGACCGCCCTGACCTTTGTCGTGCTCGCAGTCACCGCTGGCTACTGTGGCAGAATGGTTGAACACCATCGCCACTACCTGCGCTCATCGCGCCAGCTTCTGGGCGAATTGCATCAGTTTTTGAGTGGGATCGGGAAGCTGCGGACCACCGGGGCCGAGGACATGGCCTTTGCCGCCTGGGCTCGGCGCTATCGCGAGCAAAAGCACGAGGAAATCCGGCAGGCCGTCTTGAACGAGTGGATTGTCGCAATGGTCGCCGCGGTGCCTTTCCTCGGCAGCGCCGCGCTGTTTTCCGCGGTCGTTGCCCAGGGTGCGGACGGCCTTGCCACCGCCGACTTCCTCACGGTTCACACCGCGGCCATGTTCTTGTTCATGACCCTTGTCATGCTGGGCAATTCAGCCCGCTCGCTCGCTTTCGTCAAACCGGCCTGTGAGCAGGTGCAGCCAATTCTGGCCGCCGAGACGGACGTCAGCACGGCGCGGGGTGTGCGCAAGACGCTGCACGGGGAAATCCTGCTGGACAAGGTCAGTTTCGGCTATTCGGAGAATGCCACAATCTTGCGGGACGTCAGCATCCACGCGAAACCTGGCGAATTCATTGCCATAGTTGGTGAATCCGGTGCCGGTAAAAGCACCTTGTTCCGGCTCGGCCTTGGCCTCGAAAGGCCAAATGCCGGGGCAGTATACTTCGACGGTCAGAGTCTCGATCAATTCGATATCGTCGCGGTGCGAAGGCAAATCGGCGTCGTGACGCAGGATGTGCTCCTGCAAAGCGGCACCATTCTCGACAATATCATCGGCCACGACACTGAATTGAACGAAGAGGACGCCTGGCGCGCCGCCGGCCTCGCCGGAGTCGACGAAGATATCCGCGCCATGCCAATGGGCCTGCACACCCCGGTGGACGAGAACGCGACGACGTTCTCCGGCGGACAGAGTCAGCGAATCCGTATCGCCGCCGCGTTGATCCGCAACCCCCGCATCATCTTTCTCGACGAACCCACAAGTTGGCTCGACACTCGAAGCCAGACCCGAACGATGCGGGCCATTGAGGAGTCCACAAGCACCCGCTTGGTCGTTGCACATCGGCTGTCCACCATACGCAGGGCGAACCGGATCTATGTGCTGCAGGCGGGCCAAGTGTCCCAAGTGGGAAGCTATGACGAGCTAGCTGCCGAAGAAGGCCTTTTTCGCGAACTGGTCCAGCGGCAGCAGGCGTAAGCCTCCGTAGGCCTTGGCCCGTACGCCGTCTCCTTCGATCGATAACTTGATGTGGTTGAGTCCCATGTAGAGTTCAAACGCCCCGTCCGCGTCGAAGACCGTCCGCAGCCTGGGCCACGAAAGCAGACCTTCGGCCTTGGCCGGGATGCACAACGACCGGTCCACCAAGCGCTGGATCACCGGTTTCCAGTCACGTTTCGAACTTATCAGCCAAGCGGCAAACAGGGCGCGGTAATTCATGATGTCTTCTGATATCGCATGCATCTCGAAGCCGAGCCTCGGCAATGCGCCGTTTTCATTGACATCAAGGAGGAGCACAAAGTTCCGGCACAGATCCGCCATGCCGGACAGCAGGCAATCCACGGCGGTGATCGACCCCGGCCATTCCAGCTGCGTGAGCAAGGGTCCGACTTCTTGAGGTCCTATGTCCGCCACAAGCAACCGCACCGATCTGGGCTCACGGTTCGGAGTCGCACCGACATAGGCAAGCTTGGCACCCGTCGGCAAGGCGCCCAGCACCCACGCCAGCGCGCGGTGCTCGGGTGCACTGCCAGTGCGCCCGGATGCCTGGGCAACGGTGTGCGCGATCGCCGCAGGGCCTGCGGCTATCCCGCCTTTGCCGCAACCGGACAGCAGCCGCAGGTAGGTCACCGGGGGCTCCGACCGCCCGGGAGGCACGCCGATGATGTCATAGGCCAGCAATACGGACTCGAGCCAATGATCGGTGGCGGATGAGTTATTCAGGTGCGCGGCGAGCCAGGCGTCGACCGACCTCGGCTCCGCAGCTTCGCCCCTGACAATGTGGTGGCGCACAACCTTCTCCCTGGAAATCGGAGCCGAAAAGTCCGCCGACGGAGCCGACTCGTCTAGTCTGAACTCGAAGCCGCACAACGAGGACGCCGTGACGGCGGGAAGGTCTCCGACCCGTTCGAGCAGACGTCCCCAGCCTTCTCCGGCAAGCAGGGATAAAGGAATCTGGTGGCGTAATCCGTTCAATACATCCCCGAAACGCTCCATCGGCTCCTAGTCCCCACTAGGCTACGTCGCTGTCTTGATGGCGACGATTTCGCCCCAATGTACGGGCAAATCCGGCAACGGTCGAAATCGGGGAAGGCCGAATTCGGGTTCCCTGGGTTTGTTAATGACCATCGAAGAAAGATCCAGCACTGACCTGACGGTAAAGCCGGTTGCCGAGAGCGCCGCCGCCATAACCTCCATGGTTGGTGTGTGATGGACGTAAATCTGGCGAAACGCGGCGATCTGCTTCCATTCCTGTACGGTCATTTCTCCGGCCCTGCAAAACACATCCTTGATGTAGACCCTCCCGTCATCGCGTAGCACTCTCGCCATTTCGCTGAAGAGTTCCTCAAGCTGAAAGGAATATCCGGCGGACTCGAGAAACAGTGCGCAGTCGAACTTCCGGTTAGGAAACGGTAGCTTGTGGTAGTCCCCCGCCTGCACATGGACCCGCCCGGCAGCCGGAGACTCGGTGATCATTTTTTGAGCAATCCCGGCCTGATAGGGCGAGAGGGTTATTCCATGCACCTCGAGAGCCGGAAAATGCAGGGCCGCGCAAAGGCCGGGGCCGCCAACGCCGCAGCCGGCATCAAGCACCACTTGACCGTCGCGAACACCGGACCGCTTCAGGATGGCCCGATTGTTGTCCTCATAGGACTGACCTTCGATGTCTTCGTCGCAAATGATCCCGGCCTGCATGGTGGTGCCGAACTTCAGATAGTGGTCGGTCGTTTCGCGCCAGTAGCGAAGTTGCTCATCCTTCCACGACTGTGCAATTCCCGAGTTTTTCGCGGAACGAGTCTTCATTGTTTCCAGTTCCCTGTGCCGCGCGAATTATATACAATGGAAGCATCGATGCGCAAGATCGGGAAAGCAATCGGGCAAGGCGCATCTGTTCTTGGCGCTCTTGACGCCGATATCCGCCCGGAGCGCGGTCACGGGTCTCGCGTTTGTCAGCGTTCCGCACGATGAGCCGAAGCGAGGGGAAATCTTGGCCGACATCAGGAGGAACCAGACGTGAGGATGCGTTGCCAGGACGAGAACCATCGCTTGATGCATGTCGGTCCGGTCGATAGTCTGGACACGATCGCCACGTTGAACAGGCATTGAAAGATCGACACATGAGGGGACGATTGCCGACGCTCGTAGACGCGCCTTTTGTGATCTCGCATGGCATCTTCGTCAGCCCGCGGTATCGGTCTACGCGGCTGAATGCCAAGGAAGCGTTCGATCCGGATGGCGACCGGGACGCCCTTTGCCGCAAGATGATGCGAATTCATGACGCGCGGTCTCTTGCGCGGGCGCCGAGCATCGAACGCGAAGGTTTCAAGTTGGTCGAGGCGCCCGTTGATCTGGATTTCAGTAATCCTTCGCATGTGACCAGCCGCTATTTCAAACACTGCGAAGAACTGGTCAAGGCTGCCACGGGATGTCTGTCTGCCAAGGTTGTGCAGCACGGGTTTCGCGCCGGGAAAATCATCGGTCCCGCCCGCCAGGGTCTCTACGGGGTGGTCGTTCACGCAGACCATTCTCCCTTCATCGAGGATTTTCTCGGTGTGCAGGAGGGGCGGCACTTCGCCCTGTTCAACGTGTGGCGTGGAACGAACCCTGATCGTGAAATCGAAATGGGGCCGCTGGCGCTATGCGATCTCGCCACGGTTTCCGCGGACGATATCGTTTACGCCGATTGCTTGCGGCGCTCCGAACCGCGAACCCGCGTTATCGATTGCCGCCTAGTTCACGATGCCGGTCAGGCTTGGTATTACTTCCCGCGAATGAAGCCGAGCGAGGCGCTGATCTTCAAGCAATACGACTCGCGCCGGGAAAACGCCGCTTCGCGCACGGTCTTTCATACCGCTTTCCAGGATCCGACCACCCGGGAAGATGCGCCCATGCGGGAGTCGTCCGAGGCTCGCGTCCTGGCGATTTTGCCCGAGGAGGATCCGGATCGCGAGCGCAGAAAGGCCAGATTCCAGGCCGAAGTGCCGAACACACGGTTGGACGGCACGGTGTCGACGTGGCGTCAGGAGCCGGCGGTCGACTGGAGTATCACCTAGCGGCAGTTGCCAATGGTTGTCCCAGATTCGGCAAGAGAGCCGGCGCCCCACATCCTCCAGACTCCGGATGACGTGCTCAATGGAAAAAGTTTCCTTCGATTACTCATGGACCAACCCGTATATTGTGCTCGATGACTTTTTTGAACCTGATGAATTTGAAACCATAAAGGTGGGATTTGGCGATATTGACAGGAATTTCAATCCGAGAAGGCTGATTCTGGTTCTCAAATGCGCGTTCAGCTTGTCTGGGCGATGTGTCTACAATACCGCTCGTTGCAGCGAGGAAGAATTGCGGCCGATCAATGCACGATGCGTGACATTGCTATTGAACATGCTGGAGGAACTGGCTCCGCATAAGTTGGATCAGGCCAAGTACATTGATTGGGGATTTCAGACAACACCCAAATCCTTGATTTACCCAATTCATCCGGATATTCCCGAGAAACTGCTGTCGACAGTTGTCTATTGCAATCCCGAAGACAATTTTGGGACATTCCTGTTTTCCAACCAGGAAGGCGATGATCGTTTTGAGGTTCCCTGGAAGCAAAACCGGGCACTCGTATTCAGCAAGGCAGAAGATACGTGGCACAGTTATTCCTGTAACGACATTGAGCAAAGGTGTGCGTTGGTATTGAATGTCATGAGCAGTGTGGAGCCAATGCCGACGTCCTGACGCCCGCCGATAGACGATGATATGTTTCGGACAGGTGCGGGGGCGGGGTCACTCAACGGGTGCCTTGCAGTAGTCGTCAATGAAGGACTGGTGATCCGGAAGCTGCTCGACCAGATTGCTGACCTCACGACGGATTCCGTCGAGGAAGTCGCCAAGTTTCTCATCGCTCATCGCGTTGACGGCGGGATGATGCTGTTCGGGCACCAACCCCTGACCGATCATTACCTGCAGCCAGGAGGTCTCGCCGAACAGTTCTTCCGACGTCTTGTACACCCGTCCCCCCTGTCTGAACAGTTCGATGCGATGCCTGAGAGAGTCCGGAATTTCCATCATGCGGCACTGCCGCCAAAACGGAGAATCCGTACGCTCCGTGACATGGTAGTGCAGGATGATGAAGTCCCGGATATTGTCGGCCTCGCGCAGCATCTGTTTGTTGAATTCGACGACAGTAGAATCCGGAATGCCGTTGTTCGGAAACATCTGCACCAGACGAGTGACGCTTTGCTGTATCAGGTGAATGCTGGTTGATTCCAGAGGTTCGATGAAACCGGACGCCAGCCCCACTGCCACGCAGTTCTTGTGCCAATGTCTGCGCCTCTGCCCGGCTCTGAAGCGAATGACACGGGGCTCTGTGAGCAGGCGCCCGGGAATGTTCTCGAGCAACCGGGCCCCGGCTTCGTCGTCTGACCAGTGCCGGCTGCTGAACACGATGCCGTTACCGACCCGATGCTGCAGAGGGATGCGCCACTGCCATCCCGCCTCTCGGGCGATAGCACGCGTGTAGGGGCGCGGCGCCTCGGTTGACTCGGACTGAACGGTAATTGCGCTGTCGCAAGGCAGCCAGTGCCCCCAATCGTCGTAGCCGGCATTGAGCGTCTGTTCGATCAGAAGCCCGCGAAAGCCAGTGCAATCAATGAACAGGTCGCCTTCAATCAAGTGCCCGGACTGCAGGCGCAAGCCGGAAATGAAGCCGCTTTGCGGATCCTGTATCACCTGCTCGATACGCCCCTCGCGCCGAACAACGCCGTATTTTTCGGCGATGCCACGCAATAGCTTCGCATAGAGGGACGCATCCAGGTGATAGGCATAGTCCAGAATGCAGTTCAGCATCAGTCCGAACCGCCTCTTTTGCGCCGCCGCCCACTCTTCGCAGTACTCTCCGAATTCTTTGGCGATGCCCAGAGTCCTGCCCCTGACCCAGAAATGCTGGAAATCGGCGACCCTGATGCTTCGTCCGGAATGGCCAAAGGTGTGGATGTAGCTCTTCTCGAGATCTCGCCAGTTCTCAAAGGAGATGCCCAGTTTGAACGTGCCCTGCACAGCACGTACGAACTCCGGCTCCCTGATCGCCAGGACACGGTGAATCCATTTCAGCGGGGGTATTGTCGCTTCCCCCACGCCCACCGTACTGATCTCCTCCGACTCGATCAGGGTGATATCAAGGGTCTTGCCGAGCAACTTTCCAAGCCCCGCCGCGGTCATCCACCCCGCAGTACCACCGCCAGCAATAACAACCTTGCGAATTTCTTTGTCGTTCAATGACCATCTCCGCGTGAGTGATGCACCGGACATCCGGCGAACTCACATTCAGTCGCGACGTGTATCCGGGGCGGACCCCCGATGTCTCTCGTCACGTCGGCGGACCACGCCGAACCGGTATCGCGAAACGTCCAGTGGCCCATCGGGGGACAACGTCACGCTACCACCAGCTACTGGCTGACCGCAATGCCGGAACCGGCTGGCATCGTTTCTCGGGGCGAATATGAAAACGGTGTTACATCACCTCCGACTCATGCGGCCGGTGAATGAACTGTTGACCCACCTCCCAAGTGGTCCACCGCTTAAGTTAGAGATTGGCGCGGTTTGAGTTGATGATCCGACCGAAGCCATTGGCGAGCGTAAGCCGGATCGTCAAAGTTGGGCAAGACTATTTCCGGCGGGGGCGGTCTGTAGCCCGGTGAACTGTGGGGCCTGACCGTGTCGTCGTGGTTGCGCCAGATCTCGATCAGCACTTCAGCCTCCTTCAATGCGTAGATGACTTCGATGTTCGGCAGCTCACTCCTGAGCTTGCCGTTAAACGACTCGTTATAGCCGTTCTGCCAGAGCGATCCCGGCTCGATGTAGAGTGTATTGACGCCAGTGCGGGCAAGCCCGCTTCCGACCGCTTTGGCCGTGAACTCACCCCATCATCGGAGAGGATATCCTTTCCGACGACACGCGGCGTTATCTGGCGAGCACCAAGGATTGCGGCGCCTGTCCGCTGATAGACCAATGCTGCCCCAATACGACATTTCGCAAAATCCTCCGCAATATCAATGAAGACGCCCGCGACGACGTCAGATCGCTGGTCGGCATAGAGGCCTTCGAGCGGTCGCGCAAGGAGCGCAAAATTGTCCAGAGGCTGTGCGCACACAGGATGATCCGGTCATCGAGTGGAGACGAACTTGCATCATGTCTCGGCGGTCGTGTTGCCGCGCCGTCCGATGATGCGCCTGAACACGGAGCGGATGTCTTCGTCGACGACGAGAAGTGCAGGGATCAGAACGAGCACGATCAAAGTCGCCACTGCAATTCCGAAAACGATTGTGATTGCCATGGGTACGAGGAACTGGGCCTGGAAGCTGCGCTCGAACATCAGAGGGATGAGACCGCCGATCGTCGTCAGCGAGGTGAGCAGCACGGGGCGCAGGCGATCCCGGCACGCCGCGACGATCGCCTCCGGCAGCGGCATGTCGTCGCCGATATACCCGTCCACGGTGCGGACGAGGATGATCGAGTTGTTGACGAGAATTCCGGCCAGGCCCAGCAGGCCCAAGATGCTGAGGATCGTCAGGTCGAAGCCCAGGGCCAGGTGGCCCAGCACCGCCCCCACGAAGCCGAACGGGATGATCGCCATGACGATCGCGGGCCGGCTGAAATTGGCGAACACCCAGGCGAGCACGATGTAGATGGCGAGAAGGGCGACGAGCGCACCCGCGCGCATGTCGGCGGCGGATTGGGTCTGTTCCTCGGCCTTTCCCTTGAACCGGTAGCTCAGCCCGTAACGATTCGCGAGGTCGTCGAGCCCGCCGTCCACGACCGCGGGGAGCAGGGTGCCGAGGCTGGTGACGGTCTCGTCGATTTCCCCCGTGACGGCCACTTCCCGCGCCCCGTCCTCGCGGCGGAGGCGGGAGAACCCGCGCTCCTGACGCAGGGTGACGATTTCGCTCAGGGGCACTTCGGTCCCGTCCGGGGCGCGCAGGAACAGGTTGAGGAACGAGGCGCTGTCGGCGCTTCGGCGCGGATAGCGCACCTTGACGACGACTTCCTCGTCGCCGCGCGCGAAGCGCTGGGCGATCGCGCCCTGGAACGCGTTCCTCACCTGCAGCCCGGCGCTCTGGGTGGTGAACCCGAGGGCCCGGCCGCGCGGCGTCACTTCCAGAATCAGCTCCTGCTTGCCGTAGGGAAGATCGTCGTCGACCGAGCCGACGCCCGGAAAGCGCTCCAGCAGGCTCTTGACCTCCGTCGCGGCGGCCTTGAGGTCGTCGGCGGAGCCGCCGCGCAGGCGAATGTCGATTTCGCGCCCCGGGGGGCCGACCGCGCGCGCGTTGATATTGATCCGTTCGACGTTGGGCAGCGGCCGGATTTCCTCGCGCCATGCCTCGATGAACGCGTCGGTGCGCACCGAGCGCCGGTCCGAAGGCACCAGCTCGACCGTCAGGTCGCCATGTTCATTGCCCCAAGTCGAGCCGACTCTGCCGAAGCTCATGGCGACGAGGCCGGTGCCGTCCCCGGCAAGCCTCGCGGCCGTCCTGTCGGCGGCATCGGACAGTTCCTGCACCATGGCGGCGGTGTCGCGGCGCGGCGTGCCGGGAGCCATCACGACGTTCCCGATAACGACATCGGCCTCCGGCGAAGGAAAGAAGTGAAACCCCACGCGCCCGCCCAGCACCAGACCCGCCGAGACCAGGAAAAGCGCCAGGGCCGTGGCGACCGTCGCGTAGCGCCAGCGCACGCAGAACCCGACCGTCCGCCGGAACGGGCCGGCCCGAAACCGGTCGAAGCCCGCGTCGAACCGCCGCATGACGAAGTTGCGCTGTCCGCCGTGCTTCTTCAGCGACTCCCTCAGATGACCCGGCAGCACCAGAAAGCATTCCACCAGGCTGGCGAGAATGACCGCGACCACCACCAGCGGGATGGCGCCCACGATCTGGCCGATGATGCCGCCCATCGCGACCAGCGGAAGGAACGCGGCGACCGTGGTCAGCGAGGCGGCCATCACCGGCGCCAGCATGCGAAGCGCTCCCGCTTCCGCCGCCTGGCGCGGCGCGAGGCCGGCCTCGCGCCGCGCCGCGGCGTGCTCGCCGACCACGATCGTGTCGTCGACGATGAGCCCCAGGGTCATGATCAGCGCGAACAGGGTGACCATGTTGATGCTCTCGCCGAGCGCCATCATCGTCGCCAGCGCGGCCATGAACGCCGTCGGAATGCCGGCCGCCACCCAGAAGGCGGTTCGGCCGTTGAGGAAGACGAGAAGCACCACGGCGACCAGAACCAGGCCGGTCAGCCCGTTGTCCAGCAGAACGTCGACGCGCTGCTCGATCAGGTCGGCCTGGGCGTCGTATTGCTCGATGCGGAGCTGCGGCGGGTAGTTGCCGCGGGCCCGGGCGAGATAGCGGTCCACGATCTTTCCGACTTCGAGCGCGTCCGCCGTCGCCGAGCGCTGCACATGGAGCTCGATCGCCGGCCGGCCGTTGCGGAGCCCGATGGGAGTCTCTTCGTCGAACGCCTCCGTCAGGGACGCGATGTCGCGCAGAAAGATCTTCTGGCCGTCGTCGAGCGACCGGATCTCGAGGCTCCCGAGATCCCGCGAAGTGGTCTGCAGCCCCACGCTTCGCAGCTGCTTTTCGACCGACCCTTCGAGGTTGCCCGACGGAATATCCCGGTTGCTGGCTTCGATGCGCGCGGCGACCGCCGCCGGCGTAAGATCGAGCTGCCGCAGGACCCTGGGCTCGATCTCGACCAGGATTTCCTCGTCGCGCGCGCCGAAGAACGTCACCCGGTCGATCCCGGCGGCCAGCAATTCGTCGCGCATCCGCTTCGCCTGGCGCTTCAGCACGGCTTCCGAATAGGGGCCCGACAGGACCAGTCGCACGATCGTGTCGTAACGCATGATGCGGCGCACCACGGGCCGCTCGCTGTCGTCGGGCAGGGTGCCGATCTGCCGCACGGCGGATTCGACGTCCGACAGCGCCGATTGCATGTCGGCGCCCGCCTCGTATTCGACGACCAGCCACCCCACGCCCTCCGTCGCGTAGGAGGTGACCTTGTCGACGCGATCGAGGAAACGCACTCCCGGATCGATCGCCTCCAGGATATTGGCTTCGACGTCGCCGGCGCTCGCGCCCGGCCAGCTCACCTGGATCGAAATCACGTCGATGCCGAAATCGGGGAAGATCTGGGTGTTCAGCTTCAACAGCGAATAGGCGCCCGCGATGAAGATCAGCGCCATCAGCAGGTTGGCCGCGTTGCGGTGCCGTACGAACAGCCGGATCAGGCCCTTGCCGAACATCTGTGCGTTTGCCCGCCGCGCTAGCGGAGCTCGACCCGCAAGCCGGGCGCCATCGCCACCGACTGGGTCGTCACCAGCCGCTCGCCATTCGACAACCCGCCGCGCAGGAGAACGTCATTGCCGACCCGGCCGACAACTTTCGACTGCCGCGCCACCAGCCGCCCGTCCTCCACTCCGTAGACGACATTGCCCGGATGCAGGACGGTCTCGGGAACTCTCGCGACATTGGCGTAAATCCGGTCCGGTACGTGAACCTCGACGAAGGCGCCGGGTCGCAGGGACGAGGCCGCTTCCCGGTTCTCGATCCGGGCGAACAGCTCGACGCCGCCGCTGGCGGTATCGATCTGCGCGCCCACCCGCGCGACCACCGCCTTCAGGTCGAGCCTCCGCTGTCCGACCCGCCATACGACCCGCGCCTTCCGCCCGATCACGCCCCGCTCCGTGCTGGTGAGCCGTCCGTACTGCGCGTCCGACAGGTGGAACCGCGCCTCGAGACGACCCGTCGCGATGAGGCTGCCCACGCTCTCAGCGGTGTCCAGCCGCTGGCCCGCCTGCGCGGTGACATTCAGAAATACCCCGTCGAACGGGGCGCGCACCCTGGTCCGTTCGAGATCGTAGCGGGCCCGCTGCACCGCCACGTCGAGACGCTCGATGGTCGCTTTCTCCTGCTTCAGCCGCGCCGTCTCCGCGTCGATCCCGTTCTGCCGCAGCACGATCGCCCGTTGCTGGCGGCTCATCTCCAGTCGTTTCTTGTCCAGGGACTGGATCGAGATGTTCCCGCGTTTCCTCAGTTGAGTGGCGCGCTTCAGATCGCGGGCCAGCACGGCGAGGATTTCCCGGTCGCGCTTGAGGGCCTCGGTCTCGGCGCGCCGCTTCGCCTCCCGCTCGACGATCCGGGCCCTGGCCTCCGCCAGCCGGGCCTCGCTCTCCTTCAGTGCCGAACGGTATTCGAACTCGTCGATCGCGAGGATCACCTCGCCGCGGCGGATGAGCCCGCCCTCCACGAGATTGGGATGGATCTCGACGATCTGACCCGTCACGAGCGCCCGTATCTGGATCTGGCGGGCCGCGAATATCTTTCCGAAGAGCTGGATTTCCGGCTGTATGTCGGTCAGGCGCACGGGCACGGAATCCACCGTCCAGACCCGTTCCGTCGGCGGAGACGGCTCGACGCTCGGCTTCGTGCGGATGAAATACAACGCTCCGACGGCGCCCGCGGCCAGCAGAACGATCGGCACCAGGACCAAGAGCACTTTTCTCATGGGTCGCCAATATGAAAGGGTGGGAAATCCCTACCAACTGTGCAGGGTACAGGGTACCCGGAACCGGTCCCCCAAGAAACAGCGCGGCCCGGTGGCTGAGGTCCTGCACGACCATCAATAGGGAACCTGCTTATCCATATGGCGCACGGGCTCGCCCACATTAGGAACCACGACACGCTCACCAAGACGATCATCGCGACAATCGCGGGCGCCGTCTCCGCGCTCGCCAACGTCGACATGTTCACCTGCATGTTCGGGTCCGAGTGACGCGCTCGTTTCATCCTCTTCACGGTCGTGAGTTCCAACTGGTGGAGATCGAGTCGACGATGGGAGTGCAGTCATCTGAACTCTATATGGTGCGAAAAATTCTGCGCAATCCGGGTGCACGGGCCGGGCAGTTCCGCCTGGTTGCGATTTTCCGTCGTTCTTTCGGATCGACCGTGGGCCTGCAACGCCCGCCTCGACCTGACGAAACCGTGGCGGCGCGCGGAAAATTCCGCCAATGTCGGGATCTTGCGAAGCGCGGCGCGGTTCGTGGGGCGCCCGGCGCCGTGCTTCGTGCGAAGCCGGAAGGAGGAGGAATCTCGATGGCGTCTCGACCCACACGCGGCGGCGGGTCCGCCCCACCGGACGACGATTTCGACATCCTGCGCGGCACGCCGCGGGAGGGCGAGGGGCCGCCGGCGGCGAAGGCCGGCCCGGCCCCACGATCCGCGTCCGCCGGACCGCCTGTCCCTTCCGTGGATTCCCCGCCGTCCGGCCGGTCCCCCGCCGACCTTGCGGCGGCGCTGGAGTCGGTCGCGGCGGCGGATCGGCGGCTGGAGGAGCGGCTGGCCGAGGCGACCCGGGTTCTGGCGGAGATCCGCGAGTTCGCGGCCGGGATCGAGGCGCTGCGCCGGTCGGTGACGGAGGCGGCGGAGTTCACCGGCAATACCAGGGCGGCGACCGCGGTGCTCCAGGCGGAGGCCGGCAATCAGGCCGAGCGGCTGAAGGACGGAAGGGCCGCTCTCGACAGGGCGGTGGCGGCGCTCGGGACCCGGGCGGAGGATCTGAAGGCGCGGGAGGAGGCGCTGGGCAAGGGGATCGAGGAGCTCCGCGCGCTGTGGAAGGAGGCGGACGAGCGCTCGAAGCAGCTCAAGTCAGAGATCGCGGCGCTCGCCAACCATTACGGCGAGTGGAAGACCGAGGCGGCGGCGCACCGGAAGGACATGGCGGCCCTGGCCCGGGTTATCCGGGATGGCGACGCCGGGATGCGGGAGAGCGTCGCGAACAACGCGGAGGCGCAGCTGGAACTCTCCCTCAAGACCCTGGCGAACGTCGAGAAGTTCGGCAACGAGAACGACCGGTTCCTGAAGCGTTTCCAGGCGGGCGGGGAGGAGCTCCTCGAAGCGCTGCGCGGGGAGGCGGCGGGCATTCGGCGCTGGGTCGCGCCGTCGCTGTCGGCGGCGCTGGTGGCGGTGGGGCTGTCGTTTCCGGTGCTGGGCGCGTGGACGCAGAGCCGGCTCGGCATGTTCGAGGCCTACGACGGCACGGGCGGGCTGAAGCGGCAAGTGTGGGACCGCCACGGCGCGTTTATCGAGGAGTGCATCGACGCATCCCGCGACGACGGGAAGCCGGTCCGCTGCCAGCTGCACATCGACGCAAGGGTCTACGGCGCGGCGCCGGCGCGGCTTCCGCCGGTCCCGGGCGGGGGGTAGCGTTGGTCGCCAGTCTGAGCGAGGTGGGTTCGGCGTCGGCGACGGTGGGGTATTTCGCGCGCGAGGGATATTACGCGCAGGGCGACCGGCGTTCGTACATGTCGAGCTTCTGGCACGGCAAGGGCGCACGGGCGCTGCGTCTGCCGAAGCACGTCTCCTCGAAGCCGTTCGCGAAGATCCTGGCGGGCTTCGTTCCGGGGACGGAGATCCGTCTCGGCCGCGCGCGGGACGGCGAGCACCAGCACCGTCCGGGACTCGACCTGACCCTGTCGGCGCCCAAGTCCGTCTCGCTTGAGGCGCTGCTCCATGGCGACCGGCGGGTGACGGGCGCCCACGACGCGGCGGTGCGGGCGACACTCGACTGGGTCGAGGCGGAGCTGTTGCAGACGCGCGGCTACGATCCCGCGACGGGGCGGCGTCCCCGGGTGGCGGCGGACGGTCTGGTGGCGGCGACGTTCCGGCATCTCACCAGCCGGGACCAGGACCCGCAGCTCCACACCCACTGCATCCTCGCCAACATGACGCGGAACCGGGCCGGCGATTGGCGCAGCATGGAGCCCACGCAGATCCGCCGCAGCGTGAAGCTGATCGGGGCGTACTACCGCCAGGAGCTGGCGCGCCGGCTGATGGATATGGGCTTCCGGATCGAGACGACGATGATCGGGGGCGTTCCGGGCTTCGAGATCGCGGGCTATCCGCGGCCGCTGCTGGACGAGTTCTCGTCGCGGCGGCGCGAGATCCTGTCGTGGCTGGAGAAGCACGGGCTCCCCTACAGCAAGGCGCTGACCCAGCAGGCGGCGCTGATCACGCGCGCGCGCAAGACGGAGCGCGGCCTCGACGAGCTCAAGGCGGAGTGGACCGCGCGGGCCGGGAAGCTCGGGGTCGCGCGCGACAAGGGTATCGCCAAGCCGGGAAGGGGAAGGAAGTCCTCGAAGAAACCCGTCCTGAAGGCGGGCCGGCCCTACGTGCGGACGGACGAGGAGCTGGCTCCCGACCCGCCCGGCCTCAGCGCGCGCGAGATCGTCTGGCGGGCGGTGGAGCATCTGGCGGAGCGCGCCTCGGTGTTCCGCGAGAGCGACGTGCGGGCGATGGCGCTGAGCCACGCGCCGGGGCGGTACGCACTGGCCGAGATCGACGCCGCGGTGACGGACCTGCTCGGCGACGGCCACCTCGTCGAGGCAACCGTGCGGGGCGGGCGCGCGTTCGTGACCGGCGACGCGCTGCGCTCGGAGCGCGAGATCCTGTCCCGCATGCGGGAGGGCAAGGGCGCGGCCAGGGCGCTGGCTCCGGAGGCGCGCGTCTCGGAGCGTATGGAGCGGACCACCCTCACCGCCGGGCAGAAGGAGGCGGTGCGGACGATCGTTCTCTCCGAGGATCGCATCGTCGCGGTGCAGGGCGCGGCGGGGACGGGGAAGACGACGATGCTGCGCGAGGCGCTGGGGCTGATCGGCGAGCGGCCGGCGATCCTGCTCGCGCCCTCGGCGGCGGCGGCGCGGGTGCTGGCGGACGAGACCGGCGCCCGCGCGCGCACCCTGCAATGGTTCCTGACGCGCCATGGCGACCTCGGCAGCGCGGAGAAGATGAAGAGCGCGCGGCGGGAACACGAGGGCGCGGTTCTGGTGCTGGACGAGTCCTCGATGGTGTCGACGGCGCAGATGGAGCTTCTGATGCGGATCGCCGAGCGGCTCCGCATCGCGCGGCTGGCGCTGGTGGGCGACCGCGGCCAGCTGCGCGCGGTGACGGCGGGGGAGCCGTTCCGGGCGCTTCAGGAGGCGGGGATCGCGACCGCCGAGATGGACGAGATCATGCGCCAGCGCGACCCGGCGCTGAAGCAGGCGGTGGAGCGGCTCCAGGCGGGCCGGCCCTCCGAAGCGCTGGCGGGGATGACCGACATCTGCGAGGTGCCGCAGGACGCGCTCGGGGCGACGGCGGCGCGGCTCTGGCTCGAGTTGGACCCGGAGAAGCGCTCGGGCACCGCGATCCTGGCGCCCACCCACTTCATCCGCGCGGAGATCCACCGCATCGTGCGCGACGGGCTCGCGAGCGAGGGCGTGCTCCACGGGCGCGAGCTGGAGATCGAGCGCTTCGTGAACCGGCATCTGACGGCATCGCAGCGGGCGGACGTGAGGAACCACGAGCCGGGCGACTACGTCATCTTCCACTCCCGCGTGCCGCCGCTCCGGGTCCTGGAGGGCGAGGCCTGCCGCATCGAGCGCGTCGAGGGGGAATATGTCCATCTCTCCCACCCGTCCGGGCGGACGATCCGCATCCGGCCGGGGGACAGCTGGGTGCGCTACCGCTTCGCGATCCACGAGACGGCGCGCATCCATATCCGGGCGGGCGACCGGATCCGCTGGACCGCCAACGACAAGGTGCGCGGGCTGGTCAACGGCGGCGAGGCAACGGTGAGGGAGATCGGCTCCCGCCGGGTGCGCTTCGACCTCGCCAACGGCGAGACGCTGACGCTGCGCCGGGACGATCCGCAGCTGCGCCATATCGACCATGCGTGGAGCTCGACGGTGCACGCCGCGCAGGGGATGACGCGGGACGCGGCGATCGCGGTGCTGGATACCGGGCACGGCGAGCTTGGCGGCCAGGCGGCGCTCTATGTGGAGGCGAGCCGGGCGCGCGACCGGTTCGTGCTGGTGACCGACAACCGGGAGACGCTGGCCGAGGCGCTGGAGGAGAACGACGGGGCCGGCATGACGGCGCGCGAGGCGGTGGGCGAGGACGACGACCCGCCGCCCACCGCGCCGCCGCCCGCGGCGGTGGGGATGATGCGGGAGTTCAGGGACGACTGGCGGGCGCTCGCGGCCACGGCCGAGGCGGAGAACCTTGAGCTCAACCGCATGGACGATTACGCCCGGATCGTGACCGGGGTGGCGGCGCTCGCCGAGGGGATCGACCTGCCCGCCGATCTCGCCGCGTTCGCGGCCGAGGTGCGCGACCGCGACGCGGCGATCGCCGCGCGGCGACGCGACGAGATCGCGTTCGTTCAGAAGGCGGACATGCACTGCCGCAACCGGCCCCTCCTCAACTGGGCCGCCGAGGAGCAGGGCAAGGCGGTGTCGGAGCTGCCCGAACACGCGGCATGGCGCGCCGAGGGCGAGGCGCTGGCGGAGACCGGACGCGCGTTGCGGGAAGAGCACGGGATCCCCCGCCTTCGCGGGGGCGGGCTCGGCCGCATTGCCGCCGCGCTCGGGCGCATCGTCGGGAGCTTCCGCTTCGACGAGGCGGAGCGGTTCCGCGATGCGGCGGCCGCCCACGAGGCGGAGGCCAGCGCGCTGGACGTCGACCCGCGCTACATGGCGGGGGCCGACGCGCTCGCCGAACGGGCGGCGTCGCTGGAAACCGGCGGCCTTCCCGACGATCTCCGCCGGACGGTCGAGGCATGGACCGCCGAACCGCCCGGTCGGGAGGTCGCGCGTCGAGATGTCGCGCAGCATCCCCGGCACGCGGAGGCGGGCCGCCGGATCGCGGGGTTCCTGCGCGACTGCCGCGATCATCTGGACCGCGCCGCCGGCAAGGGTCTCCCCATGGACGGCGCTTCCGAGGACGCGACCCTCGACGGGTGGCTGGAGCGGGCGGAGACGCTGCGGGGCGACGGGCTCCGGATGCTGGGCGAGGCGGAGGGCGCGAGGCTCGACGACCCGGCCCGCATCCGGCTCGCCGGGGCGGAGAACGAGCGCGGCCGGGTGCGCGATGCCGTCGACGGGCTGGCGGACGCGGCGCTGCGGCTCAGGACCGCCGCGTTCGCCGGCGCGCGTGAGGCGGTCGACATGCAGGCCGCGGCGGCCAGATGCGATCCGGCCGACCTGCCGGCGTGGGACGCGCTCCGGACCCTGGCGGAAGAGCTCCGCGACGAGCCGGACCTCGCGCCCGAGGCGAAGGAGACCGTCGACGCGGCGCTCGCCCACGATCTGCGCGTCCGGGTCGAGACCGCCCCCGTCGCGGCCTTCCTCGAGGCGGCGGGCCGGCACATCCACGCGCGCGCCCGGATCGACGAAGGCGCACATGCACCCGGTATGTCCGAACCCGATCCTCTGTCCGCCTGGCGTGAGGCCTCGCGCGATCTGCGCGACACCGCCCGCAACCTGCTCGGAGAACCCACCCCGGATCGGAGTCCGGGGCAGGCCCCTGATCGAGGTCCGGGGCGGGCGGGCGACGTCGAAGAATCCCGCGCCGCCTCCCGGCTCGAAATAATGCCGAGCCTGCGGGAGCAGGTCGAGACAGCTCTCGACCGGCTGGAAGCGATCGATCTGCGCAACGAAATCGCGGCGTTCCAGGCGGCCGCGGCGTCGGTCGAGGAACGCGCCCGCGAGGAAAACACCCTGCCGCTCCATGCCGAGGGGTACGGACGCGTGACCGAAATGGCACAGGGGCTCATCGACCGCCAGGTTCTCCCCGACATGGCGCGCGATGAGGCGGGCGCGTGGCTCGACCGCGATCGCGACTGGCAGGCCCAGCTGGAGACGGCGCGTGACCTCGCCGGACAGGGCGCCGAGCCGGCCGGCCTCCGAGAGGCCGCGCGGCTGCCCGCGGTCGCCGCGGCGGTCCGCCGCGAGACCGACCGACTCGCCCAATTGCCGGTGCTGGAGCGCGGCATCGCCTGGACCGGCGACGCGCCGCTGATCGCCGGCGACCGCATCGCCTGGCAGATGAAGGACAGGGTCGTGGAGGCGGCGGTGGTCTCCCCCGGGGCGGCCAACGGCATGCGCGCGGACGACACGCTGGTGCTCAGGATCGCGGACCCGACGAAGGGGCAGGCGCCCGCCCAGGGCCAGTTGTTCAAGGTGAGCGCGCAGACCCTCCTCGACGGCGGCTGCATCCGCGCCCCCTGGCAGGACGCGGCGCTGCGGGCGCTGGAACTCGCCCGGCAGCGATCCGTGCCCGACGGCGCCTGCCGCATGCCCTGCCGAGAGCCGGTCCCCGGCGACCGCATCGTCTGGACCGAGGCCGCCGGCCAGCAAGGCGGCGTGCGTACGATCGAGGCCAGGGTCGAGGCCCACACCGAAACCGATAACGGCCGTATGCTCGATCTCAGGGTCATCCGCGCGGCCGGCCCCAACGCGCCGGAGCCCGGCAGCGTCATCCAACGCACCGCCGAGGCGGTCACCGCGCGCGGCTGCCACCGCGCCCCGTGGCGGGACGAGGCCCGTCGCGAACGGATGCTGGATCCGCCGAGGCAGGAGCAGGAACAATCCCGGGAGCAGGACCGGAGCCAGGAGCGCTCCAGAGGCCGGGGGATGAGCATGTGACGGATCGCCGGCGGCGCCCGATCGCGCGACGCGCAGGCCGGTCATTCCGCCGGCGGGCCGCGCTCCATCCACGCCCGGAACTGGCGTTCGACCTCCGGCCCGTGCTCGGGGCCGAACGCATCCGCCAACAGCGGTCCGATCTCATGCTCTCGGTCTTGGCGGACCATGTCGCGCAGCGTGGCCGCGAGCACCAGCTCGACCGCCTGGCGCAGCCGCGCGATCGCGCCCGCGCCATGGCCCGCCTCGGCCAGCATGCTCTCGGCCAGCAGGTCCACCCGCCGCACAACCCGGCGCCGCTCCGCGCCGCTCAGCGGCCGCGCCTCCGGCTCCTCCGCCCGGGGCTCCGCCGTCAGCCCGGCGGATACGATGTGGTCGTTGATCGAAACCCCGCGCCGCGCCGCGATCTCGCGGATCCGCTCCCAGTCCGACTCCCGGCACGAGATCGAGAACCGCGCCCGCGGGATATTGCCCCGCTTCGCCATCACCCATCCAGTCCGCGGTCGCCGAGCGCGCGCTCAATGAAGGCGAGCGCCCCGAACACCGACACGTCGGAGCCCGGCAGCCGCTCGAACAGCATCCGACGAAGCCGGTCCAGCTCCGCCACCCGGTCGAACAGAAGCCGCTCCTCCGCGTCCGTCAGCGCCAGCCGGGGCTCATCCGCGCCGGCATCCTCGACGTTCAGCGCGCACGCCACCAGGAAGGCCGAAACCGACATCCCGTGCCCGGCCGCGCGCTCCCTGATCCGGGCCCGCTCCAGCGGGGTGCAGCGCAGCGCGCATTTGAGCCCCATCGGCTCAGCGCCCCGCCACCGGGCCGCCCTCGGGATCGGCGCCCGCCGATACCGCCCGCCAGCGCTCCGCCGCGCCCGGATCGGTCAGCCGGTCGAGCTCGCCCTCGCGCTCGAGCCACGCATCGACGGCATCGCCCATCGCCGCCCAGCGCTCGCCGAGCCCCATGTCCGCCATGCGCGCCTCCTCCAGCTTCGCCAGCAGCAGCAGCTCGCGCACCGCGCGGCGAAGCGCCGCGGGCGGCACCGCGTCCGCGCCCGTCGCCCGGTGCACGATGAAGCGCGACAGGTCCATGCCGGCCTCGGCCGCGAGCTCCCTGATGCGCGCCCACTCGCTGGCGGTGGCCATCACCGCGTGCTGGGTGCGGCGCTCCGCCCCAGCCCGGCTCACGGCGCGGCCTGTATCGGGATTGTGTACCCCGGAGAGGGCACGAACATATCCGAAACCCCTACAGCGATCCTTATAAAGGGAAACCCTTCCCCTTCCCAGGTAGGTCGCGCCAAGGAACCCACGCAACCCCCAGAACCCTTCATCCTTCCCCTCCTCCCCCAATCACACGACATCCCAAACACCCACGACATACCCAATCACTTCCCACAACGCAACCAGAACCCCCAACCCTCCCAGAAGTATGACCACCCAAAGAACAACAAACCCCTCGACAATCCTCCTAACCTCAAGTAATATAACAACGAAATGGAGAGAGAACGACCCTCAACTCAAACGACCCACCAACCCGCAACGTTCAGTAATCCTACACCCTGGAATTGGTCTCCATCTGCGAGCGCAGGAGTTCGCTGACCACCTTGTGCTCGCCCGCCCGTTCGCTGGCCTGGGCCAGGATCCGTTCGTCGGGATCGGGGACGACTTCACGCGATCCCGGATCGACGACCATCAGTTCTTCTTCGATGCCCAAGGTAATGTCGGTCATCGCGTTGTCCGCACCTTCCCAATGGGCCGCGCCGCGCCGCGACAGTTTACCCGATACGCGCGGGGGCTGAACCGCCTCGCGCTACTCGCGGCGGAGCGTGAGATCGCCGTACCAGGCCCGGGCCCTGCGCCTGCTGTTGTCGGAATCGGTCATGATCGCGACCCCTTCGAGCCGGTCGACCTTGCGCCCGAAGAGGCGGAGGAAATCGGCCCGTACGTCCCTCCTGTGGCTCCGCCACGTGCCGGCCGCCCCGTTCCCCGAATCGAGGGCGAACATCATCACCCGCGAGGTGAACGGGTTGGGCCAGAATTCGCCGACCCTGGCTTGCCCCGCCCACACATAGCTGATGCCCAGAGGCAATCCGAAAATTCCCTCGCCGGGCGCCACCACATAGACCCGGGCGGCGAAGTCGTCGCCGTCCTTGGTCCTTTCGTCGGTCACGCCGGTCGGCTTCTCGACCCGCCAGCTCCATTCGAGAACGGGCGTCTCGGAAAGGTCGATCTCGCGTTCCAGATAAAGGCTGGACGCCGAGGAATCGCTGTCGGCCTCAAGCACCTTGCGACCGTCGAGCTCGACGATGCGGTAGCGGGTCTCGCCCTCGAACTCGCGCACCTGCCAACCGCCGATGTCGCCGGCGGAGAACCGGCCCAGTACGAGCGGGTCGGCCACCGCCGGCAGCGAAATCAGGACCGCCGCAAGAACGATGGAAACACAACGCTTCACGTGGCTCGAACGCCCGCTATCTCGGCGTGGATGTCGAGCAGCGGGCCGACCGTTTCCGCCGGCCGGCGGCCGAAGCCGCATTCGGTCGCGATACCGTATCCGCCGACGTATTTGCCGGCCGTCGCCATCCGCCGGCGGGTCCCCTCGACGCCGTCGGTATCGTGGACGAGGCCGAGAAAGAGCTTCGTATCGGGCTTCAAGGCGAGGTCGCGCAGCGGCTCGAAATAGGCGTGGTCGTCCCGTTCGACGGGCACCGGCATGTGGATCCAGTCGATCGAACGCGCGACACCGGCAGAAAGCCGGTTGGCCAGATCCACCATGGGCCCCATATCGCGCGGCTCGACAAAGTGCCGGCCGCCGAACGAGCCGTAGCAGAAGTGGTAGCCCATCTCGATGCGGGCCGGGATCGCGTCGCCGCATTCGATCAGGCGCTCCGCGATGCCGTCCCAATGGAACGGAAAATAGCTTTGTCGCGCGCCGTCGAATGCCTGCATGTCGTGCGCGTTGTCCCACTGCCAGGCGATCCGGTCGTGCGGGAGAGCGGCGGCGACCTCCTCGATCTCCCGCATCATACGCGCGATGTATGACGGCTCCACCCGTATCCGGTCGCGCGGCGCGATCGCCGAGTTCAGGACGTTGAACGGGCTCGGCACCGCGATCAGGAACCGGGCGTCGGGGGTTATTCTCCCCGAGTCCTGCAGGCTTTCGAAGGTCGCGAAGCTTTCGATGGCGCATCGGGCGTACCCGAGCGGCCGCATTTCCAGCGCGTCGGGCGAAACGCCCTCCCTGACCCGCCACCACGTCGTGTGCGCGATGCTCTTGCCGCCGAGAACCGCGGTGGCGTTCCGGTAGTCGCCTTCGGACGCGATGGGTTCGAGCTGGGGATGGTCCCTGAACACATGATCCTGCCAGCGAATCCAGGTCAGGCGTTCGCCGGTCTCCCCGTCGGGGATGCGCTTCACCGCACCGCCGAGCTTCTCCGAAACGGTCACGAAAACCGATTCGGCGTCCGCCAGGGGAATACTGCCGCAGAGGTGAATCTCATGCTCGCTCAAGACAGGAATCCCCCGTTTGTCCCGGTGGGTTCGATCTTGAGGGAAAGTGGGATGTCGGACAACCGGCGGAAGGCGCTGTATCCTTCCGTTGTTTGGTTGCTTCGGCAACTATTTTGCAGCAACCTGTACTCTTTCGCATAGGAACAGCGTCGTGCCGCGTTCGCCGAACATCGTGCTCATCACCTCGGACCAGCACCGCTGGGATTGTTTCGGGTTCGAAGGACGGCGCATCAGGACACCCTGGCTCGACCGGATGGCGAAGGCGGGAACGCGATTTTCGGCTGCGGTCACGCCCAACCTGGTGTGCCAGCCGGCGCGCGCGTCGATTCTTACCGGCATGCTGCCGCTGACCCACGGCGCCTACGATAATTTTGTCGACCTCGACGCACGCACCGCCGAGCGCGGCTGGGCAGGGCGGCTGGCGGATGCCGGCTATGTCAGCAAGTTCATCGGCAAGGGCCATTTCGGCGAGGACCCGGCCGCGACCCCCTACGGCGCGCCGGAGAGCCGCGAGCAGTCGGCCGGATTTCCGGAGGACTGGTCGGGACCCTATATGGGCTTCGACGATGTCGAGCTGATGATCCTCGGCCACTGGCACGAGTTCCTCCCCTGCGAGAAACCGCCGCGCGGCCACCATTTCGAGCGCTGGTTCTGGAACCATGGCGGCGACGGCGAGGCATGGTCTCTCTGGGCGCAGGATTTCGGCCCCCCGCCCGAGGCGGCGCAGACCTGGTTCTCGAAGCTTCCGGCGCCATGGCATTCGACGACCTGGGTGACGGACCGCGCGCTGGCCTTCCTCGACGGTCGCGACCCGGACGAGCCCTTCTGTCTCTGGGTCTCCTACCCCGACCCCCATCATCCGTTCGACTGTCCGGAGCCGTGGAGCCGGTTTCACCACGCCGACGATGTCGACATCTCCCCGACCCATGTCCGGGATCTCGACCGGCGGCCGTGGTGGCACCGCGCCGCGCTGGAAAACGAACCGCAGGGACGGACCGAGCGCTCCCGCATCCTGCGTCGCGAATACAGCCGGATCGAACCGCAGACCGAGCGGCAACTCGCGGAGATGACCGCCAACTACTATGGCGAGATCGCGTTCATCGACCACGGCGTCGGCCGCATCCTGAGCCGGCTGGACGAGCTTGGCCTCGCCGCAAATACGCTCGCGGTGTTTACCGCCGACCACGGCGAATTGCTGGGCGATCACGGGCTCTACCTGAAAGGGCCGACGCCTTACGAGGGTTTGCTCAAGGTGGGGTTGATCGTACAGGGACCCGGCGTCGAGGCGGGCCGCGTCGTGCCGGACCCGGTATCGACCGTCGATCTCGCCGCGACGTTTTACGACTACGCCGGGATCGACTGCCCGGACGACATCCAGAGCCGGTCGCTGAAACCGGTCATGCAAGGCAGCGAAGGCCGCGACGTGGCCTACAGCGAATGGAACCTTCACCCAAGCCGAGCCGGGGTGGAACTGCAGCTTCGCACGGTTCGTACGGCGGCGGCGAAACTGACCGTCGACCTGCTGTCGGGGGCCGGCGAGATGTACGACCTCGCCAACGACCCGGACGAGATGGATAATTTGTTCGACGACGCGGGCCACCGGGGTCTTCGTCGTGAGTTGACGGATATGATCCGAGCCCGGCCGGGTACCGTCCTTTCCGAGTTCCCCGAGCATCGGGAATAGCCCGGCATGGCAAACCGGAAACAAACGCCCGACGCGTCCGACTTCGATCTGAACCGCATCGCGGGTTACAGGCTCTCCGCGTTGTCGAATCGACTGACGCTCTGGTCCGCGCGGGTCTACCGGCGCGAGTTCGGGGTGAGCTCGCTCGAATGGCGGGTTCTCGCGAGCCTCGCCGCACTGGGTCCTGTCACGGCGCGCGATGTCGCCGAGTTCGCGGTGCTCGACAAGAGCAATGTCAGCCGGGCGGTTCACCGGCTGACCCATCGCGGGTTCGTCGAGCAAGCCGGCCACCCGGTCGACGGACGAAGCAGAATCCTGGCCCTGACGAGAGTGGGCCGGACATTGCACGGAAAGATCGCCGCCCACTCCCGCCGGCGCGACGCGGATTTGTTTCGGGGCTTCACGGAATCCGAACGCGAGAGCTTCACGGCGTTCCTGACCAGGCTGGACGAACGCGCCCGGCTGCTGCTCGAAGCCACGGAGAGATAGCGCGCGATGAAGATCGTCCTCCTCGGCACCGGAACTCCCGCGCCGTCGCTCGAGCGGGCGAGTTCGAGCTATCTGGTCGAGCTGGACGGCAGCGTGATCCTGTTCGACTGCGGGCCCGGCGCCTACCACCGGATGATGGAGGCGGGATACCGGGCCACCGACATCACCGACCTGGTGTTTTCCCATCTGCACTACGACCACTGCCTCGACTATGCGCGGCTGGTGATGACGCGCTGGGACCAGGGCGCGGGGCAGATTCCCGAGCTCAACGTCTATGGACCGGCGCATACCGCGCGCATGACCCGTCTCCTGTTCGCCGCCGACGGCGTGTTCGGACCGGACATCGAGGCGCGCACGACGCTGGAGCCGAGCGTGCAGGTCTTCGAGTCGCGCGGCGGCACCCGCCCCCGGAAGCGGCCCGATCCGCTCGTACGGGAACTTGCGAGCGGCGATGTCGTCGAAGGCCGCGGCTGGACCTTGAAGACCGTAAGCGTGCCCCACGCCCAGCCGGCGCTCGAATGCCTCGGGTTCCGCTTCGACGCACCCGGCGGCTCGTTCGCCTATTCGGGCGACGCGGGCCCCTCCGGCGCCTTCGCGCGGCTCGCCGCGGGATCGGACGTGCTGGTTCACATGACATACCAGATCTCGGGCACCGCGCCCGGTCCGGAATGGACCCGCGGCGCGGCCGGACACCTGGAGGCGGCGCGGGTCGCGGCGGACGCGAAAGTCCGCACCCTGGTCGTGAGCCACGTTTCCAACCAGATGGACGTGCCGGGCGTGCGGGAACGCCTGATCGCGGAGATGGCGGAAGTCTTCGAGGGCAACATCGTCTGGGGCGAGGATTTGATGCATGTCCCCGTGGACGATCCGCAAGCCGAGCGTCACACCGGCTAGGTCAAGCGCGTTGCCGGGTGCCGTCGGAGGGTGATAAAGTTGCTATGACAACTAAAATGAGCGTTGGCTCGACAGGAGGCAGGAAATGACGTTCGAATCTTTTCGCAGTTGCGCGGTCGCGGCCGGGATGGCCGGTGCGCTGGCTTTGTCCGCCGGTTCGGCGGCCGCGGCATGGAAACCGAGCGGTCCGATCAATCTGATGATTGCGTTCGCGGCGGGCGGCGGCGCGGACACCCAGGCGCGGCTGATCGCGACCGAGCTGGAGAAGACCAAAGGCTGGAAGATCATTCCGCAGAACGTCACCGGCAAGGGCGGAGCGGTGATGGCGCGCAAGCTGAAGAGCCAGCCGAATGACGGGCTCACCATCGGCATCGCGGTCACCGAGACCTTCGGCTACAACATGCTCGCGGTGAAGAAGGCGGGGTACTCGGCCGACGACTTCACTTATGTCACGACCACGGCCGGCTCGCAGATGGGGATCGTCGCGAAGACGAGCCGCGGCTGGAAATCGATCCAGGACGTGATCGCGGCGGCGAAGGGCGGCGCGACCGTAAAACTCGGCGCCATGAGCGCGAAGCTCGCCGACATCGCCTACACCATCGAGCAGAAATACGGCGTAAAGTTCAACACCGTCGTGTTCAGGGGCGGCCGCAAGGTGCTGAACGCGATCACCGCCGGCGATGTCGATGTCGGATGGGTCGCGGGCATCCAGGCGAAGGGCGTGCGGGCGGGCGACCTCGTCAACCTGATGTCGGGCGAGACCACCCGGCTCAAGATCTCCCCGGACGTGCCGACCCTCGGCGAACTCGGCATCCCCTACGACGCGGGCGCCAAGTTCCTCATCGTGGCGCCCAAGGGCATTCCAGCGGACGCCCGCAAAGGGATCGCCGGTGCAGTCGCCTCGGTGCTGACCGATAAGTCCACCAAGGCGGCGCAGTTCGTACAGCGCGCCTTCGGGGGTCCGCAGCTCATTTCCGGCACGGCGCTCGAGAAATTGATCTCGGACGGCATCGCCGGGTCGAAGAAGCTGATGATGGCCACGAAATAGGCAGACTCCTCGGAGCCGGATCCGGCTTCGGGGACCGATATGCGTTTCGATCCCCGGTCGCTGGGCGTCGCGGCGGCGGTCGCCGCGTTCGCCCTGTTGACCCTGGGGATATGGATTCCTGCCGACGTGGAGAGCGGTGTCGTCGAGACGTTTCGGCGGCGCACCGTTATCGGCGACGCCATGGCACCGACCGTCGTCGCTATCGGCATGGTCGGGGCGGCGGCTCTGCTCGCGGCTTCCGAAATCCTGAACCGCCGCGGGTCCGGGGCGACGCTGGACCGACATAGCCTGGCGTTTATCGCCCGCTTCGCGGCCGTGATTGCCGTCGGGCTCGCGTTGATGAGCCACACGGGACCGCTTGTCGTCGACGCGATCAACGCGCTCGGCGGCGCCATCGGCACCTATCGCGAGCTGAGGGACACCGTCCCCTACAAGTATCTCGGCTATCTGCTGGGCGGCACGGTCCTGGTCGGCGGCGCGATCGCGGTCGTCGAGCAGCGTCTGACGCGCGGCGTAGCGTTGACCGGCGTCGTTGCCGCGCTGGTACTTACCGGCCTCTACGACCTGCCGTTCGACGACCTGCTGTTGCCGCCGAACGGCGATCAGTGATGGGCGTCCTCGACCATGTCTGGCTCGGGGTCGTCACGGTGTTTACCCAGGCGCCGGTCGCGACGGTGTTCGGCCTGCCGATCTCGATCGTGGTCCTCATGGTGGTTCTGGGTTTCCTCGGGGGAATCGTCGTGGGCGCGACGCCGGGCCTCGGCGGGCCCTTCGCCATGGCGATCTCGCTGCCGATCCTGATCACCATCTTCGGTTTTAATCCCGACGCGCTCCTTCCGGTCCTCGGTTTCCTGATCGGCATCATGAAGGGGGCGACGGTGGGCGGCGCGGTGCCGGCGATCCTGTTCAATACCCCCGGCACGCCGGATTCGCTGATGACCACGCTCGACGGGTTTCCGATGACGCGGAAGGGCGAGGCCGGCAAGGCGCTCAGGATCGCCCATTTTTCCTCCGCCTCGGGCGACACGTTTTCCGATCTCGTCCTGTTCACCTGCGCGCCGTTCCTTGCGATCACGGTGGAGGTCTATCTCGACTTCCCGGAGAAGGCGGCGTTGATCGTCCTGTCGCTCGCCTTCATCTCCGCGGTGGTGGGCGACTCGGTCTGGAAGGGCATCCTCGCCGCTTTGTTCGGCATGTTCGTCGCCTTCATCGGCACAGGAGAGGACCACCATCCGCGGCTTTCGCTCGGCACCGATGCGCTGGCCGGCGGTTTGCCGCTCATCAGCGTCGTTCTCGGCGTGCTGATCCTCGGCGAGGTGTTCGCGGCGCTCGAGGACATGTGGCGGGAGAAGCGCGCGACCGACTCGATCTCGACCCCGCCGGCCACCGGCGACAACCGGCTCCGGCTCCGCGACATAAGGCGGATCCTGCCGTTCGTCGGGATGTCCGCCGGTATCGGCACCATGGTGGGCGCCCTGCCCGGCATCGGCTCCACGCTCGCGGCGACGCTCGGCTATGCGACGGGGCGTAGGCTCCACAAAGGCGACGTGCCGTTCGGAGAAGGCGCGCCCCAGGGTGTCGCGGCGACGGAGGCCGCCAATAGCGCTGTCGCGGGCGCCAACCTGATCCCTGTCCTATCGCTCGGCATTCCGGGCAACGTCGCGGCGGTGTTCATCATTCTCGCGACCGAGACCATCAGCGGCTTCAACCCCGGCCCCGCGGTGTTCCGCCTGACCCCGGACCAGATCAACAGCGAGATGGTCGTCGCTTTCGGCCTGTTTACCGCGATGGTCTTCGCCAACCTGCTCAACTGGACCGTCGGCGGCGTTTTCATGCGCTCGATGGGGATCATGGTGCGGATTCCGAAGCAGCGCCTCTTGCCGATCGTGCTGCTGCTGACCTTGACCGCGATCTACGCGCAGCGCCCCGAAATGCTGTCGATCTACGTGACGCTGTTTTTCGGCCTGGTGGGCTATCTGATGCGCAGGCTCCGGTTCTCGGTGCTTCCCTTCGTCATCGCCTTCATCCTCGCCAACAACCTGGAGGACGCCGTGCGCCAGGCGTTTTCCGCGACCGGCGCCGATCCGTGGTTCCTCTTCTCGAGCCCGATCTCGATCGGCTTCATGGCGCTCGCCGTGCTGGTCGTCGTTTTCTTCGCCCGCGGCCGCGGTGGACAGTAAAGGAAAGGAAACCGGTATGACGCCGGACGGTCGGAACCTCCTCTTCATCATGTCGGACGAGCACAACCCGAAGATGCTCGGCTGCTACGGCCACGACACGGTGCGGACGCCCCATCTCGACCGGCTGGCCGAGCGCGGCACCCGGTTCTCCGCCGCCTATACCAATTCGCCGATCTGCATACCGGCGCGCGCGGCCTTCGCGACCGGGCGCCATGTCCATGAGACGCGGTACTGGGACAACGCCCATCCCTATGACGGGGCCGTTTCGAGCTGGGGGCATCGCCTGCAGCGCGAGGGGCATCGCGTCGAGGCCATCGGCAAGCTGCACTATCGCGGCGGCGACATCGATTCCGGGTTCGACCGCGAGATCGAGGCGATGCACGTCATGGACGGCATCGGCCAGGTCTGGGGCTCGGTCCGCGATCCGTTGCCGCCTTCGCGGCCGGCGAAAATGCTGAACCGCATCGGGCCGGGGGAATCGAACTACAACCGCTACGACCGGCTGATCGCGGACCGGGCCAAGGCCTGGCTGGCCGACGCGGCGAAGCGGGACGAGAAACCCTGGGTGCTCTATGTCGGGTTCGTCGCGCCCCACTTCCCGCTGGTCGTGCCGCAGGAATATTACGACCTCTACCCGCTGGACCGCCTGCCGGAACGCAAGCTGGACCCGGAAAAGGGCTATGCGCGCCATCCCTGGCTGCAGCGGATGGACGATTTCCAGCAGGTCGACCGCAACCTCTCGGCGGAAGAGCGCCTGAAGGCGGTGGCGGCCTATTTCGGGCTCTGCACCTATGTCGACTCGCTGATCGGCGAGGTACTGGAGAGGCTGGAGGCGGTCGGTCTCGGCGAGACGACCCGCGTGGTCTATACCAGCGATCACGGCGACAATGTGGGTGCGCGCGGCCTCTGGGGCAAATCCAACATGTACGAGGAATCGGCGGGAATTCCGCTGATCCTCGCCGGTCCGGACGTTGCCGCGGGCGCGGTGTGCGACACGCCCGTCTCGCTGCTCGACGCCTATCCCACGATCCTATGCGGCGCGGGGCTCGCACCGACCGATTATGAGGAGGCGTTGCCCGGCCGGTCGTGGCTCGACATCGCCGCCACGCCCTACGATGCCGGGCGCGTCGCGTTCGGCGAATACCACGCCGCCGCCTCGGCGAGCGCCGCCTTCATGGTGCGGCGGGGGAGCAGGAAGCTCATCCATTACGTCGGCTACGAGCCGGAGCTGTTCGATCTCGCGGCCGATCCGGAGGAAACCCTGAATCTCGCCGCCTCCGATCCTGTGACGGTCGCCGAATACGAGGCGATCCTGCGCACGATCTGCGATCCCGAGCGCGTCGACCGCCAAGCGAAGGACGACCAGAACGCGCTCACCGCCCGCTTCGGCGGGCCTGAAGCCGCCTTCAAGACCGGCACACCGGGGGCGACGCCGGTTCCGGGACAGGGGCATGAGTAGCGAATGTCGACCGCTCGCATAGGGAGTACCTGCGTCAGGTCGGTGCGGCGGCGTCCTTCGGAGCGGCGAAGTTGACTCGCGCCGGGCGCCGCCCGACGCTGTACCCGGCCGGGCGGGGAGAAAAGCGCGCATGGCGGCGAAGAAGACTCTCTATCTCGCGAACCCCTACGGGTTCTCGGCGCAGCAGAACCGGGGACCCCTGCGCGAGCTGAAGGCAGCCCTGGAGGCCCTGGGTGCCGAGGTCTGGGAGCCGTTCGAGCGCAACAACCAGATCGACCGCGCGAGCTCCGGCTGGGCCTACCGGATCGGCCAGGCCGACCTCAGCGACGTGCGGGACTCGGACGGGCTGTTCGCCGTGGTCAACGGCTGCCCGCCGGACGAGGGCGTGATGGTGGAGCTCGGCATGGCGATCGCCTGGGACAAGCCGGTATTCCTGTTCCGCGACGACTTCCGCCGCTGCACCGACAGCGACGCCTATCCGCTCAACCTGATGCTGTTCGCCGGCCTGCCCGAAACGGGGTGGGAAGCCTGGTGGTACGGCTCTGTCGAGGAGATCGCCGATCCCGGCAAGGCTCTGGTGCGCTGGTTGAAGGGCGATCTCCCTGGCTGAGCGCCATGACGAACCGCCCGCCCGATCTGGACAGAACCGTCCTGGACCTCATCGACAGCAAAACCAAGCCGGTGGGCGCTCTCGGACAGGTGGAATCCGTCGCACTGCAGCTGGCGCGGGCGACAGGGCGGCCGGCGCCGCGCCTGGAGACATGCGAGTTGACCGTCTTCGCCGCCGATCACGGTATTGCGGCCGACGGAGTTTCCGCCTACCCGCAGGAAGTAACCCGGCAAATGGTGCTGAATTTCCTGCATGGCGGGGCGGCGGCCAATGTCTTCGCGAACGCGGTCGGCGCTTCGGTCCGGGTCGTCGACGCGGGCGTGGCGGGAGACCCCATAGAGCATTCGGATCTTTTGCCGCGCCGCATCGCGGCGGGCACCCGAAATTTCCGCGTCGAGCCCGCGATGACGGAGGCGCAGCGCGACGACGCCCTTCGGGCGGGTCGCGCGTTGGCCGAGAACAGCCCGGCCGATGTCTTGTGTTTCGGCGAAATGGGGATCGGCAACACGTCGGCGGCGACGCTGATCGCGCACAAGGTCCTCGGCCTGCCGCTCGCGGGCTTGACCGGGCGCGGCACGGGTCTGGACGACGCCGGTCTGGCGCGCAAGAGCGCCGTCCTCGGGGCCGCATCGGAACGGACCGCAACGACCCTCGACGCCGAAGCGGCGCTCGCCGAGTACGGCGGCTTCGAAATCGCGACGATGGCGGGCGCCATGCTGGGCGGGGCGCTGACGAACCGCCCGGTCCTGGTGGACGGGTTCATTTCGACCGCGGCGGCGCTGGTGGCGATCCGCATCGAGCCAAAGGCGGAGCGCGGCCTGATCTTCGCACACCGCTCGGCGGAGCCCGGACACTCGGAAATGCTGGAAGCGTTGACCGCCCGGCCGATCCTCGATCTGCAGATGCGCCTCGGCGAGGGCACGGGTGCGCTGCTGGCCTGGCCGGTGGTGCGCGCGGCGTCCGCCATGCTGACGGACATGGCGAGCTTCGATAGCGCCGGCGTCAGCGGGCCAGCCTGACGGCGGGCTCGCGGGATGGCGCGCGCGTTCGCCCACGAGTGGATATTGTTCCGGCTGGCGTGCCAGATGCTGACCCGGTTTCCGGCGGCGCGCGGGATCGATTACGCTCCCGCGCTCGATGCCGCGGCCGTTCGGTACTATCCCGCCGCCGGAATTCTGGTGGGTCTGGCCGGCGGCGCGGTATTCGCCGCGGCCTTCAGCCCGTTCGGCCCTTCGCCGGCGGCGGTTCTGGCGATCGCGGCCTCCGTCCTCCTCACCGGTGCAATGCACGAGGACGGCCTCGCGGATACCGCGGACGGCATCGGGGGAGGACAATCGGCAGAACGTGCGCTCGAAATCATGCGCGACAGCCGCATCGGCGTATACGGCGTGCTCGCCCTCGTCCTCGTCATCGTCGCCAAGGCGTTCGCCCTGGCAACGCTTTCGCCATGGCTGGGACTGGCGGTCCTCGTCGCCGCGCACGGGCTCAGCCGGTGGAGCGTCGTTCTCGTCATCGCGACCGCGCGCTACGTCCGCCCATCCGGTACGGCCAGCCCGGTCGCGGGCGCGGTCTCCCCCGTCTCCCACGTGATCGCGGCGGTCACGGCCGTCGCATGCCTGCTCCTCGCGGGATACGCGGCATCGCCTCAGGCGGCCGCCGGGCTCCTCGTCGGGCTCGCCTGCGGGCATGTCGCGGTCCGTGCCGCCTATCAGGCGAAGCTGAAAGGCTACACGGGCGATTGCCTGGGAGCGACTCAGCAGGTGAGCGAGCTGGGCGCCTATCTCGGCCTGCTGGCCTGCCTCTAACCCGAGGTGGCGGCGGCAAGGGCGGCTTCGAGCCGCTGCCACGCGGGTCCATCCGGCGGTATGCCGAATCTCAGCCAATCGGACCGTCCGGGAAAATCGCGCACCAGAATACCCGCGCGGCCCAGCGCCGCGGCGATGGCCGGCGCGTTATCGTGCCTGACCAGGCGGAACAGCGAGGTTCCTCCGACCGCCTCCAGCCCGTGCGAGGAAAGGAGCGAATCGAGCCGTTCGCCCGTCCGCGCCAGCCGGTCCGCCGTCTCTTGCCGCCAGGCCTCGTCTCCGAGCGCCTTGACGGCGGCATGGATCGCAATTCCGGAAACCGGCCACGGCCCCAGCGCCTTTTCGACCCGCGTGGCAATCTCCGGTTCCGCGATCAGGAAACCGAGTCGCAGCCCGGCCAGCCCATAGGCCTTTCCGAACGAGCGCAGGACGATCAAGCCCTGCCGCGGTAGCGCGGGCACGACGCTTCGATTCGCCTCGGAAAATTCGGCGAAGGCCTCGTCGACGATCAGGCACCCCCCCGCACGCGCCCTGCGGGCCTGCAATTCCAGCACCTGCCCGGGGTCCAGCCCGCGGCCGTCGGGGTTGTTGGGATTGCAAAGGATTGCGACATCGCCCTCCTCCAGCACTTCGGTGCCGGCCCCTTCGACGACATTGGCGCCGGCGGCGTCCCAGGCGGGGGCGAACTCGCCGTAGGTCGGCGAATGGATGGCGACGCGCCGGGCCGGAAAGAGCCGGGGCAGAGAGGAAATCAGGATCTGGGTGCCGGGCGCGACGGCGACCAGTTCCGCATCGCGCGCGCCGTAGGCCGCCGCCGCGGCTTTCTTGAGCGCCCGGATGTGTACCGCTTCGGGCAGCCGCGTATACGCTGTCTCCGGGATCGGCGGCACGGGATAGGGAAACGGGTTGATGCCCGTCGACAGATCGACAAGCGGCTCGGGCGCGTCGGGGTATCTTTGCCGGAGGAAGGAAAGCTCGCCGCCGTGGTGGATCATGCGCCGGTGCCGATCGTGACATTCGCGGTGTGGTTCGAGACCGACCTGCTCATCCTCGTCGCCGCTCTCGCGCTCGAAGCGGCCTTCGGATATCCCAAGCCGCTCTTCGCCCGCCTCGCCCATCCCGTGGTCTGGATCGGCAACCTCCTGGACCGGATGGAACGCCGCTGGAACGGGCAGACCTTGCCCGAACGCCGCCGCCGCCTCAACGGTACTTGGTGCGTTCTCCTCCTCCTGATCCTCTCGGCCACCGCCGGCGCCGCCCTCCAGGCTGCCGCCCTCTCGTTCGTGTCCTGGTGGCTCGCGGGGCTGGCGCTCGCCGTCCTCGCATCGTCCCTGTTCGCGCAGCGCAGCCTTCACGAGCACGTCGCGGCGGTACGGGACGGTCTGGCGGCGGGCGGGCCGGTCGAGGGCAGGGTCCAGCTGCGCCATATCGTCGGCCGCGACACCGGGACCCTGGACGAAGCCGGCGTGGCCCGTGCCGCGATCGAGAGCCTCGCCGAGAATTTTTCCGATGGCGTCGTCGCGCCCGCCGTCTGGTGCGCCGTCCTGGGACTGCCGGGCGCAGCCGTATACAAGGCGATCAACACGGCGGACAGCATGATCGGTCACGACAACGCGCGTTTTCGGCATTTCGGCCGGTTCGCCGCGCGCCTAGACGATGTCGTCAACCTGCCGGCATCGCGGCTCAGCGCCCTCTGGATCGTTCTCGCGTCCATCGCGACACGCGATGCTTCTCCCCTCGGCGCGCTGCACGCCGTCAGGCGGGACGCTTCCCGTCACCGCTCGCCCAACGCCGGATGGCCGGAAGCCGCGATGGCGGGCGCGCTGGGACTGGGCCTGGGCGGACCGCGGCAGTATCCGGATGCCTTCGTCGACGACGCATGGATGGGCGGGGGGCGGGCGGAAGCGACGCCGGAAGACATCGGGCGCGCCCTCCGCCTCTACCGCCGCGCCTGCGCAATCCAGATCGCGGCGGCCGCGCTCCTGTTTCTCTCTATCGTGCGAGGCTGATCAGGCGGTCGATATCGAGATGCGTCTCCAGATGGTCGGCCAGCTCATCGAGCGTCCGGTCGACCAGCCCGTCGTGATCGCCGATACCGGCTTCTACCCCGAACGCGCGCAACCATTCCGCGCGATACCGGTCGCTCGCGAAGATCCCGTGCACGTAGCTGCCGGCGACCCGGCCGTCGATGGATTGGGCGCCGTCCGTCCGGCCGTCCGCGAGGCGGTGAAGCGGCCTCTCCGCGTCGGGCCCCGACGTTCTTCCCATGTGAATCTCATAACCCGAAAACCCGACGCCGCCGCGCACGGTCTCGCCCGCGACTTCCCGGACCGTCTTCGGATCGGCCAATACGGTGTCGACCTCGAGGAATCCCAGACCTGCAACCGTTCCGGGCGGACCCTCGAGGCCTTGCGGGTCCGAAATCGTCCGCCCCAGCATCTGGAAGCCGCCGCAAACGCCGAGAACGCGTCCGCCGCGACGCCGGTGCGCAAGGATGTCGATGTCCCACCCCTCCTCCCGCAACGCCGTCAGATCCGCGACGGTCGCCTTGCTGCCGGGAAGGATGACGAGATCGGCGTCCGCCGGCAGAGGCATGCCGCGCTCGATCATGGTCAGATCGACCGACGGTTCGGCGCTCAGCGGGTCGAGGTCGTCGAAATTCGCGATCCTGGGGAGATGGGGCACGGCGATCCGCGCACGCCGGTCGCGCCTGCCCGGGGGTGGCCCCTGGGGACGTCTTTCGGACAAATCGTAAGCGTCCTCCGCCGGAAGCAGTCTCACGCGGTCGAAGAAGGGCACCAGGCCCAGCGCCGGCCACCCGGTCCGCGCGGCAATGTCCGCCATTCCGTCTTCGAACAGGGCCGGGTCGCCCCGCATCTTGTTCACCACGAAGCCGACGACCAGCGCCGAGTCCGAGGGCGCAACGACCGCCCTGGTTCCGACCAGCGCGGCAATCACCCCGCCCCGGTCGATGTCCCCGATCAGTACCACGGGAATATCGGCGGCGGCGGCGAAACCCATATTCGCGATATCCGCTTTCCGCAGGTTGGTTTCCGATGCGCTGCCGGCACCTTCGACGACTACGAAATCCGCTGTCTCGCTCACTCTCCCGAAACTCTCCAGCACCCGCGGCATCAACCCGCGCTTGGCGTCCTGAAACTCGCGCGCGCGGGCGGCCCCCTCGACCCGTCCCTGGACGACGATCTGCGCGCCGACATCGGAGCTGGGCTTCAGCAGGACCGGGTTCATGTGCACGCTGGGCGCAACCCGCGCCGCACGCGCCTGGAGCGCCTGCGCCCGGCCGATTTCGCCGCCATCGGCCGCGACCGCGGCGTTGTTCGACATGTTCTGGGGCTTGAAGGGGCAGACGGCGTGTCCGCGGTTGGCCAGCGCTCTCAGGAGCCCGGCGGCGAGGACGGACTTGCCGACATTCGAGCCCGTCCCCTGCAGCATGATCGCCTTTCCGGGCATCAGTATTCGATGCCCTCCTGGGTTTTCACGCCCGCCTTGAAGTGGTGCTTGACGAGGGTCATCTCGGTGACCAGATCGGCCGCCTCCACCAGCGGCGCCTTGGCGTTCCGGCCTGTGACCACGACGTGAAGGTCTTTCGGCCTGGCATCCAGCCGGGTGAGGACCTCGTCGAGCGAGAGATAGTCGTAGCGCAGCGCGATGTTGAGCTCGTCCAAGACGACGAGACCGAAATCCGGGTTCGCCATCATCGCGACGGCCGTGTCCCAGGCCTTCCTGCACGCCGCGATGTCGCGTTCCTTGTCCTGGGTTTCCCAAGTGAATCCCTCGCCGAGCGCGTGCCACTCGACCATGTCCGGCGCCATCGATTCGAGTGCGATCTTCTCCCCGGTCGACCAGGCGCCCTTGATGAACTGCACCACGCCCACCTTGCGGCCGCGGCCGATCATCCTGAGGGCGAGCCCGAACGCGGCCGTCGACTTGCCCTTGCCGGTGCCGGTGTGAACCATCAGAAGGCCCTTCTCGATGGTCTTCGAGGCGACCTCGGCATCCTGAACGGCCTTTCGATGGGCCATTTTCGTCTTGTGGCGCGCGGTTTCGTCTTTCCTCTCGGTCATCCTGTTCCTTTGACGATCGTGGGGATCCCGGCCACCATGAAGTGCACATGTTCCGCGTGCGCGGCAACCTCGGCATGAAGGCTCCCGGCCGCGTCCCGGAAATCGCGCGCCAGCGCGTTCTCCGGAACGATCCCCGAGCCGACCTCGCTGGAAACCAGCACGGTCGGACCGTGCCGCCTCCCGAGCGCCGCCAGCAAACCGTTTACGGCCTCGTCCACCCGGTGGCCGTTCAGCATCAGATTGCTCAGCCACAGCGTCAGGCAGTCGACCAGCACGGGCGTTCCGCCCGCACATTCATCGATGGCGGATGCCAGCGCCAGCGGCGCCTCCACGGTGTGCCAGCCGCTCCCCCGGCGGGCCTTGTGCGCGGCGATGCGCCGGCGCATTTCCTCGTCCAGGGGTTCGGCCGTCGCGATGTATCGCCAGGGCGGCGGGCGGGCCTCGACGAGGGATTCGGCGTGCCGGCTCTTGCCCGAGCGGGCGCCTCCCAGGACCAGATAGAGCTTATCGACCGGCATTCGGTTCCCTGCGGATGCATGGACCGCCGCAGCGGCGCCTTGTAACATGGCGCCGAGGAGAATGCAGGGGTTTCGGCCCTAAGCCGCGACTGTCCTCGCCGCCGCGGGAAAGATCTTGGTCGACCCAGAAAACCGCACGAACGGAGAGTCCGAACCGCGCGACCGGCGGCCGGTTCTGCATATCTGCATGACCTGCCGCCCTGCCGGCGCGGCGCCGGACGCGCCGAACGACCCTGCCGCGGGATCGGAATTCCACGATGCGATACAGCGACGCCTGAGCGCCCGACGACTGGAATCGTCGATCCGGGTCAACCCGATAAACTGCATGGCGAATTGCGAGCAGGGTTGCAGCGCCGCTCTCTCCTCCCCCGGAAAATGGTCCTATATCGCGGGGTTCCTCCGCGCCGAACTGGCCGACGACGTGATCGATTACGCGCTGGTCTACGGCGCTTCCCGGACGGGCGTCGTCATGCCGTCGAAGCGCGCGCCCTCGCTGCGCGACGCGGTCGTCGCCCGCGTGCCCGCCCATCCCGACGATCTCCTGGAACAGCGAGACGGCGCATGAGTTTTTCTGCCGAAAAGATACCGGCGACGATCATCACCGGCTTCCTCGGCGCCGGAAAGACCACGATGGTCCGCCATCTCCTGAACAATGCGAACGGCAGGCGTCTCGCCGTCATCGTTAACGAGTTCGGCTCCGAAGGCGTCGACGGCGACACGCTCAGGAACTGCGGCATCGAGGACTGTCCGGAAGAGAACATCGTCGAGCTCGCCAACGGGTGCCTGTGCTGCACCGTAGCCGACGACTTCGTGCCCACCATGCGGACGCTGATCGACCGCGACGAGCCGCCGGACCATATCGTCATCGAAACCTCCGGCCTCGCGCTGCCGAAGCCGCTGATCAAGGCCTTCGAATGGCCGGAAATCCGCTCCCGCATGACGGTCGACGGCGTCATCGCCGTGATCGACGGGCCGGCCGTCGCGGAGGGCCGGTTCGCGGACGATCTCGACGCGGTGAACGCCATGCGGGAGGAGGACCCGTCGATCGACCACGACAACCCGTTGCAGGAGCTGTACGAAGACCAGCTGATGGCCGCGGACATCGTGGTGCTCAACAAGACCGACCTCCTGGAGGCGGATCGGCTGCCGGAGCTGCGCGACGAGATCGCCGCCTCCGCGGGACGGTCGCTGAGGATGATCGCGGCGAAGGGCGGGGCGGTGGACCCGGCGATCCTGCTCGGGCTGGGCGCCGCGGCGGAAGACGATCTCGAGGCCCGCCCGTCGCATCACGACGGCGAGGACGACCACGAACACGACGATTTCGAGTCCTTCGACATCGCGCTTGGCGAGATCGCATCGCCCGCGGCCTTTGCCGAACGCCTGGTCCGCGTCGCGGACGAGCACGACATCCTCCGCGTCAAGGGGTTCGCCGCGGTTTCGGGCAAGCCGATGCGCCTTGCGATCCAGGGCGTGGGACGTCGCATCGATCGTCATTTCGACCGCCCGTGGGCGGCGGGCGAGAGGCGCGAGACCCGCCTGGTGGTGATCGGGCAGACCGGTCTCGACCGCGCGGCCATCACGGAGGCGCTTGCGTCCTGAGCCATGCACCTTCTGTTCCGCGAAGCGCATAGCCTCGACGAAATCGACGCCGCCGTCGATCTGGGTCAGAGCCCGGCGGACATGGTGTTCCTGTCCTTCGCGGACACCGATCTGGCCGCGGCGACCGTGGCGTGCCGCGAACGGGGCGAAACGCTCCCCTCGCTCCGGCTCGCCAATATCGGCAAGCTTCGCCATCCCCTGTCCGTGGATGTCTATGTCGACGAGGTGATCGCCCGGTCGCGCATCGTCGTGGCGCGCCTCCTGGGCGGGCTCGAATACTGGCGCTACGGCATCGAGGAGATCGCGCGGGTTTGCGCGGAGTCGGACATCCGGCTGGCCTTCGTGCCGGGGGACAGCCGGCCGGACCCACGGCTTGCCGAATTGTCGACCGTCCCCGCCGGGGATCTCGACCGCCTCGACCGCTGCTTGGCCGAAGGCGGACCGTACAATGTCGGCCTCGCGCTGGAGCACATGGCGTATTTTGCCAATCTCGGGCCGCGGCCGACCGCCTCCCTCCAGCCCGTCCCACAGTTCGGCGAGCATGCGCTGGCCGCGGACCCGGAGCCCGGCGCGGCGACCGCGGTCATCGTCTTTTACCGCGCCTATCTTCTGGCAGGCGATATCGCGCCGCTCGAAGAGCTGGCCGCGCGCCTTTCCGAGCGCGGCGTGCGGACGGTCGGCCTTTACGTGGGGAGCCTGAAGGAATCCGGGACCGCCGAGTATATCGCCCGCCGCCTGCGCGAAATCCGCCCCGACCTGGTGCTCAACGCCACGGCGTTTTCGGCGCGCCGGAACGATGGCGGATCGCCGCTCGACGCCGCCGGCGTCCCGGTGCTTCAGCTGATGCTCGCGGGATCGTCCTGCGACGCCTGGGCCGAGTCGGCCCGCGGGCTCTCGCAATCCGACCTCGCGATGCAGGTCGTCCTGCCGGAACTCGACGGCCGGCTCTCCTCGACGGCGATCTCCTTCAAGTCGGAGGACGCGCGGGAGGACCGGCTGGAATATGCCCGGACGAGCCACGCGCCCCATCCGCGGGGCGTCGATCTGGCGGCGGAGCAGGCGGCGCGCTGGATCCGGCTCGCGCGGTGTCCGCGCGGCGAACGGCGGATCGGGATGGTGTTTTCGGATTACCCGGCGGCGGGCCAGCTTGCCCACGCGATCGGCCTCGACACGATCGAGAGCGGCGTCGAGATCCTTTCCCTGTTGCGGGAAGCCGGTTACGACGCGGGGCCGGAAATCTCCTCGCTGGACCTCGTAGGCCCCCTTTGCGACGAGCCGCTGCGCCCGGTTCTGGATATCGCGGCCTATCGCCGGCTGTTCCGGACGCTGCCGGAAGCGGCCCGGGCGCGGATTACCGAGGTCTGGGGACCGCCGGAAGACGATCCCGCGGTCGAGGACGGAACGTTCTTCCTTCGCTACGGCCGTTTCGGCCGCCTCATCGCCGCGATCCAGCCGGATCGCGGCAAGGTCCTCGAGCGCAAGATCCTCTATCACGACCCCGACGTGCCGCCGCGTCATGCCTACGTCGCCTTCTACCTGTGGCTCCGCCGCGTCGAGGAGATCGACGCGATGATCCACCTCGGCGCCCACGGGACGCTCGAATGGCTGCCGGGCAAGGCGGTCGCTGTTTCGGAGGCGTGCTTCCCGGCGGCGCTGCTGGGCGGCATCCCCGTGGCCTATCCCTTCATCGTCAACAATCCGGGCGAGGCGGCGGCCGCCAAGCGCCGGCTGGGCGCAGTCGCCATCGGGCACCTGACCCCGCCGCTGAAAGCCGCCGGATCGCACGGCGCCGCGCTGGAGCTGGAGCGGCTGATCGACGAGTACGCGGGCGCCGACGGCCTCGACAAGCGGCGCACCGCGTTGCTCCGCGCCGATATCCTGGACCGCGCCGACGCGCTCGGCCTGCTGGAAGAATGCGGGGCGGGCCCAGGGATGTCGGAAGACGACCGGCTCGCGCGGCTCGACACCTATCTTTGCGACGTCAAGGACCTCCAGATCCGGGACGGGCTGCACGTGTTCGGCCGCATCCCGTCGGCGGGACGGCGCGCGGCGCTGCTGAACGCGCTGCTGAGAAACGCCCCGGACGGCCTCGCAGCCGATCTGGAAGCCCGGCTCGACGCCTGCGCGGCCTCGGAGCGGCGGGCGCTGGTCGATGCGCTCGACGGCAGGTTCGTCGAGCCGGGGCCCGCCGGCGCGCCGACCCGCGGCCGCGGCGACGTGCTGCCGACGGGCCGCAACATGTTCACCGTCGATCCGCGTGCGGTGCCGACCCGTTCGGCCATGGTTCTCGCAAGGCGCACCGCCGACGAGATCGTCCGTCGCCATCTTCAGGAAAAGGGCGACTGGCCAAGATCGCTGATGATCGATTTGTGGGGCAGCGCCACGATGCGCACCGGCGGCGAGGACCTCGCGCTAGCGCTGGTGCTGGCGGGCGCGGAGCCGGTATGGAGCGAAGGCTCCAGCCGCGTGACCGGCTTCGAGATCGTTCCCGTGGACCGGCTGGGCCGCCCCCGCGTGGACGTGACGCTCCGCATTTCCGGCCTGTTCCGCGACGCCTTCGAGGCGCAGATCGCGATGTTCGACGCGGTTGTCCGGACGATCGGCAGGCGCCAGGAACCGGACGATCTCAACCCGCTCGCGGGACTCGCGGGGAACCTCGGCGACGAGGCCTTTCGCCGGGCGACGACCCGAATTTACGGCGCCGCCCCGGGATCGTACGGGGCGGGCGTTTCCGCCCTGATCGAGGCCGGCGCGTGGTCGGCGCGGGACGATCTCGGCAACAGCTACCTGGCGGCATCGGCCAACGCCTACGGGAAGGGGTTGGACGGCCGCGCGGATCCGGAAGGCTTCTCCCTTCGCGTGCAGGGCGTTGACGCGCTCGTCCATGCCCAGGACCATCGCGAGGTCGACCTGCTGGATTCGACCGATTTCGCCGCGCATGAGGGGGGATTCGTGGCGGCGGCGAACAGGCTGGGCAACGAACCGGAGGTGTATCACGTCGATACCGCCCGGCCGGAGCAACCGCGGGCACGCACGCTCACCGAGGAAATCGCCCGGATCGTCCGCGGCCGTGCGTCCAACCCGGCCTGGATCGCCGGCATGATGCGCCACGGCTATCGCGGCGGGGCCGAGATCGCGCGCTCTGTCGAGGGGGTGTTCGCTTTCGCGGCGACCCTGCCGGACCGGCTCGACCGCCAGTTCGACGCGATCTTCGATGCGACGCTGGGCGACGGCGAGGTCGACAGGTTCCTCAGAGAGAACAATCCGGCCGCGCGCGGCGCGATGATCGACCGGTTCAACGAAGCCCTGGACCGCGACCTGTGGCGGCCGCGCCGGAACTCGACCGCGGCCTTTCTGCGCGGGGAGTCCGGATGAACGCTCCGACGGTCAAGGGCCGGTGCCCGTCGCTGATGTCGCCAATGGAAGCGGGCGACGGATTGCTGGTCCGCGTCAAGCCGCGCGCCGCGACGCTCGCCGCCGAACAGGCGGATGCGGTCGCCGAAGCCGCCGGCCGGTACGGCAACGGCATCGTCGAATTGACCAACCGGGGACACCTTCAGATCCGCGGCCTGTCCCATGCCGGGATCGAAGGTCTGTGCCGGTCGATGGCGGAATCCGGGCTGGCCGGGGCGTCGCCCCGCGCGGAAGCGGTGAGGAACGTTCTGGCCGACCCGCTCGGACCGGACGACCCTCGTACCCGCTTCGATTCGCATGATCTGGCGCGCCGTCTGAGCCTCGTTCTGGAAGACGATCCGGCGTTGCACGCCCTGCCGGACAAGTTCGGCATTCTGGTCGACGCCGGGATCGCGCTGCCGCTGGCGGGCTGCACCGCCGACATCGCGGTCCGGTCGGAAGGCGGCGGCGCGACCTTATCCCTCGGCGGCGGGGACCGGTCGTTGCCGCTCGTCGTCGAGGCCGTGGAAGATGCGGTCCGCCGCTTGCTGTCGGCGTTCTTGTCCTGGTTGGAGGATGGGGACCGGCACGACGCGTCGCGGCCTCCGCGCATGAGGACCATGGTTGCGGCCTGCGGCGCAGGCGGCGTTTTCCGGGCGGCGGGACTGCACGGGGAGACCCGACCGGACGAGCGCGCCGGCGGACCGGCGACACGTCCTCTGCCCGGTTTCGTGCAGGTGGCGGACGGACCGCGCGGTTGTTTCCTGCTGGGCGCGCCGTTCGGAGGCATCGAAGCCGAGAAGCTTGCCGAACTCGCGGAGATGGCGCGGCTCTTCTCGGACGGGACGATCCGGATTTCCCCCTGGAGGGCCGCCGTGCTGTGCGGCGTTTCGCGGGCGGACACCCCGGCCCTTCGCGGCCGGGCCGCGAAAGCGGGATTCGTCGTGGAACCGGACGATCCTCGGGTCCGGATCGTCGCCTGCGCCGGACGCCCGCGCTGCGCCTCGGCCGAGGCCGATACGAGGGCGGACGCCGCCCTTGTCGCCGCGTCAGGTCGCATGCCGGAGGGTATCGTGCACGTTTCCGGCTGCGCCAAGGGATGCGCCCACCCCTCGCCCGCCGCGGTCGTTCTCCTCGCGACGCCGCGAGGTTACGACCTCATCCGGAACGGCGGGCCGGTCGATACGCCGGAGCGCACCGGGTTGACGCCGGAGGAAGCGGTGCACGCCCTCGCCTCGCCTCCCGGCACCGCAAGCTGAGCGGCGAAACGATGACGGGCCGCTACGATTACGTCCGCGACGGAGCGGCGATCTACGAAAAATCCTTCGCGGCCATCCGTTCGGAAGCCGATCTTTCCGGCCTGTCCGCCTCCGAATCCCGGGTGGCGGTCCGGATGATCCACGCCTGCGGCATGGTCGATCTGACCGACGACATCCTGTTCTCGCCGGGCTTCGCGGACGTAGCGCGCAAGGCTCTGAAAGCGGGCGCGCCGATCCTGTGCGACGCGAAGATGGTCGCGAGCGGGATTACCCGGCCGCGCCTTCCGTCGGACAATGCGGTGATCTGCACACTGGGCGACGACACCGTTCCCGACCTCGCCCGGCGCCTGGGTACGACCCGGTCCGCGGCGGCGCTGGAACTGTGGCGGGACCGGCTGGGCGGCGCGGTGGTCGCGATCGGAAACGCGCCGACGGCCCTGTTCCGGCTGCTGGAGCTGCTGGACGAGGGAGCGCCTTCCCCGGCGGCGGTGATCGGCGTGCCGGTGGGTTTCGTCGGAGCGGCGGAGTCGAAGGACGCGCTGGCGGCGAGGCACGACCTGCCCTATCTCACGGTGCGCGGCCGGCGCGGCGGCAGCGCGATGGCGACGGCCGCCGTCAACGCGCTGGCGAGCGAGCGCGAATGAGCGGCGCGGGAAAACTCTTCGGCGTCGGAGTCGGGCCGGGCGATCCCGAGTTGCTGACGCTCAAGGCGGCGCGCGTCCTGCAGGAAGCCCCGGTCGTCGCCTATTTCGCCAAGACGGGCGAGACCGGTCACGCGCGGCGGATCGCCGACGCCTGCCTGGGGCGGGACACGGAGGAACTCCGCTTCGACTACCCCTACACCACGGAAATCCCGAAACGCTCCGCCTCGTATCGCGATGCCTTGAGATCCCTTTACGACCGGGCGGCGGAGGAAGTGGGCGCAGTGCTCGAAGACGGGCGGGACGTGGCGCTGCTCTGCGAGGGAGACCCGCTGTTCTACGGTTCGTTCATGTATGTGAACGACCGGCTGGCATTCCGGTTCGACATCGAGGTGGTGCCGGGCGTGACGGCGATGTCCGCCTGCTGGAGCCGGGCGGGCGTGTCGATGGCACGGGGCGACGATTGCGTCTCGGTCCTCGCCGGCACGATGGAGGAAGGTGCGCTGCTGCAGCGCCTCCGGGCGGCGGATGCGGCCGTCGTCATGAAGGTCGGGCGGCATTTGCCGAAAATCCGCCGAGCGCTGGACCGGGCCGGTCTGCTGGACCGCGCGGTGCTGGTGGAGCGCGGTTCGATGCCGGAAGAACGGATCGTCCCGGTCTCCGACTGCCGGGGCGGAGAGGCGCCCTATTTCTCCCTGGTCCTCGTGCCGACCGCGAGGACCGCGTCATGAGCGGCCGCATCCACGTCGTCGGTCTGGGGCCGGGCGACGATCGCCACCGCACGCCGGCCGCGGAAGACGCGCTGCGCGAGGCCCGCCATCTGGTGGGTTACGGGCCGTATCTCGCACGGATCGCGTTGCGCGACGGCCAGACCGCCCACGCGTCCGACAACCGGGAAGAGCTCGACCGTGCACGCCGCGCCCTGCGGCTGGCGGCGGAAGGCGAGACGGTCGCGCTGGTGTCCTCGGGCGATGCCGGCGTGTTCGCAATGGCCGCAACCCTGTTCGAGGCAATCGAGGTGGAGGGCGCTGCCGATGTCGAAATTACGGTCGTTCCCGGCGTCACCGCAATGATCGCGGCGGCGGCCCGGACCGGCGCGCCTCTGGGCCACGATTTCTGCGCGATTTCGCTCTCCGACAATCTGAAGCCTTGGGACACCGTCCTCGCGCGGGTTCGCGCCGCCGCCGAGGCCGACTTCGTGATGGCCCTCTACAACCCGATTTCGAAGGCGCGTCCGTGGCAATTGGGAAAGGCGCTCGAGACGTTGCGCGGCCTTCGCGCGCCGGACACGCCGGTCATCTTCGCGACGGCGGTAAGCCGGCCGGACGAGGACATCGCGGTGACGCCGCTGTCCGACGCCCGGCCGGAGATGGCGGACATGCGGACGCTGGTGATCGTGGGCTCCAGCGAGACCCGTTGCGTTCCGCGCGGCGATGACGGCGTCTGGGTCTACACGCCGCGCAAGGCGCCGGTTCCGGCATGATGCGCCACCAGCCGGCGCCAGGCGTCCTCGACCGTCGGCAGGGCGGGCCCGGCCGGCGGCGGCCGGTCGACCATGACGACGGGAATCCCCAGATTTCGCGCGGCGGCGAGCTTGGCGGCCGTCGCCGGGCCGCCGGAATTCTTTGTCACGATCGTGTCGATCCGGTGGTCCCGGAAAAGGCGCTCCTCGTCCGCCAGCGCGAACGGACCGCGCGCCGCGATGACGGTCGCGTTCGGAGGCAGGAGATCGGACGGCGGGGGATCGACGCTGCGGACGACATAGCTGTGCCGCGCCCCGTCGCGGAACGGGGCGAGGTCCTTGCGGCCGATGGTGAGGAACACGCGCCGCGGCTCCTTTCCCAACGCGTCCGCCGCGGACCCGATGTCCGGCACGTGGACCCAGCGGTCGCCCGGAACCTCCTCCCAGGCCGGACGCAGCACGGCGATACAGGGAATTCCCGCGGCGGCGGCGGCCGCGACAGCGTTGGCGGAGATCGTCGACGCAAAGGGATGGGTTGCATCCACCAGCACGTCGATCCCGTTTCGCCGGAGATAGTCCGCGAGCCCGTCCGCGCCGCCGAACCCGCCGATCCGGTTCTCCAGCGGCGAGGGCGCGGGCGACCGCGTCATGCCGGCGAGCGACAGGGTTCCCTCGAAGCGGTCGTCCCCGGCGGCCAGCCGGGCCAGTTCGCGGGCCTCGGTCGTCCCGCCGAGCAAGAGGAGTTTCAGTCGTGACACCGTCCGGCTCTCCCGCGCCGACGGAAAGCGCCGGTCCCGTCCGGCGATGGCTGTCGATTATCGGGGTCGGCGAGGACGGCGTCGAGGGACTGTCCGCCGCGGCCAGGCGCGCGGTCGAAGACGCCGAGATGGTCTTCGGCGGGCAACGCCATCTGCGCTTGCTGTCGAACCTGATCCGGGGGGAAGCGGTCGCATGGCCGAGCCCGATCCGCTCCGCCATCCCGGAGATCGAGGCGCTGAGAGGAACACGGGTCGCCGTGTTGGCATCCGGCGACCCCTTCCACCACGGAATCGGCTCGCTGCTCACCGAGGCGGTGGCAACGGACGAAACCGCCGTGTTCGCGGCGCCGTCCTCGTTCAGCCTCACGGCAGGCCGCATGGGCTGGGCGGTCCAGGATGCGGAGCTGGTATCGCTCTGCGGTCATCCCATCGAGACGATTCTTCCCCATCTACAGCCCTCGCGGCGCCTGCTCGTTCTCTCGGCGGACGAGACGACGCCGTGCGCGGTCGCGCACTTGCTGAGCCGGCACGGGTTCGGCGCCAGCCGGATCGCCGTACTGGAAGCGTTGGGCGGGCCGTCGGAGCGGGTGCGGGCGTGCCGTGCCGACGCGTTCGATCTCGCGGACGTCGCGCGGCTGAACACGATGGCGATCGCCGTCGAGGCGGAGAACGAAGCACGGGTCATCCCGTTGGGCGCTGGTCTGGACGACGCGCTGTTCGAGACCGACGGCATGCTGACCAAGCGCGAAATCCGGGCGGTGACGCTCTCCAGCCTCGCCCCCCGCGCGGGCGATCTCCTCTGGGACATCGGCACGGGCTCGGGCTCGGTCGCGATCGAGTGGCTTCTCGCCCATCCGGCCAACCGGGCGATCGGCGTGGAGCGGCGCGAGGACAGGGCCGCGCGGGCGAGAGAGAACGCCGCCGCGCTCGGCGTGCCCCGCCTTCGGGTCATCGTCGGCGAAGCGCCCGGCGCGCTCGCCTCCCTGCCGGCGCCCGACGCGGTCTTCGTCGGCGGCGGAGTCGCCCGGGACGGCACGCTGGAGGCCGCCTGGGACACGCTCTCTTCGGGCGGCCGCCTGGTGGCGAACAGCGTCACACTGGAAAGCGACATGGTCCTCGGCGGGTTCGTCGGAAAGGCAGGCGGCACGCTCACGCGGCTCTCGGTCGAACGTCTCGACCGGATCGGCGGGGTGCGGGGGTTCCGCCCGGCGATGACGGTTACGCAACTGCGGGCGACGAAGCCGTGATCGTCGTCGGGATCGGGTGCCGCCGGGGCAGCCCCGCGGCCCGGATCGCCGAGGCGGTCGGCGACGCGCTCGCGAAGGCGGGAATACCGGTCGACCGCGTCGACGCCCTCGCGACCCCCGAATTCAAGGAGCAGGAGGCCGGGATCGTGGATGCCGCCGCACGGTTGGGCCTGCCGCTCCGGCCGGTCGACCGATCGCGGCTGGACGCGGTTCAGCCGCTTTGCGCCACCCGCTCGGAGAGAGTCGAGGCGGCGACCGGGCTGGGCGCGGTCTCCGAAGCCGCCGCCCTCGCCGCCGCGGGTCGCAACGCCACGCTGGTGCTGACCCGGATCGCGCGCGGTGGGGTCACCTGCGCCGTGGCGCGCGGAGACGGCGCGTGACGGCCCATTTCATCGGCGCCGGACCGGGAGCCCCGGACCTGATCACCCTTCGAGGCCGCGAATTGCTGAGCCGCTGTCCGGTGTGCCTCTACGCGGGATCGCTGGTGCATCGCGGCATCCTTGCCCACTGTCCGGCGGGGGCGAAGATCGTCGATACCGCGCCGATGAGCCTCGACGAGATCGTCGGGGAGATCCGCGCCGCCCACGAATCGGGAGTGGACGTCGCCCGGCTGCACTCGGGCGACCTCTCGGTCTGGAGCGCGGTGGGCGAACAGTTCCGCCGGCTCGACCGGCTCGGCATTCCCTATACGATGACGCCGGGCGTTCCCGCATTCGCCGCCTCGGCCGCGGCGCTGCGGCGCGAGCTCACCCTTCCGGGAATCGCGCAATCGCTGGTGCTCACCCGTACGTCCGGCCGCGCCTCGAAGATGCCGGAGCGCGAGACCCTCGAAACGTTCGCGGCCTCGGGCGCCACGCTCGCGCTGCACCTCTCGGTTCATGCGCTGGACAGGGTCGTGGCGGCACTCCTTCCCCATTACGGTGCGGACTGTCCGGTCGCGATCGTCTGCCGCGCGAGCTGGCCGGAGGAGCAGATCGTCCGCGGGACGCTTCGCACCATCGAGGCGGCGGTTGCCGCGACGCCCATCGAGCGGACGGCGACCATACTGGTCGGACCCGTGCTGGCGGCCGAGGATTTCGGAGAGAGCGCGCTCTACGACCCGGACTACCGCCGGCGTTTCCGGCAGGGTCCGACCGGATGACGCTAGCCGGGAGCCTCTCCGGCGAGCCTGCCGTCCCGGTCGAAGATCAGGACATCGATCTCGATCTCGGTTCCGGCGACCGTCGCCTCGGCGGTGCGCCGGGCGGCGCGCGCGATTTCGTCGCCGAGCGCCAGCCCCTCCCCCTCCGCGATCCGGAAGGCGAGCGCCGTCGTGTTCGCTTCCGCGATCGCCTTGGCGGCCGACTCGCTCGCGCCCACCTCCCGCGCCACGGCGGCAAGCGCCGGCAGATCGACGGCGCCCTTGCGCGAATGGAGATCGAGCCGGCCCTGGGCGAGCTTCGTCATCTTCGCCACGCCGCCGGCGACGGTCACGCGCGGCACGGGGTGCCTGCGCAGGTATTTGAGCATCCCGCCGACGAAATCGCCCATGTCGATCAGCGCGGATTCGGGAAGATCGTAGTGGCGCTGAACCGCCGCTTCGGAGGTCGAGCCCGTCGCGCCGGCGATATGGGTCAGGCCGGTCGCGCGGGCAACGTCTATTCCGCTGTAGATCGAGTGGATCCACGCGGCGCAGGAGTAGGGAACGACGATCCCGGTCGTCCCGAGGATGGAGAGACCGCCCACGATCCCGAGACGCGGGTTCATCGTTTTCCCGGCCAGCTCCTCGCCGCCCGGAATGGAGACCTCGACCTCCGCGTCGCCCGGCACGCCATGGGCTTCGGCGACCTCGGCGATGGCGGCGGCGATCATCTGCCGCGGCACCGGGTTGATCGCGGGCTCGCCCGGTTCGACCGGCAATCCGGGCTTGGTCACCGTGCCGACACCGGGCCCCGCCCGGAATTGCACGCCGCCCCGGGATTTCCGCACCGTGACCTCGACCAAGGCGCCGTGGGTCACGTCGGGATCGTCTCCGGCATCCTTGACCACCGCCGCCGTCGCCGCCCCCGGCGCGAGCTCATGGCGCGCCAGCACGAAGTCGGCCCGGCCGCCGCGCGGCAGGGTAACCGTCACCGGATCCTCGAACGTGCCGGTCAGCAGGGCGCCGAAGGCCGATTTCGCGGCCGCGGTGGCGCAGGCCCCCGTGGTCCAGCCCCGCCGCAGCGATCGTTCGCGTACCATCGCACTGGAGATAGAGGTTTGCCGCGCGGCTGTCATCGGGCTATGGCATCCCGATGATCGGCGAAAAGCTGGAAAGCATGCTGGACGGCAGCCCGGCGTTCGAGCCCGGCACCGTGTGGCTGGTCGGCGCCGGGCCGGGCGATCCGGGCTACCTCACCGTGAACGCGCTGCGCGCCCTCCAGCAGGCGGACACGATCCTGCACGATGCGCTCATCGACGACCGCATCCTCGACCTCGCGCGGCCGGAGGCCGCGAGAGTCTATTCCGGGAAGCGGGCGGGCGAACATTCGATCGACCGGACGGCCCTTTGCGCCCGCATGGTCGAACTCGCGCGGTCGGGCCAGAGGGTGCTCCGGCTGAAGGGCGGCGATCCGATGATCTTCGGGCGCGGCGGCGAGGAAATCCTGAAGCTCGCCGAAGCCGGGATCCCGTTCCGGATCGTCCCGGGTGTCACCGCGGGACTCGCGGCCATGGCGGTGGCGACGATCCCCGCCACCCAGCGCGACGTCAACCGCGCGGTGGTGCTGGCGACCGGACACGCGGCGTCCGACGCCGACGAGACGGACTGGGCGGCGCTCGCCCGGCTGGGACAGCCCTTGGTCCTCTACATGGCGCTGCGGCGGCTCGACCGGATCGCCGGGGAACTCATCGCGGGCGGCATGGTCCGGGAAACGCCGCTCGCGGTGATCGCGTCGGCGACGCGGTCGGACGAGGACATTCTGGTGTCCACGCTCGGCACCGTCTCCGAGGACAGGAAACGCCATCCGATCGAACCGCCGGCAGTGGTCGTCATCGGGGAGATCGTGACCATGCGCGAACGGTTGCTGCGCATCGCGCCGGCCTTCGCGGGGGCGCTTGCTTGACGGCCTCGGCGTTGCTGATCGGCGCGCCCCGTTCGGGGGCCGGCAAAACGACGCTGGCGATCGGCATTATCGCCGCGCTTTCCCGGCGCGGACGGCGGGTGCGCGCGCTGAAATGCGGACCGGACTACATCGACTCGGCATTTCATGCCGCCGCCAGCGGCGCGGACTGCGCGAATGTCGACAGTTGGGCGATGTCGCCCGGTCACATGTCGGCAATTCTGCATTCGACGGCGGCGGAAAACGACATTCTGGTCGTCGAATCGGCGATGGGCCTGTTCGACGGCATCGCCGGCAATCGCGGGCGCTCCGGCGCGGCATCCGATATCGCCATCCGTTTCGGCATTCCCGTCATCCTCGCGATCGACATTGCGGGACAGGCGCAGTCGGCGGGCGCGGTCGCCAGGGGATTCGCGACGTTCGATGCCGGCCTGGAGGTGGCGGGCGCGATCCTGAACGGGGTCGCCAGCGAGCGTCACCTCCGGACCGCCTCCGAAGGGCTGGAAGCGGCCGGAATTGCGCGCCTGGGCTGGCTGCCGCGAGAGGAGCGCCTCGCGTTCCCGGATCGGCATCTGGGCCTCGTCCAGGCGCGGGAGCGGCACGATCTGGCGGGCGAGATCGAAGCCCTTGCCGATCGGGTTGCCGACACCGTCGATCTCGACCGGGTGGAAGCCCTCGCCCGACCGCCGCTGGACGCGGGCGAGTCCGACGCGGCGGCTCGCTTCGCCACATGCGCGCTCGACCCGCCCGGCCAGCGTATCGCGCTCGCGGAAGACGACGCGTTCTCGTTCTTTTACGCCCACATGGCGGCGGCGTGGCGCGAACGGGGCGCGGACATCGTCCGCTTCTCCCCGCTCGCCGACGAGCCGCCGCCCGAGGATTGCGACTGCTGCTGGCTGCCGGGCGGGTACCCGGAGCTTCACGCGAGCCGGATCGCGGCCGCGCGGCGGTTCCTGGAGGGGCTGAAAGCCTTCGCCGATACCCGTCCCGTGCACGGCGAATGCGGCGGCTACATGGTCCTCGGCAGGACGCTGGAAGATGCGGACGGCGAGGTCCACGAAATGGCGGGCCTGATGGGGCATCGCACGAGCTTCAGGGACCGGAAGCTGCATCTCGGATACCGGCGCGCGGCGATCGGCCGGGATTGCGTGCTGGGGCGCGCGGGGACGGCCTTGCGCGGCCACGAGTTCCACTATGCGACGCCGCTGGACGAGGGGGTGGACGAAGCCTTCCTGACCGTCTTCGACGGCGAAGGCAGGAAACTCGCGAGCGGCGGCGGACGGCGCGGCAACGTGACGGGGACGTTCTTTCACGCCATCTCACGGGAGACCTGAACCGCCCTCGCGGCTTGACCGCATTCGGGGCGAAGGGCTATTGCTTGAGGGTGCGGCCAGGGTAACGCGCGCCGGGCGACAGGACGGAGAAACGCATGACCGCTCAAACGCAAAGCCGGGTGTCGATCCCGACGAATCTTGTCGCCATCGCCCTCTGCGCCTTCATCGGGCTCGCGATCGTCGGAATCGCCGGTCATGCGCAGACTTCCGCGCTGCATGACGCCGCGCACGACACGCGCCACGCAGCGGGCTTCCCCTGCCACTAGAGTCTATCCGTCCTGGTTCCGAACCGTTGCCGCCGTCGTGAATCCCGTTGAAGGGGTTTCTGTCAGGGGATAACATCGACCTGGGATAGCGAATGAGGGATCTTCGACGATGGCACACGATCACGCTCATAACGCTCCTCCATCCGACACGGCGATGCGTGTGAAGGCTCTGGAGACACTGCTCACCGAAAAAGGTCTGCTCGACCCGGCCGCCATCGACGCCTTGGTGGACACCTACGAGAACCGGATCGGTCCGCGCAACGGCGCCAAGGTCGTCGCCCGGGCGTGGACGGATCCGGAGTACAAGAAACGTCTGCTCGAGAACGGAACGGACGCCATCGCGGAGTTCGGCTTCAGCGGCGTGCAGGGCGAGGACATGGTGGTCGTCGAGAACACCGAGGACGTGCACAACATCGTCGTGTGCACGCTTTGCTCCTGCTATCCGTGGCCGACGCTCGGGCTGCCACCCATCTGGTTCAAGAGCGCGCCCTACCGGGCTCGCACGGTCATCGATCCGCGCGGCGTTCTCGAGGAGTTCGGCGTCGAGCTGTCGGAGGACATCGAGGTACGGGTCTGGGACAGCAACGCCGAGCTTCGTTACCTGGTGCTGCCGCAGCGCCCGGCGGGCACGGAAGGGATGAGCGAGGACGAGTTGGCGGGGCTGGTGAGCCGCGACTCGATGATCGGCACGGCGCTGGCCGACGCGCCCGCCGGCTGACCGATCCCCAGGGGAGCAAAGCGATGAACGGCATACACGACATGGGCGGCATGCAGTGCATGGGTCCGATCGAGCGCGAGGAGAACGAGCCGGCATTCCACGAGGAATGGGAAGGCCGGGTGTTCGGAATGTTCTTCACCAACTTCGCGGAAGGTCATTTCAACGTCGACATGTTCCGCCACGGCATTGAGCGGATGGGACCGGCGGAGTATCTGGAGACCTCGTATTACGAGCACTGGCTGCACTCTTTCGAGACGCTGCTGGTGGAACGCGGCGTGCTGGCCGAGGGCGAGCTTGAAGAAAAGATCGCAAGCCTTCGCGAAGCGGGAGGTTGACTATGCCAGCCCTGACACCGGACATCGTACCGGGTCTCGTCGCCGGCGGCGCGTCGTGCCGGATGGATGCGGACGTCGCGCCCAGGTTCAAGGTGGGGGACAGGGTCACGGCGCGCAACGTGAACCCGCTGTCGCACACAAGGCTGCCGCGCTATATCCGGGGCAAGACCGGAATTGTCGCGCGCGACCACGGCGTCTTCGCCTTCCCGGACACGTCGGTATGCGGCGTCCACAGTGATCCGCAGCACGTCTACAGCGTGCGCTTCGAGGCGGACCATCTCTGGGGCGAGCACGCGAACGCGAATTCGAGCCTGTATATCGACCTGTTCGACGACTATCTCGACCTTGCATGAGCGACGCAGGCTCGCCTGACGATTTGCCGGAGCTTCCCTGGGACGCCGAAGACGGGCCGGTCTTCAGGGAGCCTTGGGAGGCGACCGCGTTCGCCATGGCGGTCCGGCTGTCGGAAGCCGGGAAGTTCACCTGGGCCGAGTGGGTAGAATACCTGTCGACCGAGATCGCGGCGGCGAAGCAGCGGGGCGATCCCGACCTCGGGGATCGCTATTACGAACACTGGCTGGCCGCCCTTGAGAAACTGGTGATCGACAAGGGGCTGGGTTCGGAGACCGAGCTTGCCGCGCTGAAGCGGGACTGGACCGAGGCGACCGTCCACACCCCGCACGGCCAGCCGATCGAGCTGAAGAAGCGCACGCCGGCGGGCTGACCGCCTACATTTCCCGCCAGTCGCCGGCCCCCTCGAAGGCGGCGGCGGCGCGGTAGATCGTCGCCTCGCGCCATTTCCCGGCGACCAGCATCATCCCGACTGGCAACCCGCCGCTCATACCGCAGGGAATGGACATGGCGGGATGCCCGGTCACGTCGAACGGCGACGTGTTGGGCAGCATCTCGAAGGCGCGCTGGCAGTAGAGGGCGAGCGGCGCATCGGCGGGCGGCAGCGGGGTCGCCTTCATCGGCAGGGTCGGCATGAGCAGGAGATCGCAGCTCTCGAACGCCGCGTCGTAGTCGGCCTGGAGCTTGCGGGCGAGGTTCTGCGCCTTGGCATAGTAATGCCCGCCGGAATGCCTGAGGTAGTACTGGCCGATCAGCATGCAGATCTTGAGCGTGTCGGAGAGATCGTCCGCGCCGCGCCGCCAGCCCGCGTGGTAGTCGAGGAGGGACGTGGTGTACATCCCCTTCCAGCCGGTCCCCATGCCGTTGCCGAGCATCATCTGGTTGGTGAGCCCCTCGATGGCGATCGGCGTCCAGATCGCGGGGCCGTCGAGATGGGCCGGGATGGAGACTTCCTCGACCGAAGCGCCGAGGCGGTCGAAGACCTCGGAAGCGGCCCGCACGCCGGCGTCCACGTCGGGTTCGGAGGACGTATGTCCGAACCCCTCCCTCACGACGCCGATCCGCAAGCCTTCCGCGCCCTGTCCGACGGCGGCGACATAGTCGTCGACCTGCGGATCGTATTGCCGCGGGTCGAGGCCATCGGCCCCGGCGATCGCCTGCAGCATGGCTGCGTTGTCGCGCACGTTCCCGGTCATCGGCCCGGTGTGGTCGATGGTGGTCTCGATCGGCATCACGCCGGTATAGGGGACCAGGCCGTGGGTCGGCTTCAGACCGTAGCAACCGCTATAGGAGGACGGGATCCTGATCGAGCCGCCTTGATCGCCGCCGATGGCCATGTCGACCTCGCCGCCCGCCACCAGAGCCGCCGAGCCCGACGAGGAACCGCCGGCGGAGTAGCCGGGCTTGTGCGGGTTTTCCACCTGACCGTGAGCGCTGGTATGGCTGCCGCCGGACAGACAGAAATACTCGCAATGCGCTTTGCCGACGATGGTCGCGCCGGCGTCGAGCAGGCGGGTGGCGATGGTCGCGTCGACATCGGGTGTGTACCCCTGGAGCGTGGACGCGCCGTTCATCATCGGCACACCGGCGAGGCAGACATTGTCCTTGAGGGCGACCGTCCGGCCCGACAGGGGCCCGTCCGCCGCGCCGCGAATCTCCGTCCTCACATACCAGGCGTTGTAGGGGTTGTCGTCGGCCGGGGGGTGGCTGAAGTCGCCGCGGGGATACTTCACCGGCGGGAGGTTGTCCGGCATCGCATCGACCGCGTCGTAGGCGTCGAGCGTGCCCTGCATCACGTCGAGGAAGTCCTGGATACGGTCGTCGGTCATGCTCATGCTCAGCTCCGCGACGACTTCCTTGAGCTGGGCGTGTGTCGGTCTCTGCGCTGTCATGTCCGCAACCCTCCCGTTGAGAACGAACTCCGGGCGGCGTGGGGACGCCGGACGGTCGGTTCTCCAGTCACACTATCCAGCGAAGTTTCGGGTGTGAAGGCAAATCGCGGTGTAGCGGACCGGCGGCCGACGGGAGCCTACGAGCCGTTCCCGCCACCTTCTCTCATACCGGCCTTTCGTCGTTTCGACCGGAGGGGCGCTTGACGGGCTCCAATGGGCAGGGATAGTGTTTCGTGGCTTGGCGCGTGGGTCTGTGGGTTTGAAGGGTGAGAGGACCGACCGGGACTCGCTGCGATCGGCAGAACGATTTCGGGAGGACGAGCGCTCGGACCGGCGGTCGCGAGCCGGAGAGCCTCCCATGACAGTCGAAAACGAAGGTTGCCGGGCGACACGGGGGAGAAACGCATGACCGCTCAAACGCAAAGCCGGGTGTCGATCCCGACGAATCTTGTCGCCATCGCCCTCTGCGCCTTCATCGGGCTCGCGATCGTCGGAATCGCCGGTCATGCGCAGACTTCCGCGCTGCATGACGCCGCGCACGACACGCGCCACGCAGCGGGCTTCCCCTGCCACTAGGCATGTTCTCCCGCATTCTGGTCAGCGGGCTCTTCGCTGGCTTCGCGGCTGGGCTGATCGCGGCCCTGCTTCAGCTCGCTTTCGTTCAGCCGATCCTGCTCCACGCCGAGCTCTATGAAAGCGGCCAGCTCACCCATTTCGGCGGGGCGAAGGCCAGCACCGCGGCTGCGGCAGGCGGCATCGATCTCGTCCGCGACGGGTTGAGCATCCTGTTCACCACCCTGATCTACACCGGCTACGCCCTGATCCTGGTCGCGGCGATGGCGCTGGCCGAGCATCGCGGGGTCCGGATCGCCGTCCGGCAGGGTCTCCTCTGGGGCCTCGCCGGGTTCGTGTCGGTGCAGTTCGCCCCCGCCGTGGGCCTACCGCCGGAGCTGCCGGGCTCCGCCGCCGCGGAGATGGGCCTCCGCCAAGCCTGGTGGTTCGGCACCGTCGGCGCCACCGCGGCCGGTATCGCCCTGATCGCGTTCGGAAAGGGCTGGACCGCCCGGGCCATCGCCGCGGTCCTGATCCTTGCGCCCCACGTCATCGGCGCGCCGCATCCCGAGGCCTTCGCCGGACCCGTGCCGCCGGAGCTCGCCGGCATGTTCGCGGGGCGGGCGCTCGGCGTCGGGCTGGTCGCGTGGGTGCTGCTCGGCCTCTTCGCCGCATGGTTCTGGATCCGCGAGGGCGAGCGAGCCGAGGACACGCCGCGCACCGCCTGACCGACGATGCCGCGCTCGCTCGGGCTCCTCCTGATCGGCCTGTTGCTGGGCGGCGGAACGGGGTTCTTCCTCGCCGCCGCGAACAACGTCGCCCTCGACGGACACCATCACCCTGCGGCGCAAGATGCCGGCCACGGCGGGACCGTCGACCTGCCCGCCGGCCCTGAGGCGCCGACGCTCGATTTCCGCGCGGTCAGGGACGCGGCATCGGGCTGGAACCTGCACGTCGTGACGACCGGCTTCCGGTTCGCCCCGGAGCGGGTAAACGCGCCCCACCGTCCCGGAGAAGGCCATGCCCATGTCTATGTGGACGGAAAGAAGGTCGCCCGGATCTACGGGCCCTGGTTCCACCTCGGCGCGCTGCCGCGGGGCAGGGTCACGCTGGCCGTGACGCTCAACGCGAACGACCACAGCGCCCTCACGATAGCGGGCCGCCCGCTAAAGGCGGAAAAGACGATAACCGTCGAGTGAGTTCCGGCGGTCAGTCCTGCCCGGGTTCGAGCAGGATCGCCGCGCTTTCGGTTCGCCTGTCCCCGCGCGTCCACCGCCCGCCAGCCGTATTCGCTTGCGAACGTTGCCGCCCGTGGCAACATATCCGGTCAAAGGATTGGAAATTTCCCGGTCGACAGAAGGGTCCTGGAGCTTCCAGGGCCCTTTGTTTTTAGGGAGGTTCGCGGCAATTCTTGCGTCATGCCCGGACTTGTTCCGGGCGTCCACGTCTTGCGGCATCGCGGTGCGGGCCGGACAGGGGCGAGGCGGCGGAGGGACGTGGATGCCCGGAACGAGTCCGGGCATGACGACGGGGGCGGGAAGCGCCGAAGAAGGCCCGCCTGACATTGGCTCCGCCCATCGGAGCGGGCGTCGCCCTCTCGTCATTTCGACGGGAGCCGGCCCGAAGGGTCGGCGCTCCCGTCCCCGAGCCGGGCCAGCCGACCCCCCGTCAAGTTATCTCTATAAGCCACTTTGTTTTTCCCCGCCCCGGGCATTCTCGGAGGTCGAGCCAATCCGCCGCGGACTTTCCACACGTTCGCTTCCGCGACGACAGAACGACCGTTTACACTGTTTCCCGAAAGGGCATGCGATCCACGGCCTCTGTCACTCCTTGCTGCGGGCAGTAGCGCCGGGCTCTACTGCGCATCGGCAAACGGGGAGGACGACATGGCGGGGCAGACCGAAAAAAGCGACGAGGAATTCTTCGCCGAACGGGGGTTCGGGCTCAAGATCGGCTTCGGCGAACGCCCGGCGCTGATCGTGATCGACATGCTGAAGGCGTTTACCGATCCGGACCGGATGCTGGGCGCGGATCTGGACGCCGAGATCGAGGCGATCGTGCCGCTGCTCGATGCCGCGCACGAGCGCGACATCCCGGTTGTCTTCTCGACGGTGATCTACGAGGACGACGACCTCAGGGACGCCGGCATCTGGGCGCTCAAGCAGAAGGGCGTGGTCACGCTCAAGGCCGGCGACGACGGGGTGGAGGTCGATTCGCGGCTCGACTTCCGGCCGGGCGACACGCTGCTGGTCAAGAAATACGCGTCCTGCTTCTACGGCACCGACATCGTCTCGCGGCTGATGGCGCACGGCGTGGACACGCTGATCATCACCGGCTGCACGACCTCGGGCTGCGTCCGCGCGACTGCCGTCGATGCCTGCCAGGTCGGTTTCCGGCCGATGGTCGTGCGCGAGGCCGTCGGCGACCGCTCGCAGGCGGCGCACGACCAGAGCCTGTTCGACCTCAACGCCAAATACGCCGACGTGGTGTCGCTCGACGAGGCGCTGCAATATTTGTCCACGATCGGCCACAACAGGCCTGCCGCATCCGGCTAGGCCAAGGGAGGCAGCCATGGAACATGGACGCTTCGACTATTCGGCGATTGCCGATCGGGAGCCGTTGCGCTTCCCCGACGGCGCGCGCGTCGCGGTGTGGGTGATCCCCAATATCGAGCATTTCCACTGGGACAAGCCCTCGACCTCGGTCACCGCGGTAACCGTGCATCTCAAGCCCGACGTGCTGAACTACTCGTGGCGCGATTTCGGCGTGCGCGTCGGCATCTGGCGAATGATGGAGGTGATGGAGCGCCACGGGGTCAAGGGCACGGTCGCGCTCAACTCGGAGGTCTGCGGACAGTACCCGCGCATCGTCGAGGCCGGCAACGAGCTCGGCTGGGAGTGGATGGGCCACGGCAGCACCAACTCGGTGCTGTTCAACGACCAGCCGGAAGACGAGGAGCGCCGGCTGATCGGCGACATCGTCTCGACCATCGCGGACGGCACCGGAACCGCGCCCAAGGGCTGGCTCGGCCCGGCGCTGAGCGAGAGCTTCAACACGCCCGACATCCTCGCCGAGAACGGCATCGAATATGTCTGCGACTGGGTCAACGACGAGCAGCCCTATCCGATGAACGTCAGGACGGGCTCGCTGATCTCGATGCCCTATTCGATCGAGATCAACGACATCCCGGCTTTCCTCGACCGCGGGTTGGGGGCGGAGGAGTTCTACCGGATGATCGTCGACCAGTTCGACGTGCTCTACGAGGACGGCGCCGCCTCGGGCCGGGTCATGGCGATCTGCCTGCACCCGTTCCTGATCGGCCACGCCTTCAGAGCCAAGTATTTCGACCGGGCGCTCCGCCACATCACGCAGCGCGAAGAGGTCTGGGTTACCCGGGGCGGCGAGATCAACGACTGGTACCGGGCGAACTATATGGAGTCCTGAGCTCGCCCTCCCCCGCATGGGGGCAGGCGGCGAAGTGGCGCTCCCCGTACCGCCGCATCGCGGGCTCCTCGCCGGCGCAGGATTCCCGGGCGATGGGACAGCGGGTGCGGAACACGCAGCCGGAAGGCGGCGCGAGCGGCGACGGCAGCTCGCCCTCCAGAGACGCGCCGCGGCGGCGGCGCTCCACCGCCGGATCCGGTACCGGCGCGGCGGAGATCAGGGCCCGTGTGTAGGGATGGCGGGGACCGCGGACGAGACCGCCGGCAGGCCCGTGCTCCATCGCCCGGCCGAGGTAGAACACCATGATCCGGTCGGAGATGTGCTTCACCACGCCGAGATCGTGGGAGATGAAGATCAGCGACAGGCCGAGCTCGCGCTTGAGCTCGCCCAGCAGGTTGACGATCTGCGCCTGCACGCTGACGTCGAGCGCCGAGACCGGTTCGTCGCAGATCACCAGCCTGGGCCGCGAGATCAGCGCCCGGGCGATGGCGATGCGCTGGCACTGGCCGCCGGAGAACTCGTGCGGGTAGCGGTCGATGTGCTCGGGCAGAAGCCCGACCTGTTCCATCGTCTCCGCCACCCGGGCCCGCGCCTCGCCCCGCGCCAGGCCGGGCTCGTGGACGGCGAGCGGCTCAGCGACGATCTCGCCCGCCGTCATCCTGGGGTCGAGGGCCGCCAGCGGGTCCTGGAAGATCATCTGGATGTCGCGGCGATGGCGGTGGCGCTCTTCCGCCCCCATGGCGAGAAGGTCCCTGCCCTCCCACAGCGCCTGCCCGCCCGAAACGGGGACGGTGCCTATCAGGGCGCGCGCGAGGGTGGATTTTCCCGATCCGCTCTCACCCACGATCCCGAGGGTCTCGCGCGAATCCAGGTCGAAGCTCACGCTCCGGACCGCCTGCAGTTCCCGGCGGCGCGCCCAGAGGGCGGCCCCTTCCGATCGGACCGGGAAGGAGACGGACAGGTCGCGAACGGAAAGGAGCGGCGCGCTCACGGCGCAGCCTCCATCGGGAAGTGGCAGGCGGCCAGCCGGCCCGGCGCGAGCGGCGCGGCCTCGGGCCGTTCGCCGCGGCAGCGGTCCCCGACCCGCGGGCAGCGCGGCGCGAACGGGCATCCGGCGGGCAACAGGGTCGCGCTGAGCGGATCGCCCGGGATCGCCGGCAGCCGCTCGTCGTCGCGGTCCATCCGCGGCACCGCGTCGAGCAGCCCCCGCGTATAGGGGTGGAAGGGCGCGGCGAAGACGCTCTCGACCGGGCCGCTCTCCATCACCCGGCCGCCATAGAGGACGACCATCTCGTCGCAGCTCCCCGCCACCACCCCGACATCGTGGGTCACGAGCAGGATCGCGGTGCCGAGATCGGAGCGAAGCTCGGCGAGAAGGCGCACGATCTGGGACTGCACGGTGACGTCGAGCGCGGTGGTCGGCTCGTCGGCGATCAGGAGCCGCGGGCGGCAGAGCAGCGCCATCGCGATCAGCACCCGCTGGCGCATGCCGCCGGAGAACTCGTGCGGGTACATCCGGATCCGCGCACGGGCGTCCGGCACCTCCATCGCATCGAGCAGGCGCACCGCCTCGTCGAGCGCCTCGCGCCTCCCCATGCCCCGGTGCAGGGTCAGCGCCTCGATCATCTGGTCCGAGATCCGCATATAGGGGTTGAGCGCCGTCATCGGGTCCTGGAAGACCATGGCGATCTCGCGCGCGCGGAACCGGTTGAAGGCGGCCTCGTCGAGCCCGAGGAGCTCGGTGCCGTCGAACGTCACGGAGCCGGCGGCGGTCCCGTTGCGCGCGAGCAGGCCCATGACGGCGAGCATGATCTGGCTCTTGCCCGATCCGCTCTCCCCCACCACGGCAAGGGCCCGCCCGGCCTCGACGGAGAGATCGACCCCGTTGACCGCGTTGACCGTGCCGTCGGGCGTTTCGAACGACACGAGGAGGTCGCGCACTTCCAGCAGCGCCATCGCTCAGCGGTCCTTCGGGTCGAGCGCGTCGCGCAGCCCGTCGCCCAGGAAGAAGAACGAGAACAGCGTGACCACGAAGAAGAAGAGCGGGAACAGGAGCTGCCACAGCGTGCCGTACTGCATCTGGCCCGCGCCCGAGGCGATCAGCGCGCCCCAGCTGGTGGCCGGTTCCTGGACGCCGAGGCCGAGGAAGCTGATGAAGCTCTCATAGATAATCATCGAGGGCACCAGCAGCGTGGCGTAGACGATGACCACGCCGAGCAGGTTGGGGACGATGTGGCGGAGGACGATCCGGCGCGGCCGGACGCCGATCGCCACGGCGGCCTCGACGAACTCCCGGTTCTTCAGGCTGAGGGTCTGGCCGCGCGCGATCCGCGCCATGTCGAGCCAGCTTATCAGCCCGATGCCGACGAACAGCATCAGGATCGACCGGCTGAACACGACCATCAGCAGGATCAGCACGAACATGTAGGGGATCGCCATCAGCACGTCGACGACGCGCATCATCGCGCCGTCTACCCGGCCGCCGAAATAGCCCGCCGTGGCGCCGTAGAGCGTGCCGACCGCGACCGAGATCAGCGCGCCGACGATGCCGACGGCGAGCGAAATCCGCGTCCCCTGCACGGTGCGCGCGAACAGGTCGCGGCCGACCTCGTCGACCCCGAAATAGTGTCCGTTGGCGAACGACGGCGCGCCCTCCTCCGCGACGCTGCCGAGCATCGACCAGTCGATCTGCTCGTTGTTCCAGGGCGTGACGAGGCCGCCGAAGACGGCGAATACCGCGACCGACCCGAGGACGGCGAGGCTCGCCACCGCGGCCCGGTTGCGGAAGAACCGTGCCCTTGCGTCCTGCCAGAGCGAGCGCCCGCCGGGGGCGGGGTCGGAGAGAGTGCGGAGGGCGCGCCGTCCGAAGAGCGGGTTCATCGCCTCAGTACCGGATCCTGGGGTCGATCCAGGCGTAGAGCAGATCGGCCAGCAGGTTGAAGGCGACGATCAGCGCCCCGGTCAGGATCGTCACCCCCATGATGACCGGGTAGTCGCGGTTGAGCGCCGAGTTGACGAAGAACTGCCCGATGCCGCCGGTGGCGAAGAAGACGTCGATCACCACCGATCCCGTGATCATCCCGACGAAGGCGGGGCCGAGATAGGAGATCACCGGCAGCATGGCGGGCTTGAGCGCGTGGCGGAAGACGATCCGCCGCCCCGGCAGCCCCTTGGCGCGGGCGGTGCGGATGAAGTTCGCGTTCAGCACCTCCAGCATGGACGAGCGCGCGATGCGGGCGATCGAGGCCATGAACGAGGTCGAGAGCGCGATCACCGGCATCACCACATAGGGCCACTGGCCGCCCTGCCAGCCGCCGCCCGGCAGCCAGCCCAGCCAGAGCGTGAAGACCAGGGTGAGGATCGGCGCCATGACGAAGTTCGGCAGCACCTGCGCGCCGACCGAGACGCCGACCGCGAGATAGTCGAGGAAGGAGTTGTGACGGACCGCCGCTGCGATGCCGAGCGACACGCCGACGAGGACCGCCACCGCGAACGACCAGGCGCCGTAGGTCAGCGTGACCGGGAAGCCCTGCGCGACGATCTCGTTGACCGTCTGGTCCTTGTACTGGAAGGACGGGCCGAAATCGAACTCGGTGACGATGGCGACGAGATAGCGCCAGATCTGAACGGCGAGCGGCTCGTCGAGCCCGTACTTGCGCTGCAGGTTCGCCATCACCTCGGGCGGCAGGGCGCGCTCGGTGTCGAACGGCCCGCCCGGCGCGGCGTACATCAGAACGTAGGAAACGACGATCAGGATCAGCAGCGTCGGAACCGCGACCGCGATGCGCCTGAGGAGATAGGCGATCATCGGGCCGGCTGGAACGGGTCGCGCGTGCGGAGTTCCGGAAAAAGCGAAAAATCCCGGTCCCTGGTGAGCAGCTCCTCGACACCGTGCGCGACGCATATCGCCGCGATCCGGGCGTCGTGAACCACGCCTCCGACGACATGAGGCCGGCCGACGAATGCCTCCAGAATGTCGATGAAGTCTCCGGTCTCGCCGATCATACGGTTGGACGGCGAGTCGGCCCAGGCGCGGAACTGGCGCCAGGCATGATCCGGGGCCGTCGCCCGATCCCGCCAGATGCGCCGGTTGGTCGCCACGCTGAGGAACTCGTAACAGCACGGCCAGGGGATCGCCCATCCCCGGTCGCCTTCGGCGAGCTCGGTCATCACCGCATGCGCCGCGTCGCCGAGACGCGCCTCGCGGCGGTGCGCGTAGACCAGCAGATTGGTGTCTACCGCGATCACCTCGCGCCGGGATCGCCGTAGATCGTCTCGCGCAGCTCGGGCCAGGAATAGCCTTCCAGCGGATCCGGCGCGTCGGGCTCTCCCGCCCTCAGATCGGCCAACCGGTATCGCGCGCGCGGCGGGGAGACGGCGAGCACCCGGCGCAGCCCGTCCTCCACCAGGGCGCGCAACGGCCGCCCGGTTTCCCTAGCATGGCGCTTGGCGCGCAGCAGCAGCTCGTCGTGGATGTCGAGCGTCGTCTTCACGATCCCATATTACCCATATATCTGCATATGGCGAAGCAATTTCTCCTCCCGGTCACTTCGCCACACGGTAGAGATTCTTCGCGTACCAGTTGTTTTCGACGTTGTTGTAGGGCCAGCCCTTGATGTCGCTCTTGAGCAGGAACGTGTTGGCGTAGTGGTAGATGGGGACGATCGCCATGTCCCCGGCGAGAATCCGCTCGACCTCGGCGTAGATCGCGGCGGGATCCTTCGCCGTCTTCGAGTCCCGCATCAACGCGTCGACCTCCGCGCTCGAATAGCCGCCGTCGTTTGCGCCGTGCGTGGTGGTGAGCAGGTCGAGGAAGGTGGAGGCCTCGTTGTAGTCGCCGCACCACGCCGACCGCGCCACGTCGAACTCACGGTTCTTGCGGATGTTGAGATAGGTCTTCCACTCGTAATTCGCGAGCGTCGTGCGCACGCCCAGCTTCTGCTTCCACATCTGGCCGATCACGGTGGCGATCTGCTTGTGGCTCTCCGACGTGTTGTAGATCAGCTTCAGCGTCAGGTCGCGGACGCCGGACTCCTCGATGAGCCGCTTCGCCTCGGCGTCGCGCCCGCGCTGGCTCAGCTTCGCGTAGTCGATGTCGGGCATCCGGAACCCGGCGGTCTTGAAATGGGTGAAGTTGTAGGCCGCCCACTGCCCGCCCTTGAGGAGCCGCTCGACGATCACGTCGCGGTCGACCGCCAGACTGAGCGCCCTGCGGACACGCACGTCGCGGAGCGCGGGGTTGCCGCTCTTCGTGTGGTTGATCGCGTAATAGTAGGAGCAGAGCCGCGGCACGCTCTTCGCCTCGTCGGGGAGCTCCTTCTTCAATCTCGGATACTGGCCGGGCGGCAGGGGCTCGAGATGGTCGAGCTCGCCCGCGCGGTAGCGGGTGAGCGCCTGGTTGACGTCGTTGATGACGAGCCCCGTCACCTTCTCGACGATCACCCGGTCGGCGTCCCAGTATTTCGGGTTCTTCACCCGCGTGTGGAACTCGTTGAGCACGACCTCCTTGAGGACGTAGGCGCCGTTCGAGACCATGTTTCCGGGCGCGGTCCACTTGGAGCCGTGCGCCTCGATCGTCGCCCGGTGCGCCGGGAACAGGGTGGCGTAGGTGGTCATCGCCGGGAAATAGGGGAGCGGCCGGTCGAGCCCGACTTCCAGCGTACGGTCGTCGACCGCGCGCACGCCGAGCGCCGACGGCGGCTTCCTCCCCGCCAGGATGTCCCCGGCGTTCGCCATCTGTGTCAGCGCGACATACCAGCCGTAGGGCGAGGCGGTCTTCGGGTCGGCCGCGCGCCGCCAGGCATAGACGAAGTCGTGCGCCATCACCGGATCGCCGTTCGACCATCTGGCGTCCTTGCGGAGCTTGAAGGTGTAGGTCCGGTTGCCGTCGGACGCCGAATAGGAGGTGGCGACGCCGGGCACGAGATTGCCGTCGGCATCCTGGCTCAAGAGCCCCTCGAACAGGTCGCGGATGACGTGGAACCCCGCGACCTCCTCGTTCAGCTGCGGATCGAGGGTGGGGAACTGGTCGAGCAGCCGGTAGGTGAAGCTCTGGTCGTCGGACAGCACCTCGCCGGTGACCGGATGGGTCCCGGCGGCATGGGCCTGCGCGCTCGCGGCCAGGGCGAGCGCCATAAAGGCGAAGGCAAGCACGGTTCGTGGCTTCTCGAACGGCATGGCTCTCTCTTCCGGGTCCGGCTTTCCCGGCGGGAGGCTAGTCGATCGCCGGATTCGACTCTAGCGGGATCGAAGGGAGCCGCGGCGCTCAGGTCAGGCGGTCGATCTCCGCGAGCTCGGCCGCGCCGAGCGCCCATCCCGCCGCTTGCACGTTCCGTTCGACCTGCCCGGCCGAGGTCGCGCCGGCGATGACGCTGAAGATGCCCGGCTGTCTGGCCAGCCACGAGACCGCGAGCTCGAGCAGGCTCCGGCCGCGCGCCGCGGCGAAGCGCTCCAGCCGCTCCACCGCCCGCCACCGCGCTTCCGGGACGAAACCGGCGGAGAGCCGCGTCCCCTTCGGCCACTCCGCCCCGCGCCGGTACTTGCCGGTGAGCAGCCCGTTGGCGAGCGGGTAATAGGGCAGGATCCCCACGCCGGCATCCGCGCAGGCCGGCACCACATCGTCCTCGATCCCGCGCTCCAGCAGGCTCCAGGGGTTCTGGGCGGTGACGAAGGCGCACCGGCCGTGCGCTTCCGAGACCGCCCGCGCCCGCGCGATCTGCCCGCCGGAGAAATTGGAGCAGCCGACGAAGCGCACCTTGCCCTGGCGCACCAGCGCGTCCAGCGCCTCCAGCGTCTCCTCGATGGGCGTCGACGGATCGGGCCGGTGGATCTGGTAGAGGTCGATGACGTCGGTCCGCAGGCGCTTCAGGCTGCCCTCGACCGCCTTCGCGACCTTGCGGCGGGACGCGCCGCCGCTCCAGCCGAACTTGGTGGCGATCAGAACGTCGCGACGGCGCGGCCCGAGCGCGTTGCCGATGAACGTCTCCGATTTCCCGCCGCCATAGGACTCGGCGGTGTCGAACAGCGTGATCCCGGCGTCGAGCGCGGCGTGGATCACCGCCGGGGACTCGCGCTCGCGCAGCCGCCGCCCGAAATTGTTGCACCCGAGCCCGACCACCGAGGCGGTCAGGCGGTTGCCCCCTTCGCCGAGAGATCTGAATTCCATGCGCCGCCCTCCGCCCGGTTCCGAACCGTCATGGTAGGGGAGCCGGGGGGCGGTTTGGAACGCCGTCGTGTCTTGACGAAAGGCCTGCCGTTCACGCTCCCGCGACCGGGCGATGGGGATCGAGGCGCCCTTCGATCCTCGCGACGCGCTCCGCCATGATATGGAGTTCCTTGCGCATGTCGGTCAGCCCGTTGTGAACGGCCAGCCAGATCGCGCCGAAGCCGAGCACGAAGGCGGGGACCATTACGGCGGCCAGGGGAAGCGCTGCGTCGAGGATGTTAGCGAAGTCCATACCCGCTCTCTCCCGTGCACGCCGAAGATACGGACAACGCCGCGAAAATACAATCTCCGGTTGATTTTCCCGCGCCGGGGGCGGACATTCTCCGGCACCTGGCCAATTGTCGTCATGCTTGGACTTGTTCCGGGCATGACGGGGCGGGGGCATCGTCCGGATGGATGGAATCTTGGGAAACAAGACACTAACCCTCCCGGCGCGATCGTCCCCGAACCGGGATCGACAGGCTGGCGGCGAAGATCCCGCTCGCCACCAGCACGATCGCCGGCCCCGCCGGAATGTCCCAGAGGAGCGAGGCGAACAGGCCGGCGGCGACCGAGGCGATTCCGATCGCCGTCGACGCCACCGCCATCTGCTCGGGCGTCGCAACCATACGGCGCGCCGCGGCGGCGGGGACGATGACCAGCGCCACGACAAGCAGCATGCCGACGATCTTCATTCCGACCGCGATCACCGCGGCGAGCAGGAACAGGAACAGGAAACGGATCCGCTCCACCGGCACGCCCTCCGCCGCCGCGAGATCCTGGTTGAGGGCGACCGCGAGGAGGTTGCTCCACTGCCAGGCGAGCGCCGCGGTGACCGCGGCCGCGGTGCCGAAGATCAGCCAGAGATCGCCGACGCCGACCGACAGGATGTCGCCGAACAGGTAGCCGATCAGATCGACCCGCACCCGCTCCATGAACGCGACGACGACCAGCCCGGCCGCGAACACCGCGTGCGCGAGAACCCCGAGCAGGGCGTCGACGGAAACGACCCGCTGGCGCTCCAGCAAAAGGAGACAGACCGCGAGCAGGAGGCATATCGCGAAGACGGCGACGATCGGCTCGATCTCGAGCATGAATCCGAGCGCGACCCCGAGCAGCACCGCATGCGCGAGCGCGGTGCCGAAATACGCCATGCGCCGCCACACCACGAAACACCCGACCGGCCCGGCGGCGAGCGCCGCCCCGATCCCGCCGCCAAGGGCGCGCAGGACGAAATCCTCCATCACCGATGCCGGCCGGCCGGCCGCGACCGCTCCGGCGAGCCCGCTTCGTTCGAGAGCGGCTCGCCCAGCGCGTCGTGACGATGGTCGTGGGCATGCTGGTATACCGCGAGCGTTTCCGACAGATGCGGTCCGAACAGGGAGATGAACTCGGGGTGTCGCAGAACCGTCTGCGGCCGCCCGGTGCAGCACACATGCCGGTTGAGGCAGACCACGGCGTCGGTCGCGGCCATCACCAGGTGAAGATCGTGCGAGACCAGGAGGACCCCGCAGCCGCGCCGGTCGCGGATGTCGGCGATGAGCCGGTAGAGGTCGCTCTGGCTGGTGACGTCCACCCCGGCCAGCGGCTCGTCGAGCACCAGGAGCTGGGGCTCGCGCAGCAGCGCCCGCGCCAGCATCACGCGCTGCATCTCCCCGCCGGAGATCTCGGCCAGGGGATGGCCCAGGATGGGATCGGCGCCGACCTCGTCGAGCACGCGTTGGAGCGTCCCGCGGGGGGCCGGTGAGCCAAGCGTCATGAAACGCTCCACCGTCATCGGCAGGACCGGATCGCGCTGCATGTGCTGCGGCACGTAGCCGATGCGCAGGCCGGGGCGCTGCAACACCTCGCCGCTATCGGGTTCCACGATGCCCAGGATCACGCGGATGAGCGTCGACTTGCCGGCGCCGTTGAGCCCGACCAGGGTGACGATTTCCCCGGCGCGGACCGCGATATCCACCGAGTCGAGCACGCTCCGGCGGCCGAAGCGCAGGCTGACGCCGCGCGCCTCGACGAGCGGCGCGGCCTCGGACGGATCGTGGGAGGGTGCGCCGGTCATTCGGGAACCTGTCCTGGCCATGCCCTTCGCGGCGCCCCGGGGAGGCGGCGGTCAGCTCCTGCCGAGACAGCCTGCCATCGCGTCGCCCAGGCCGCGCATGATCTCGACCCAGGCGTCCGGACCGGGTGTCGTGTCGGCGCCGACGGGATCGAGCACCGCGGTCCGGACATCGCTGCCCTCGATCACGGTGCGGACCAGATCGGGCTCGAACTGGGGTTCGGTGAACACGCATCGGACCTTGTGCTCGGCGAGCGCGCCGCGCAGCTCGACGAGCCGCTTGGCGCTCGGCGCCCGCGCCGGGTCGACGGCGACCGCGCCCGCGCCATTCAGCCCGTAGGCGCGCTCGAAATACTGGTAGGCGTCGTGAAAGACCACGAAGGCGTGTCCGCGCACCGGCGCCAGGCGGGCCTGGAGGGAGGCGTGCAGGTCGGCGATCCGCTTGCGTGTCGCCGCGGCATTGGCGCGCCAGGTCGCGGAACGGGCGGGGTCGAGGAGAACCAGCGCCTCCGCAACCTCATCGACGATCCGGCCGGCATTGCCGGGATCGAGCCAGAAATGCATGTCGAGCTCGCCATGCTCGTGACCGTGGTCTTTGTGCTCGTCGACATGGGGCTCTTCATGGTGGTCGTCGTCTTCCCATATCCCTCCTTCACGGTTGCGCAGCAGGTGCATGCCGGGCACCTCGTGAAGGGTCACGATCCTGGATCGGGAGCCGAGATTCTCGACGGCGCGGTGGAGGAAGGTCTCCATCGCCTCGCCGACCCACACGATCAGATCGGCCTCGGCGAGAGCCCGGGCATCGGACGGGCGCAGCTGGTAGGTGTGGGGCGATGCGGTGCCCTTGAGCAGAAGCCGGGGCTTTCCGGCGTCGCCCATCACCCCGGCGACGAGGGAATGGATCGGCTTGAGGCTGACAACGACGTCGGGGGTCTGCGCGCTCAGCCCGTGCGGGACCAGCGGCGCGCACAGTGCGGCGAAAACCAATGTCTTGCGAACGAAGTCCACCTCTGTCCCCCTGGATGCCCGACGCCTTCGCGCTCCGACTGTCGGATGTTCCAACAGGCGGCGCGTCGATGTCACTGAAATGTTATACTATAATCGTCGTTTCCATTGCTTATCGGTTTTGTCGGTTCCCGCGCGTGCAGACCGCCTCACCCCAAGGCTGGAGGGCGGGCTTCAGTCCCGGGGCTTTGGCTCCCGGCCGGTTGCGGGATCGTTCGAGAACCGCCTCGCGGCTATTCCTCGAAGACTGTCATGCCATCGGCGAACCGGGACTGCGCGGTCCCTTGCGCTACCGGTCGTGCGGCGGGTTCCGGGAAGCCTGTATCCGCTTGATGCGATCGGGCCATGTCGAGCGGATGTAGGCCAGTATGTCCCAGATCTCGTCGTCCGTCAGAGCGTCCCCGAAACCCTCCATGCCGCTCTTGAACCCGCCGACGCCCCGCGCCTCCATCAGCGCCTTGCCGCCCAACTTCGTGTAGTCGAACAGCAGCCGGTTGTCGTGGTGCCAGGTATGGCCGGTCGCGTCGTGCGGCGGCGCGGGCAGCAGCCCGTCCTCGCCGATCCGCCGCCAGTTGGGCTGGCCCTCGAGCTCGGCGCCGTGGCAGGAGGCGCAGTGCTCCTTGTAGAGGACTTGTCCGTTGCGTAGGTCGCGGTTGTCCAGCTCGTGGCCGGCCAGCGCGGCGGCGGGGAGCAGCAGAGCGAGGACCGTCAGGAGCCGCTTCACGCCACCTCGACCCAGGTCTTCATCCCCGACGCCTGGTGCCCCAGCGTATGGCAGTGGATCAGCCACCTGCCCGGGTTGTCGAAGACGCAGAGCACGTCGCGGCTCTTGCGCGCGTCCACCAGCGTCGTGTCGCGGTAATGGCCGGGCGAGCCGTCCGCGCCGAGCTCGTGGAAATGATGGCCGTGGATGTGGATTCCGTGCGGGAACGCGGTGTCGTTCCGCATGGTTATCCGCGCCGTCTCGCCGCGCGCGAAGCGCTGCCAGGGCGCGTCGGGCATGCCGGAGCGGCCGTTGAACGCCCAGAAATCGTCGCCGCCGTGGCGTCCGCCCATCGCGCCCCCCTGCATGGAGAGCGTGAGGCGGCGCGCCCCGTCCGCGTCGGGCTCGGGCACGGCGGTCGGCGGCAGGGGCTCGACCGGGCCGCGCGCCGGCGCGGGGTTGCTGCCCTCGACGGCGACGGTGCCGAGCGGATAGGGCTCGCCCCGCGGCAGGAGGTGGAAGGTCACCGGACCCGCGACGTCGAGCACGATGTCGGTCCGCTGCGCCGGCGCGAGGACCGGCTCGCCGATCGGCTCGGGCCGGGCGAGCGGCATCCCGTCCTGCGCCACGATCTTCCCGGCGCCGCCGCCGATCCTGACGCGGAAGGTCCGCGCGGTCGCCGCGTTGATCAGCCTGAGCCTGACTCTGTCGCCCTGCCGCACCGTCCCGGCGGAGAAGAACGCGCGCCCGTAATTGCCGAGCCTGCCGGCATGGGAGAAATCGTGCCGGTTGCCGAAGCTCGGATGGAGCGCGCCGTCGGGCGTGAGCCGCCAGTCGTCGAGCACCACGGTGATGTCGCGGTCGACCTTCGGCGGGTCCCGCTCGTCCACGATCAACGGGCCGTAGAGGCCTTGCGCCACCTGCTCCCAGGAGCGGTGGTGCGCGTGGTACCAGTAGGTGCCGGGATAGGGCGCGGCGAAGTCGTATTCGAAGGTCGCGCCCGGCGCGACCGCATCCTGGGTAAGCCCCGGCACCCCGTCCATCGCGTTGTCGATGTGGATGCCGTGCCAGTGGACCGCGCTCGGCTGTCCGATCCCGTTTTCGAACGCGACCGACACCCGCCCGCCCTCGACCGCGCGGATCTCGGGCCCCGGGGTCCGGCCGTTGAACCCCAGCATCGCGGTCGGCCCGTGCCCCTCCTCGTCCGGCAGCAGGCGGACGGCGACCGGTTCCGCCCGCAGCCTCATCGCCCCCGCCCGGCCGGTCGCCGGCAGCAGCGCGCAGGCGGCGGAGGAAGCGAGGAACTGCCTTCGGTTCATGGTGCGGCAAACATGGCACGGATCGCAGCAGGGTCCAAGGCGGGAGGCGATCCGCCCCGCCTCCGGAACCCTCGCGCGCCTCGCCCCGCTTTGGCAGGATGGTCGGCATGGCACGCGAGAAGATGGACGAGCCGCCGCTCTATCTCACCACGCGCGAGGTGGCGGCAATGCTGCGGGTGAAGGAGCGCAAGATCTACGACCTCGCGGCGGCGGGGGAGATCCCGCACCGCCGGATCACCGGCAAGCTGCTGTTCCCGCGCGCCGAGTTGATGGATTGGGCCGGGCTCGGCGCCGAGGGCGCGCTGTCGGAACGGCCGATGGTGCTGGCCGGCTCGCACGACCCGCTGCTCGAATGGGCGGTGCGCGAATCGGGCTCGGGGCTCGCGACCATCCTCAACGGCAGCGCCGACGGGCTGCGACGCTTCGTCGACCGCGAGGCGGCGCTCGCCGGCATCCACTTCCACGAGGAGGGCGGCGGCTGGAACGTCGCGACGGTGGAGGACTGGCGGCTGGTCGGCTGCGTGCTGCTCGAATGGGCGGTGCGCTCGCGCGGGTTGATCCTGTCGGACGAGGTCGAGGACCGCGTCGAGAGCGTCGCCGACCTTCGGGGGATGCGGGTCGCGATGCGCCCGCCGGGCGCGGCGGCGGCGGCGCTCTTCGAAACTCTGCTGCGGCAGGCGGGGATGAAGGAGACCGACATCGACCGCCTCGCCACCCCCGCCTGGACCGAGAGCGACGCCGCGGCGGCGGTCGCGGCGGGCGAGGCCGATGCGGCGCTCGGCATCGAGGCGATGGCGCGCCAGTTCGACCTGCCCTTCCGGCTGCTGGTGCTGGAGCGATTCGACCTGGTGGTCGACCGCCGCGCCTATTTCACCCGGCCGGTGCGCACGCTGCTCGACTTCGCCGCCGGCCGGGCGATGCGGGAGAAGGCGAAGGCGATGGGCGGCTACGCGCTGTCCGACACCGGCAAGGTGCGCTGGCTCTCGCCCTGAGGTCAGAACTTGATGGCCGCAAGCAGCGCCGCCAGGTAGACGGCCGCGGTGCCGATCTGCGACGTGGTGACCCACTTGATCGTGGCGGCCGACGACTGCGCGATCTTCGTTTCGAGCGCGCTGCACCGAGCGTCGATCTTGTGATCGAGAGACGCATATCGCTCGTCGATCTTGTGATCGAGAGACGCGTATCGCTCGTCGATCTTGTGATCGAGAGACGCGTATCGCTCGTCGATCTTGCGATCGAGGGACTCGTACCGCGCGTCGATCCTCTGTTCGATGACTTCGAACTTCAGTTCCATGATCTCACGCAGGCGGTCGGTCTCGGCACACAGCCGGTCGATGTCCTTGCCCGTCGCCAGGTCGCGGTCGGCCCAGCGCAGGTGCAGCCGGACGATGACGCCCGCCTGATCCGGCGGCATCCCGGCGGCGACCAGTTCCTCGACGGCGCGCTGGGTGTCGAACGGCGAGGTGGAAGACCTTTCTCCCATGCGCCCATTCTATAACGAACACGCTATGGTTGTAAACCATCCGAGCATGGCCTACCCGTCATCGCGCGCGAGCGAGGGGACGCAGACGGTCCTTCCGTCGGCCAGCGCCTCGACCTTGACATCGACGCCGTAGACCGAAGACAGCGCGTCCGCCGTCAGGGCGTCTTGCGGCGCGCCCGTCGCCCGAACCCGGCCCTCGTGGAGGAGGGCGACGCCGGTGCCGACGGCGAAGGCGTGGTCCGGGTCGTGGGTCGACAGGATCACCGTGAGCCCGTCCGCGGCGAGCCCGGCGACCTCGCGCAGCACCAGCGTCTGATTGCCGAAATCGAGGCTGGCGGTGGGCTCGTCCATGACCAGGACGGGCGTCTCCTGGGCGAGCGCGCGGGCGATCAGCACCAGCTGCCGCTGGCCGCCGGAGAGCCGGGTGTAGTCGGAATGGGCGAGGTCCTCGATGCGGAGCCTGGCGAGCGCGTTCATCGCCGCTTCCCGGTCGGCCTCGCCGGGCTGCGAGAAGAGGCCGAGCCGAGCCGTTCGGCCCATCGTCACGACCTCCAGCACCGGATAGGCGAAGGGCGCGGCGTGGGCCTGCGGGACGTAGGCGGCGCGGGTCGCGATCTCGGTCCGCGCGAGAGACCCGAGCGTCCGGCCGCCGAGCAGCACCTCGCCGCCGCGCGCCGGGATCAGCCCGAGCAGGGTCTTGAACAGGGTCGTCTTGCCGGACCCGTTGGGGCCCAGCAGGCACAGCACCTCGCCCGGCCCGGCGCCGACCTCGATGCCGCTGCCGACCTCGTGGCCGGGATAGCCGATGGCGAGACCGCGGGTCTCGACCGTCACGCCCATGTCCGCCGCCCCCGCGCGAGAAGCCAGAGGAAGAACGGCGCGCCGACCACGGCGGTGAGGATGCCGAGCGGCACTTCGACGGCGGAGACGGTGCGCGCGAGCGTGTCGGTGGCGAGCATGTAGCCCGCGCCCAGGAGCGCCGCCGCCGGCAGGAGCTGCCCGAAGCCGGGGCCCACGAGCATCCGCGCGATATGCGGGATCACCAGCCCGACCCAGCCGACGACGCCCGCGACCGCGACGACGCTCGCCGTGATCAGCGTGGCGCAGACGATCACCACCAGCCTGAGACGCCCCGCCTCGACCCCGAGCGCGCGCGCCTCCTCGTCGCCGAGCGCGAGCACGTTGATCCGCCAGCGCAGCAGCACGAGCGGCACCAGCCCGGCCAGCACCACGGGCGCGGCGGGCAGGATGTCCTCGGTCTTCACCCCGGCGAGGCTGCCGAGCAGCCAGAAGGTGATCGCCGGAAGCTGGTCGTAGGGATCGGCCAGCACCTTCAGCAGCGAGGTCGCCGCGCCCGTCAGCGCGCCCACCACCACGCCCGCCAGCACGAGGATCAGCGTGCGGTCGCCGACCCGGACCGAGGCGGCGACGAAGCCGACCAGCGCCACCGCGGCGAGACCGCCCGCGAACCCCATCAGCTGGATCGCGATGACCGGGAGCGACAGGAAGATGCCGAGCACCGCGCCCAGCCCGGCGCCCGCCGAGACGCCGAGGATGTCGGGCGAGACCAGCGGGTTGCGGAACAGCGTCTGGTAGCACGCCCCGGCGGCGGCGAGCGCGGCGCCGACCAGCAGCGAGGCCGCCACCCGGGGCAGGCGGATCGAGAGCAGCACGGTCTCCGCCTGCCCCCTGCCCTCGCCGCCCGCGAGGATCGCCAGCGCCTCGCCGAGCCCCAGCGGATAGGGCCCGATCAGCAACGCGCCGAACGAGCCGACGACCAGCGCGGCGGCGAGCCAGAGCGACGTTCCGCCCCGTGCGCCGCCGGCGATCCGGGCGCTCAGGGCGCGCGTCCCTTCGCCCATTCGAGCAGCCGGTCGAGCTCGGCCTCGCCCAGGTCGACATGGTACCAGAGCCGGTAGAACGCGGCGGCGTCGGCGCGCAGGTCGCCCTTCCAGCGCTCCGGATAGAAGAGCCCCGCCAGCCACTTCAGCCCGATCAGCCGATTGACCGAGGGCGGTCGGTCGATCCAGCCGAACGGCGCGGTGGGCGAGAGATAGACCCGGCCCCGGCGGACCGCCGCGATCCCCCGCCACAGCGGATCGCGCCAGACCCGGGCGAAGAAGATGCGGTCCCAGGTGACGATCGTGTCGGGGTCGGCCACGATCACCTGCTCGGGCGAGGCCTGCACCAGCCCGTAGCGGCCCGGCACCTCCGCCACGTTGCGCCCGCCGGCGCGCTCGACGATCTCGGTGTTGATCGAGCCCTTGAGCCCGGTCTCCAGCCCGTCCGGGCCGCGCGCGAGATAGACGCGGGGGCGCCTGTCCGGCGGCACCGCGCCGAGCGCCTCGTCCAGCGCGGCGAAGGTCGCCTCCACGTCGCGGGCGAGCGCCTCGCCGCGCTCCGGCGCGCCGAGCGCACGCCCGATCAGGCGGAGCGAACGCGCGGTCTCGGAAAACCGGCCGTTCACGAGGATGTAGGGGATGCCGGTCTGTTCCTGGACCCGGTTGGCGAGGTCGATATAGGTGCCGCGCACCGAGCCGAAATCGACGATCAGGTCGGGCTTCAACGCGAGCACGCGCTCTAGGTTCGCCTCCCCGCCCCGCCCGGTGAGCCGTCCGGTCTCGGGCAGGTCGCGGTAGGGCGCCGCGATGTAGGGCTTCTCATAGTCCCTGAGCGCCCGCGGCCAGCCCAGCAGCACCTCGGGCCTGAGCGCATAGATCGCGATCGAGGCCGGCGGGCCGGACGCGAAGACACGCGTCACGGTATCGGGGATCGCCACCGTGCGGCCGGCCGAGTCGGTGACCGTGCGCGCGTCGGCCGGAGCGGCGAGGAGCACGAGGCCGGCAAGGGCGGGGATGAGGGTGCGGGGGGTCATTGCGGCTCCGACGCCAACATATCAGGAAGAGCCGCCGCGCAGGAGCGGCGGACCGCTCGCTCGTTGACACCGATGGAGCGCGATCGCAAGGTCCCGGCAGGCAAAAAACAGCGGAGAACCTTTCCATGGCGGTTATCGTTCCGGCCGACAAATCCGTGGCCGCGCTGGAGGGTATCCACCTTTACCACGGCGATATCTCGAACTGCTCGATGCGGGTCCGCATGACGCTGAGCGAGAAGGGTCTGCGGTGGACCAGCCATCACCTCGACCTGAAGCTGAAGGAAAACGTTTCGGACGCGTATTTCGGCATCAATCCGAACGGCCTGGTGCCGACCCTGATCGACAACGGCGTCGTCCATATCGAATCCAACGACATCATCGACTATCTCGACGAGACCTACCCCGAACCCTCGCTGCGTCCGGCGGGCGATGAGGACGGGATGCTCGAATGGCTTCATCTTGCCGCAGCCATCCACGTGCCGGCGGTCAAGCCCTATGTCTACGCGACCAAGATGCAGAAGAAACTGAAGAAAACCGCCGAGGAGCAGGAAAGGTACGACGCGCTTCAGAAGAACCGGGAGCTGAAGACGTTTCACGCACGGCACGCCGGTGGCAGCGAGCTGGGCGAGGCGGACATCGCGAGCGCGCGCGAGACGCTCGGGGCGTGTTTCGACAAGCTCGAAAACGCGCTCGAGGGCCGCCGGTGGATCATGGGCGACCGGTTCACCCTGGCGGACATTTCCTGGATCCCCGTGCATTTCGTGCTCGTCGGATGCGGCTATCCGATCGAGCCATACCCGAACGTCTCGCGCTGGGCGGCGGCCCATCGGGACCGGGAGAGCTACCGGGAGGGCATCCTGAAATGGTGCCCGGATTTCTCGAAAGTCTGAGCCGCCGGCTCATCGCACCCGTCCCCGCCGCGCCGCGTTGGGGAAGAACAGCTGCTGCCCGTCCACCCGGTAGGACGCGATCGCCGCCTGGCCCTCGTCCGACAGGATCCAGTCGACGAACCGCCTGGCGAGCGCCGCCTTCGCGCGCGGGTGGCGCGCCTTGCTCACCGCTACGACGCCGTACTGGTTGAACAGCCGAGGGTCGCCCTCGACCGCGATCCGGTGGCCGCGCTTGTTGCCGAAGGCGATCCAGGTCGCGCGGTCGGTCAGAACGTAGGCGCCCATGCCGACGCCCGTGTTCAGCGTCGCCCCCATGCCGGAGCCGGTCTCGCGATACCAGGTGCCGGAGTGCGCCGCCGGGTCGATCCCCGCCGCCCGCCAGAGGCGCAGCTCCGCCTTGTGGGTGCCGCTGTCGTCGCCGCGCGAGGCGAAGACCGCCCGCGCCCGGGCGATCGCGGCGAGCGCGGCGGCGGCGTCCCGCGCGCCGGCGATCCGGGCCGGGTCGGCGGCCGGGCCGACGATCGCGAAGTCGTTGTACATCACGTCGTGGCGCGCGCCGCCGTGGCCCGCGGCGACGAACCGCTCCTCGGCCTCCCTGTCGTGCACCAGCAGCACGTCGCCGTCGCCCCGGGCGGCGTTGCGGATCGCCTGGCCGGTGCCGACCGCGACCACCCGCGCCTCGATCCCGGTGCTGGCGCGGAACTTCGGCAGGATGAAATCGAACAGGCCCGAGTTCCGGGTCGACGTGGTGGACTGGAGAATTATGAACCGCTCCTCCGCCGCCGCGGCGCCGGCGAGCAGGGCGGCCAGCAGGAGGACGGGCGCGCGGCGGATCACCGGGCGGCGCCGACATGGAGCCGGCCCTCGAGCCAGGCGCGCGCGGGCTCGGACCGCGGCGCGTCGAGCACCTGCGCCGTACTGCCCGCCTCGGCGACGCGCCCGGCGTCGAGGAACACCAGCTCGTCGGCGAGCCGGCGCGCCTGCCCGGCGTCGTGGGTCACGGTGACGGTCGCGACGCCGCTCTCCCGCGCCTCGCGGATCAGCGCCTCGACCGCCTGGGTCGAGGCGGGGTCGAGGCTCGCCGTCGGCTCGTCGAGGAGCAGGAGCTCGGGGGCGCAGGCGAGCGCCCGGGCGACCGCGAGGCGCTGCTGCTCGCCGGCCGACAGCACCCGGGCCGGCCGGTGGGCGAGGCCGCGGAGCCGGGCGCGTTCGACCGCCTCTTCCTGGCGCGCGGCGCGCTCCGCGCCGGCGATCCCGCGCGCCGCCAGCGCGAAGCGGAGGTTGGCCCCGACCGAGCGGCGCAGCATCACCGGGCGCTGGAACACCATCGCCTGGGCGCGCCGTGCCGCGCGGTCGAGCGGGCCGCCGCGCCACCTGACCTCGCCTGCGGCCGGCGCGATCAGCCCGTGCAGCAGGCGGAGCAGCAGGCTCTTGCCGGCCCCGTTCGCGCCCATGACCGCGACGCTCGCGCCGGCGCGGACGTCGATGTCGACGCCGTCGACCGGCCGCCCGCCGCCGGCCTCGAAGGCGAGCCCGCGCGCGCTCAACAGCGCCGTCTCAGGCATAGGCGAGCCTGGCGGCGGAGGCGCGTAGCGTCATCGCCGCCCCGGTCACCGCGACCGCGATCGCCACCAGCACCACCCCGAGCGCCAGCGCGAGCTCGAGATTGCCCTTCGAGGTCTCGAGCGCGATGGCGGTGGTCATCGTCCTGGTGGCGTGGGCGATGTTGCCGCCGACGATCATCACCGCGCCGACCTCCGCCACCGCGCGGCCGAAGCCGGCGAGCGCCACCGTCAGGAGGGCGTAGCGCGCGTCCCACAGCAGCGCCGTCAGCCGCCGCAGCGGGCCGACCCCGAGCGAGGCGAACTGCTCGGCATACTCGCGGTCGAGATCCTCGACGACCTGGCGGGTCAGCGCGGCGACGATCGGCGCGACCAGGATGGTCTGGGCGATCGTCATCGCGGCGGGGGTGTAGAGGAGCCCCAGCACCCCGAACGGCCCGGCGGCCGAGAGCATCAGGTAGACGACCAGCCCCACCACCACCGGCGGCAGCCCCATCAGGGCGTTGAGCACGACCGAGGCGGCCGCCCGTCCCGGGAACCGGAAGGCGCCCACCGCCGCGCCGAGCGGCAGCCCGATCAGGCAGGCGACCGCCACCGCGCCCAGGCTCACCCGGAGCGACAGCCCGACGATCCCGATCAGCTCCGCGTCCCCGCCGACGATCAGCCCGACCGCCCGCCCCAGCGCCTGCCAGAACCCGTCCATTTCCTGCAAAATCTCCTTGCCGAAATTTATACACTGAAACAGCATCATATGCACAACAGGCGACATGCCGGGTTCCGAACGGGCGCATGGGCGTGTTTCCGAGGGAGAGGGCACGGAAAAAGGGCGCCGACGGTGCCGGCGCCCTCGATTCCGCCGATTTAGTAAATATGGGTCATTTCGTGTCCCGTGTCAACCCATATTGTCTATATACGGATAATTTGGACGAGCCCCGCTTGCGAGTCGCGCCGGGCTACGCCACAACGGGGCGATGGCGGGGACGGGCGCGAAACTTGCGCAGGCGGTCAAGGCGTATTTCGCCGACCTCGGCCGGATTCGCGGCTCAGGCGGGGCGACGGGGGAGCTCTCCTACCACCCGGCGCTGCGGAACCTGCTGAACGCCGTCGGCGCGGCGCTCCGGCCGAAGGTGTTCTGCGTCGGCGAGCTTGCCGACCAGGGCGCGGGGCATCCCGATTTCGGCCTCTACGCGGCGCGGCAGGTCCAGCGGGGCCGGCCGCGCGAGGGCCGGTTGCCGGAATGCGGCGTCGTCGAGGTCAAGCCCGCCGGCGACGACGCCTGGCTCACCGCCGCGGGCGATCAGGTCAGCCGCTATTGGGGCCGCTACCGGCCGGTGCTGGTGACGAACATGCGCGACTTCGTGCTCCTTGGCGAGGACGAGGCGGGCCGCCCGGCGCGGCTCGAAACCCTCCGGCTGGCGGACGGCGAGGACGCGTTCTGGCGCCGCGTCGAGAAGCCCCGCGCCTTCGCCCGCGAGGCCGGCGCGGGGCTCGCCCGGGTCGAGGCGGCGGGCGATGCGCCGCAGCTCGCGGCGGTGCGCGGCGCGCGAGGTGGTCCGCTACATGGTCGCCCGGGTGGACAAGGCGTTGAAGGACGACCTCGGGATCCCGGAGGGGCTGGCGGCGGAGAACGTCTACGTGCTCGATCCCTGCTGCGGCACCGGGGCGTATCTTGCGGAGGTGCTCCGGAGGATCGCCGCCAACCTCGAAGGTCAGGGGCTCGGCGCGCTTGCCGGCGCACGGGTGAAGCGGGCAGCGACCGAACGGGTGTTCGGGTTCGAGATCATGCCCGCCCCCTTCGTCGTCGCCCACCTCCAGGTCGGGCTCACCATGCAGGAGCTCGACGCGCCGCTCGCCGACGACGACAGCGAGCGCGCCGGGGTGTTCCTGACCAACGCGCTGACCGGCTGGGAGCCGCACGCGACCAAGCCGCTCCCTTTCCCCGAGCTCGAGGAGGAGCGCGACCGGGCGGAGCGGGTGAAACGGGACACGCCGATCCTCGTGGTGCTCGGCAACCGCGCCGTCGGTTAAGGCGTTTCCGTTCCGGTTGGAACCGTCCCTCCGGTTCTCCCCCACGTCATGGTCGGCGGAGGCCGACCATCCACGTTTTTCCTTTTTGTCTTTCGTCCGCCCGCCGTACAGAAAAACTCGTGGATGGTCGGCCTCCGCCGACCATGACGAACGGGGCGATGCTCCGGGACTGGCGGATTTCTCCGCTCGCTGCGCTCGGTCGAAATGACGGGTGGGGCCGGGCCCGCGCCGCCCCCCTACCCCATCGCGTCCCCGTCCGGGTGGATCGCGAACTGCTCCAGCCCGGCGTCGTCGGCCTCGATGGCGCGGTAGCTTTCCTTCACCCCGGCGTCGGTGAGCTCGCGGGCGACGGTCAAGAGCGTGTTGGGGGCGTGGTCCTCGCAGAGCTCGGCCATCTGGCCGATCTCCTCGCGCGCCACCGGGAGCGCCGCCTCGACCGAGGGGGCGCCGTAGATCTCGACGAAATGCCCGGCGAGCCGCTCGGCGAGCGCCTCGAACTCGTCTTCCTCGATCCGGGTCACCGCGACGAAGGTCACGCGGCCGAACGTCTCCACTCCGAGCCAGCCGTTGGCGAAGGCCTGGCGCGCCTTGCCGGCGAGGTCGGCCTCGCCCCAGTTGGAGAACTCGAACCCGCCCGAGACGCACCACTCCCCGGTGCGCGCGGGCGCGTAGAAGACGCGCATGTCGCTCTCGTCGAAATGGATCGCGCGGGCGAGGTTCATCGTCATCCCCGGAGAAGGCCGCTCAGCGGCAGGAGGCGCGTCTCCTTCCCCTGCCTGAGCAGCATGCCGAAACGCTCGTCGATGCCGACGAAGGTACCATGCAGCGGCCCGTCCGGCCGGTCCAGCGCGATCTCCTCGCCCATGCCGTGCGCCAGGCCGCGCCACTCGGCGTGCAGCGGCCGCGCGCCCTCCTCCGACCAGCGGTTGATCCAGACCAGCGTGTGGCGCGACCAGCTCTCCAGCAGGCGGGCCGGCTCGACCTCGACGCAGCCCTCCTCGTAGAGCGAGGTCCGCTCCGGCGCGGCGCCCGGCGCGTCGGGGTCGTCGGGGATCAGCGGCACCTCCAGCCCGACCGCCAGCCAGTCCGGCACGGCGTCGGGTTCCGCCGTCGAGGCGGCGACCCTGAGCCCGCCGCAGAACGCGCCGTTGACCAGGATGCAGCCCTCCCAGGTCAGGTGCACCGCGACCTCGGGCGGGGCCAGCGCGCCGAGCGCGTTCTGGAACCCGACCCCGCAGGCCGGCAGCATCGCCATCGCGTCCTCGAGCGCGACCTCGGGCGCGAAGACGATCGCCGCCGCCAGCCGGCCGGCGCCGATATTGTAGACGATCGTGCCCGCGTCGCAGCCGAGCGCGGCCTCGGCGCAGGCCTTGGCGAAGGGGTCGGTGCCGCCCTCGACCTCGAGGCCCGCGAGCAGCGGCGGGAAGCTCGGCCCGTCGCCGCCGTTCACGCGTGCCCGTCCTCGATGAGGCCGCGGGCGAGCGCGCGGAACGCGCCGGCCGACGGCGAGGATGGCCGGGAGACGACGATCGGCGCGCCGCCGTCCGACGTGGTGCGGATGTCGATGTCGAGCGGGATTTCGGCCAGCAGCGGCACGCCGAGCCGCTCCGCCGCCTCGCGCACCCCGCCATGGCCGAACAGATGCGCCTCGTGCCCGCAATTGGCGCACACGTAGAGCGACATGTTCTCGATCATGCCGAGGATCGGGGTCTCCATCTTGCGGAACATGTCGACCCCCTTGCGCGCGTCGATCAGCGCCACGTCCTGCGGTGTCGAGACCACGATGGCGCCGGTCACCTCGGCGTTCTGGGTGAGCGTCATCTGCACGTCGCCGGTGCCGGGCGGCAAATCGACCACCAGAACGTCGAGCGCGCCCCATTGCACCTGGCTCATCATCTGCTGCAGCGCGCCCATCAGCATCGGCCCGCGCCACACCACGGCCTCGTCCTCGCGCGTCATCAGCCCTATCGACATCATGGTGACGCCGTGATTGCGCATCGGCAGGATGGTCTTGCCGTCGGGCGAGGCGGGCCGGCCGGAGACGCCCAGCATGCGGGGCTGGGACGGACCGTAGACGTCGGCGTCGAGCATCCCGGCGCGCCTGCCCTCGGCGGCGAAGGCGGCGGCGAGGTTGGCTGCGACGGTGGATTTCCCCACCCCGCCCTTGCCCGAGGCGATCGCGATGATGCGCTCGATGCCGGGGATCTTCTGCGGGCCCTCGGGCTCGCCGCGGCGGCCGATATCGAGCTCGGGCGGCGCGGTCGCCTTGTGCGCCGTCATCACGGCGGAGACCGAATCGACGCCGTCCAGCGCCTTCACCGCCGCCTCGGCCTCGGCCCGCGCGGGCTCCATGGCGTCGGCGCGCGACGGGTCGATCTCGAGGACGAACCGCACCGCGCCGCCGTCGACGGTGAGCGCCCGGACCAGCCCGGCCGAGACCAGGTCCTGGCCGCTGAGGGGATCGGCGACGCCTTTGAGCGCCGCCAGCACGTCGTCGCGGGCGGTCATTCGCCCCTGCCGTCGATCCGGCCCTCGACGGTGTGCGAGAGATCGAGCTCGTCGATCGTCAGCACCACCCGCGCGGTGAAGGATTTCCCGGCGGTCTTCCCCGCCCCGGCCTCGCGCATCGCGTCCTCGATCGCCTGCTGCGAGGTCACCCCCACCTGCTTGAGGAACTTGCGCATCGTCATGTTGAAATCGTCGAAATCCCCGCTCATGGCCTTCCCTTTCGTCTCGCGCTCGAAGTCCAAGCCGTCATGCCCGGACTTGTTCCGGGCATCCACGTCCGGCCGCCCCGGGTTCGCATGGTCATGCTGCACCCCGTGGATGCCCGGAACAAGTCCGGGCATGACGAAAAACGGGGCGGACGCCCCCGGTTTCCCCGGCCGTCGCGGTCGGGTTAGCATGCCATCGACGAATACTAGCCGAGTTTCCCCGGCAAGGCCGGGGGCCGCAAGGGGAACGTCCGGGGAGGAGAGTTGCCATGCCGGTCGGGCGGTTGGGGGGAGCGGTCGCGCTCTGCGTCCTGTTGGTCGCGCAGGGCGCCGCGGCGGAGGAGCGGCGCATCGTGCTGGCGGCGAGCGCCGGGCTGACCGAAAGCGGCTTCCTGAAATACCTGTTGCCCAGGTTCTCGCTCAAGACCGGCATAAGGGTGACGCCGACGGTGCTGGAGGAGGGAATCCAGGTCGACGTCAAGCTCGGCCCGGCGGACGTGGTGAAGGGCGGGCGCGCGGCGTTCAGGGGCGGCAAGACGGTCTATGCGGTGCGCGTCGCGGAAGGCGGCGCGGCGAAGCCGGAGCATGCGCGGCGCTTCGTCGACTGGCTCCTGTCGAAGGTGGGCCAGCGGACCGTCGAATCCTTCCGCGCCCAGGGACGCCAGGTCTATCTCGCGGCGGCCGGGGCGAAGGCGAAGACGGTCCGCGCCAGGCCCACCGGCGACCTCGCCCGGGGCGAGAAGCTCTCCTACCTCCATTGCGGGCGCTGCCACGTGATCGGGCCGCGGAACCGGATGGGCGGGCTGGGCTCGACGCCGTCCTTCGCGGTGCTCAAGACGCTCAACGACTGGGAGCTCCGCTTCCGCGGCTTCTACCTCCTGAACCCGCACCCGTCGTTCACCCAGATCCCCGGCACCACCGACCCGTTCGACGAATCCCGCCCGCCCCCCATCGTGCCGCTCCGCCTGACGCTGGAAGACCTCGACGCCATCATGGCCTACGTCGCCACCATCGAGCCGGCGAAGCTGAGCGGGGTGCGGAGGAAGTAGGGGGGGCGGGGCGGTTTCTTCGGTGGAGGCCGACCTCCATGTTTTCTTTTTCCTGCGTGTTGCCAAGGCCTTGCTGACTTCCCTCCGTCATGCCCGGACTTGTTCCGGGCCTGACGGCTTGACGGAATGCAAGTCGTGACTCCTGCCGATGCGACGATCGGAGACGAACAGATAAAATTACCTGCTTATCCCTGAGATTCATCCAGCGATGAGTTTTCGGTACGGGATGG
>JAPPIT010000005.1 GCA_028820505.1 Defluviicoccus sp.
GTACCGAAAACTCATCGCTGGATGAATCTCAGGGATAAGCAGGTTGTTTTTTGTTCCGCCCACGAAGAAAAACTCGTGGATGGTCGGCCCGCGCCGACCGTGACGGATGGGGGCGACGTGACGAAGGAGGGCTACGCCTCCCCGCCCTCCTCCGCCAGCACCGCGCCGGCGAGGTAGAGGGAGCCGCAGACCAGAACCCGCGCCGGGCCCGGGCAGTCCCGTGCGATGACGTCGAGGGCGGCGGCGGCGGTGGGATGGGCGTGCGCCTCGAGGCCCAGCGCGCGCGCCGCGCCGGCGAGCGCCTCCGGAGCGTGGCAGGCATAGGCGCCCGGCACCGGGACGCCGTGGAAGCTTGCGATGCGGCCCGCCAGCGGCGCGAGAAACTCCTCCGGCGGGCGGACCGCGAGATGGCCCATCGCCAGGTGCAGCGGCCGGTCCGGCCAGCCTTCCGCCACCCGCGCGAGCGCTTCGCCGGCGGCGCGGTTGTGCCCGCCGTCGACCCACAGCTCGCAGTCCCGCCCGAGCCGCGCCGACAGCGTTCCGCCCTCCAGCCGCTGGAGCCGTCCCGGCCAGCGCGCGCGGGCGATACCGGCCCGGATCGCCGCGCCGTCGAGGGAAGGCCGGCCGAGCGCCCGGGCGGCGGCCACGGCGATGCCCGCGTTCTCCAGCTGGTGCGGACCGATCAGACCCGGCGGCGGGATCCCCAGGGCGCCGCTCCCGTCGCGGAACCGACGCCCCTCCATGCGCCATTCCCTCCCGTGCCGCAGCAGCGGCGCGCCGATCTCGGCGGCGCGGGCGGCGATGACCGCGTCCGCCTCCGGGCGTTGCGGCCCGATCACGGCCGGGACGCCGGGCTTGAGGATGCCCGCTTTCTCGAAGGCGATCTCCGGGATCGTTTCGCCGAGGAAGTGAACATGGTCGCGCGAGACCGGCGTGATGACCGAGAGCGCCGGCGCCGCCAGCACGTTGGTCGCGTCGAACCGCCCGCCGAGCCCGGTCTCGATCAGGGCGATGTCGGCGGGCACGCGGGAGAAGGCGAGGAAGGCGGCCGCGGTGGTGATCTCGAAGAAGGTGATCGGGGCGCCGGCGTTGGCCTCCTCGCAGGCCGCGAGCACCTCGCCCAGCAGTTCCTCCCCGACCGGTTGGCCGCGGACCGCGATCCGCTCGTTGAAGCGGATCAGATGCGGCGAGACATAGACATGGGCGCTCAGCCCCGCCGCCTCGCAGATCGCCTTGAGGAAGGCGATCGCCGAGCCCTTGCCGTTGGTGCCGGCGACGTGGACGACCGGCGGCAGGGCGCGTTCCGGACGGCCGAGCGCCGCGAGCAGGCGCTCGATCCGCTCAAGGCTCAGGTCGATCAGCTTGGGGTGAAGGCGGGTCAGCCGTTCGAGAACGGCGTCACTCCGCAATTGCGGCGTCCGCTGCCGGGCCGGCGGGCGGCGCCGGCAAGTCGAGCTCGACCCCGACCTTCGGCTCCGGCGTCTCGACCGGGCGGGTCAGGAGATCGATCAGGTCGGCCAGCGTGTCCCGCAGTTCCGCGCGCGGGACCACCATGTCCACCATGCCGTGCTCGTGCAGATATTCCGCGCTCTGGAAGTTCTCGGGCAGGGTCTCGCGGATCGTCTCCTCAATCACCCGCCGGCCGGCGAAGCCGATCGTCGCGCCCGGCTCGGCGATCGCGATGTCGCCCAGCATGGCGAACGAGGCCGAGACGCCGCCGGTCGTCGGATCGGTGAGCACCACGATATAGGGAAGCCCCGCCCGCTTGACGCGCTCGATGGCGATGGCGGTCCGCGGCATCTGCACCAGCGAGAGGATGCCCTCCTGCATCCGCGCGCCGCCCGAGGAGGGGAAGACGATCAGCGCCGCCCCGTCGGCGACCGCGCGATCGGCCGCGGTGAGGATGCCGTCGCCGACCGCGATCCCCATCGATCCGCCCATGAAGCGGAAATCGAAGGCGGCGACCACCGCGGGCGCACCCTTCAGCGTTCCCGCGGCGACCAGGATCGCGTCGTCGCCGCCGGTCTGGCTGCGGTTGTCGCGCAGGCGCTCGGCATAGCGCTTGCGGTCGCGGAACCTGAGCGGGTCGGCCACGCAGGGCGCCAGCGCGACGCTTTCCCACCTGTCCGCGTCCAGGATCGACGCGATGCGGGTGCGGGCGTCGATGCGGAGATGGTGGCCGCAATGGGAGCAGACGTGCAGCGCGGCCTCGAGCTCGCGGTGGAAGATCATCTGCTCGCATTGCGGGCATTTCGACCACAGGTTTTCCGGGACCTCCTGCTTCTTCCCGACCAGGGCCCGGATCTTCGGCCGGATGTTGTTCAGCCAGTTCATCCGCCGGCTCCTCCGGCTTCCGGCGCGCGCCGGTTCCGCACCCCGCCGGCCAGCTCGCGGATCAGCGCCTCGACGCCCGGGATCGTCCCGCTTCCCGCGCGGCCGTCGACCAGGGTCGACTCGATCCGCTGCACGATCGCCGAGCCGACCACCACCGCATCGGCGAAGCCCGCGATCTCGGAGGCCTGTCCGGCGTTGCGGACGCCGAAACCCACCGCGACCGGAAGATCGGTCGCCTTGCGAACCCGCGCGAGCCCGGCCGCGACATCCCGCGTCATCGCCGACTTGGTCCCGGTAATGCCGGTAACGGAGACGTAGTAAACGAATCCCGCGCAGTCCGCCAGAATCCGCCGCAGGCGCGCGTCGTCGGTGGTCGGGGCCACGAGGCGGATCAGGGCGAGACCGGCGGCCTCCGCCGGCACCCGCAGCTCCTCGTCCTCCTCCGGCGGCAGGTCGACGACGATGAGCCCGTCGACCCCCGCTTCCTTCGCGTCCGACACGAACGCCTCGGCGCCGTAGCGGTGGATCGGGTTGAAATAGCCCATCAGCACCAGCGGCGTGTCGGTGTCGCCTTCCCGGAAGGCGGACGCCATGGCGAGCGTATCGGCCATCGTCTGCCCGGCGCGGAGCGCCCGCTCGCCGGCGGCCTGGATCGAGGGGCCGTCGGCCATGGGGTCGCTGAACGGCATGCCGAGCTCGATCAGGTCGGCGCCCAGCGCCGGCAGGTGCGCGAGGATCGCGGACGAGGTCTCGCGGTCCGGATCGCCCGCGGTGACGAACGGGACGAAGGCCGAGCGCCCCTCTCCGGCGAGCGCGGCGAAGCGCCGGGCGATGCGTTCGCGCCCCCCGGTCACAGCTTCACCCCGAGCGCGTCGGCGACGGTGAAGACGTCCTTGTCGCCCCGGCCGCACATGTTCATCACCAGCAAATGGTCCGGCGGCAGGTCGCCCGCGATCCGCGCCACGTGGGCGAGCGCGTGGCTCGGCTCCAGCGCGGGCAGGATGCCTTCGAGCCGGCTGCACAGCTGGAACGCCTCCAGCGCCTCTTCGTCGCTCACCGAGACGTAGCGCACCCGGCCGACATCGTGGAGCCAGGCATGCTCCGGCCCGACCCCCGGATAGTCGAGCCCGGCCGAGATCGAATGCGCCTCCTGGATCTGGCCGTCGCCGTCCTGCAGGAGATAGGTTCGGTTGCCGTGCAGCACCCCCGGCGACCCGGCGGTCAGCGAGGCGGCGTGGCGCTCGGTGTCGATGCCCTCGCCGGCGGCCTCGACGGCGTGGATGTCGATCCCCGCATCGTCGAGAAAGGGATGGAACAGACCCATCGCGTTGGACCCGCCGCCGATGCAGGCGACCAGCGTGTCCGGAAGCCGCCCCTCGGCGGCGAGGATCTGCTCGCGCACCTCGTTGCCGATCACCGACTGGAAGTCGCGCACCATCGCCGGGTAGGGGTGCGGGCCCGCCACCGTGCCGATGACGTAGAACGTATCGTCCACGTTGGCGACCCAGTCGCGCAGCGTCTCGTTCATCGCGTCCTTGAGCGTCCGGCTGCCGGACGTCACCGGCACGACCTCGGCGCCCAGCAGCTTCATGCGGAACACGTTGGGCGCCTGGCGCGCGATATCCGTCTCGCCCATATAGACGACGCAGGGAAGGTCGAAGAGCGCGCAGACGGTCGCCGTCGCGACGCCGTGCTGGCCGGCCCCGGTCTCGGCGATGATCCGGGTCTTCCCCATGCGGCGGGCGAGCAGGATCTGCCCCACCGTGTTGTTGATCTTGTGCGCGCCGGTGTGGTTGAGCTCGTCCCGCTTGAAGTAGATCTTCGCGCCGCCGAGATGGGCGGTCAGCCGCTCGGCGAAGTAGAGCGGGCTCGGCCGGCCGACATAATGCTCCAGGTAGTAGCGCAGCTCCGCCTCGAAGGCGGGGTCCCGCTGCGCCGCGCGCCACGCCCGCTCGACCTCGAGGATCAGCGGCATCAGGGTTTCGGCGACATAGCGGCCGCCGAACAGGCCGAACCGGCCCTCGGCGTCGGGCCCGCCGCGATAGGTGTTGCGTTCCACCGTCTGCTCTCCGCCGCGCCCCTCAGGCTCCTTCCGCCGCCCGGATGAAGGCGGCGATCAGGGACGTGTCCTTGACGCCGGGCGCGCTTTCGACGCCGGAAGATACATCAACGCCCGGCGCGCCGCTCGTGCGGATCGCGTCCGCGACGGTCTCGGGCGTGAGCCCGCCCGACAGCATCCACGGGCAGGGCCAGTCGAGCCCGGCGAGCATCCGCCAGTCGAAGGTGAGCGCGTTGCCGCCCGGCATGTAGCGGCCTTCGGTCGACGGCGCCTTGGCATCGAACAGCAGCCGGTCGGCGATCCCGTCATAGCGCCGCGCCGCCGCGATGTCGTCGGGCCCGGCGACCTTGATCGCCTTCATCGCCGGCTTGCCGGTGCGCCGCCGGATTGCCGCCACGCGCTCGGGGCTCTCGCTGCCGTGGAGCTGCAGGAGGTCGAGCCGGGCCACCGAAAGCACGCTCTCCAGCGTTTCGTCCGGCGGGTCGACGAAGAGCCCGACGACGGTGACGTCGTCGGGCGCGGCGGCGGACAAAGCGGCGGCTTGCTCGGCGGAGACGTTGCGCGGCGAGCGGGGGAAGAACACCAGCCCCACGTCGCTCGCGCCTTCCGAGACCGCGGCCTCCAGCACGTCCACGGTGCTGACGCCGCAGATCTTTACCCGGGGGCTCATCCGGTGCGCGATTTCAGCCGGAATCGCGGCAGCCGCGCGCGGCGCGGCGCGGGCGGCTCGGGGGCCGGCCTCGCCGGTTCCCCGTCCTGCGCTTCCCTTGCCGCCTCCACCAGGGTGAGCCGGCGTTCGAGCGCGCTCGCCTTGCGCTTGTCGGCGCGCGCGCGCCGCCGCCACTTGCCGTCCGAGATCCACTGCGCCGATCCGCCGATAACCATGCCGACCGCCAGCGCGCCGAGCACCGCGATATAGACCGGAAGATCGATCTCCAGCGGCAGCGGCCACAGATTCAGCGTCAGGGCGTGGCGGTTGGCGACGGCGAAGACGACGAACGCCGCCGCGACGGGAATGAAGACCAGCCTGTAGAAAATCTTCATCCGCGGTCTTGCCCCGATCGGTCCGGGCGCCGGCTCCCCCGCTCAGGAATCCGCGTTCAGCCGGTCGCGCAAATCCTTGCCCGCCTTGAAGAAGGGCACGTATTTCTTCTCGACGTTGACCGATTTGCCGGTGCGCGGATTACGGCCCACCCGCTCGGCGCGCTCCTTGACGGAAAAGGCGCCGAAGCCGCGCAATTCGACGCGGCCGCCACGGTACAGCGCGTCGGAGATCTCATCGAAGATGGTGGAGACGATGCGCTCTATGTCGCGCCGGAACAAATTGGGGTTCTGATCGGCGAGGCGCTGGATCAACTCGGACTTGGTCATCCGCCGCCGTTCCCGGATTCGTTCCGCCTGGGCTGGCCGTCGATCGTCCCTTCCGGCGCGCGGCCGGCGGCCATCTTCAGGTGCCGTCAGCGAAGGCCAGCGTGCCAGACGGACACCAGACCGTCAAGCGTAAGCCGTTCAGAAAAAATGGTTCTTTCGCCCAGCGACGCCGCCCGGTCGAGCAACCTGGCGAACCTGCCGGTCTCTCCCACCTCGCGAACCGGGAGCCCTCCGGCGATGCCCTTCTCGGCTTCGAGCCAGGCCACCGCCTCGGTTTCCCCGCCGATCGCGTCGACCAGATCGGCGTCCAGCGCCTGCCGCCCGGTGAGCACGCGCCCGTCGGCGATTCTCTCCAGCCCGGCGCCGTCCAGCCCGCGCCGCTCCGCCACCAGGTCGAGGAACATGCCGTGGCTGTCGGCGATCAGCGCCTGCAACACCTCTCGCCCGTCCTCGGTGAGCTTCTCGTAGCCCGACGGCATCGCCTTGAGCGGCCCGCTGCGGATCGTCTCGGCGCCGATCCCGAGCTTTTCGAGGAGGCCCGAGATGTCCGCCGTATGCATCACCACCCCGATCGACCCGGTGATGGTGCTGCGGCGGGCAACGACGCGGTCCGCCCCGATCGCGGCCATGTAGCCGGCGGACGTCGCGAGTCCGCCGAGCACGGCGACGACCGGCTTTTCGCCGGCGACGGCGCGGATCGAGCGGTAGAGCGCCTCGCCGCCGACCACGGTGCCGCCCGGGCTGTCGATCCGGACGATCAGCGCCCGCGCGTTCCCGTCCTTCGCGATCGCCGCGAGGACCCGGTGCCGGCGCGCGTCGTCGGCGATCAGCCCATGGACGGTGTGGCGCGCGATGTAGTCGCCGCCGTCGAGGCCCGAGAAGCGTCCGAAGGCGGCGAGCGCGGCGAGCAGCAAAGCGAGGATTCCCACCCCGCGCCAGAAGGAGAGCCGCCGCTTCAGGCGCCGGCGGTCGATCAGGTAGTCCGCGTCGAGGGCCATGGGGGCGGCGATGGGCCGGCGGCGTCAGCCGTCCTTGTCCTCGCCGGCGGCATCCCCGTCGTCGGCCGGCGCATCCGTCTCCGGCGCCTCCGGTTCCGGCGTGTCGGTCTCGCCGGATTCGGCGGTGGCCTCGCGCGCCGCGCGCTCGCGGATTGCGGCGCCCAGAATATCGCCCAGGCTGGCCCCGGAATCCGTCGAACCGTACTCGGCCATCGCCTGCTTCTCCTCGGCGACCTCCTGCGCCTTGATCGACAGCGACACCTTACGGTCGCGCCGGTCGATACTGGTCACGCGGGCGTCGATCCGGTCGCCCGCCGCGAAGCGGTCCGGGCGCTGGTCGGCGCGGTCGCGCGAGAGTTCCGCCCGGCGGATGAACCCGGGCAGGCCGCTGGCCACGGTGACCTCCAGGCCGGTGTCCAGCACGTTGGCGACGGTGCAGGTCAGCACGTCGCCGCGCTTGACGTTCTCGATCGCGACCTCGAACTGGTCTTCCTCGAGCTGCTTGATGCCGAGCGAGATGCGTTCTCTCTCCGGGTCGACGTCGAGCACCCTGGCCTTGACCAGGTCGCCCTTCCTGTAGTCCCGCAGCGCTTCCTCGCCCGGGCGCGCCCAGTCGATATCGGAGAGATGGACCATCCCGTCGATCTCGCTGTCGAGGCCGATGAACAGGCCGAACTCGGTGATGTTCTTGACCTCGCCGTCGATGACCGAGCCCACCGGGTGGTTTTCGAGGAAGTGGTCCCACGGGTTCTCGCGGCACTGCTTGATGCCGAGCGAGACGCGGCGCTTGTTGGAGTCGACCTCCAGCACCATCACCTCGACCTCCTGGCTGGTCGAGACGATCTTGCCGGGATGGACGTTCTTCTTGGTCCAGCTCATCTCGGAGACGTGGACCAGCCCCTCCACGCCGGGCTCCAGCTCCACGAACGCGCCGTAGTCGGTGATGTTGCTGACCCGGCCGCTGAACTTCACGCCCACCGGGTATTTGTGCTCCACGCCGTCCCACGGGTCGGCTTCGAGCTGCTTCATGCCGAGCGAGATGCGCTGGGTCTCCGGGTTGTAACGGATGACCTGGACCTTGACGGTCTGCCCGATGCTGAGCGCATCGCTCGGATGGTTGATCCGGCGCCACGCGATGTCGGTGACGTGCAGCAGCCCGTCGACCCCGCCGAGATCGACGAACGCGCCGTAATCGGTGATGTTCTTGACGATCCCTTCGAGGATCTGGCGCTCCTTGAGGTTGGCGAGCAGCTCGTTGCGCGCCTCGGCGCGGGATTCCTCCAGCACCGCGCGGCGCGAGACGACGATATTACCGCGGCGGCGGTCCATCTTGAGGATCTGGAAGGGCTGCGGGGTCCCCATCAGCGGCGAGACGTCGCGCACCGGGCGCACGTCGACCTGGCTGCCCGGGAGAAACGCCACCGCGCCGGAGAGGTCGACCGTGAAGCCGCCCTTGACCCGGCCGAAGATCGTGCCACTCACCCGTTCTCCGTCGCCGAAGGCCTTTTCGAGCAGGGTCCACGCCTCTTCCCGGCGCGCCCGTTCGCGCGACAGGACCGCCTCGCCGTTGCGGTCCTCCATGCGCTCCAGGTAGACGTCGACCGAGTCGCCCACCTTCAGCTCGGGCTCGCGACCGGGCGCCGCGAACTCCTTGAGCGCGACCCGCCCCTCCGACTTGAGACCGACATCGACGAGCGCCGAGTCGTTCTCGATGCTGATCACGATACCCTTGACCACCGACCCCTCGGTGGGCTCGCGTTCCGCAAAGCTCTCCTCGAGCATGCTTGCGAAATTCTCTCCCGCGATCGCTTCGGGGGACACGTCCGCCGCCTGCTGTCCGGCGGCTGCTTCGTTCGACATGGGCGTTCCTGCCTCGCTCGGCCTCTGTTCAAACCCTCTTCGGCCCAAAACCGGCGCCATCCGGGAAACCGTGCGCGCGGCACGTTTTCCGGGCGACACTACTTTCGGGACGTCGTCCGCGCGTCGAAGTGCGCCAGCGCCTCCCGGAACACCTCGTCCGCATTCATGGTCGAGGTGTCGATCACGAAGGCGTCCTCGGCGGGCGCCAGCGGCGCCACCGCGCGACCCCGATCCCGGGCGTCGCGCGTTTCCATATCACGCAGAACTGCGGCGTATATAGCGTTTGAGCCCCGCTCCCGCAACTCGCGAACGCGCCGCCCGGCGCGCACTTCCGGGCTGGCGTCGAGAAAGAGCTTCACCGCGGCGTCCGGGCAGACGGCGGTGCCGATATCCCGCCCGTCGAGCACCGCGCCCGGGGCGCCGCCCGGCGGGGCGGCCGCGAAGGCGCGCTGGAAGTCGAGCAGCGCCGCGCGAACGCCCGGATCGGCGGCGACCGCGCTCGCCGCTTGCGTGACCGTCTCTTCCCGGAGCCCTTCGCCCGCGAGATCGCCCGGTTCCAGCGCCCGCGCCGCCCGCGCCGCCGCGGCGCCGTCGGCGGGATCGCCCTCCCCGTCGATCACCCGCCTGGCCACCGCGCGATAGAGGAGGCCGGTGTCCAGATACGCGAAGCCGAGATGCTCCGCCAGACGCCGGGCGAGCGTGCCCTTGCCGCTTGCCGCCGGGCCGTCGACGGCGACGACGACGGGCGCGTCAGGCATCCGGATCCTCGACCGGCGCGATCGCCGCGCCCAGCCCGTTCATCGTGGCGGCGAAGCCGGGGAAGCTGGTGTCGATGGTCTCGGTGCCGACGACCCTGATCGGGCGTTCGCAGGCGAGGCCGAGCACCAGGAACGCCATCGCGATCCGATGGTCGTGCGCCGCATCGATCGCGACGCCGCCCGCCGGGCGTCCCCCGCTTCCCTCGACGATCAGGGTGTCGCCCTCGACCGCGGCGCCGACGCCGGCCGCGCGCAGCCCGCCCGCGATCGCCGCGAGCCGGTCGCTCTCCTTGACGCGCAACTCGCCCAGCCCGTGCATGCGCGTCGTGCCTTCGGCGAAGGCGGCGGCGGCGGCGAGGATCGGATACTCGTCGATCATCCGCGGCGCCCTTTCCGCGGGCACCTCGATCGCCCGGAGCCCGGCCTCCCCCGGATGCGAGAAGGTGAGGTGGCCGACCGGCTCCGCCTCCGCCGTTTCGGCGCGTTCGACGGCGACGGCGGCGCCCATCTCGGCGAGGCAGTCGAACAGCCCGGTCCGCGTCGGGTTGAGGCCGACGCCGGGGATATGGACCTGCGAGCCCGGTATCAGCAGCGCCGCGATCCCGGGAAAGGCGGCCGAGGACGGGTCGCCCGGCACCGGGACGGCGCGGCCCGAAATCTCCGGCTGGCCGCGCACGGCGATCGCGCGCCCGCCATCCCGCTCCGCGACCGCGATGTCGACCCCGAACCGGCGCAGCATCAGCTCGCTGTGATCGCGCGTCCGGCGCGGTTCGATCACCGTCGTCTCGCCCGGCGTGTTGAGCGCGGCCAGCAGGATCGCCGACTTGACCTGCGCCGACGCCACCGGCAGCGCGTACTCGATCGGCACCGGGTCCCTCGCTCCCGTCACCGTCAGCGGCATCAGGTCGCCTTCGCGCGCCGAGACGACCGCGCCCATCGCGCGCAGCGGCGCCGCCACCCGGCCCATCGGCCGGGTTCGAAGCGAGGCGTCCCCGGTCATCGTCGCGGTAAGCGGGTGGGTGCCGAGGACGCCGAGCAGCAGCCGCGCCGCGGTCCCGGAATTGCCCAGATCGAGGACCGTATCGGGCTCGGCCAGCCCGCCGATGCCGGTGCCGTGCACCGACCACGCGCCCGCGCCGATGCGCTCGATCGACGCGCCGAGCGCGCGCAGCGCCGCCGCGGTGGCGAGAACGTCCTCGCCCTCCAGCAGGCCGTCGATGCGCGATTCGCCGACGGCGAGCGCGCTCACGATCAGCGCGCGGTGGGAAATCGACTTGTCGCCTGGGACCCGCGCCGTGCCGGAAAGGCACCCGGCGGATCCCGAGTCCAGTATCGCCATGGTGACATCGGGGTTGGGATCGGCCGAGCCGATTTAGCACACCGCTCCGCCGCGCGCGATTCCGCCGCGGCCGGGGGTGCAACTTCGCTTTGACAGGGCGCTTCGTTCGTGGCAATGGCTCCCGCGGTTCGAAACCTGTGGAGGACGAGGTGGCGAAGCCCGAGTGGGGACTGAAGCGGGCGTGCCGCGAGTGCGGAAAGCGCTTCTACGATTTCCACCGCGATCCGATCGTCTGCCCGGGCTGCCAGGCGGTCTACGATCCGCTCGCCGCGCTCAGACCGCGCCGCAGCCGCGCGGCGGCGGTTCCCGCGGCTCCGGTCGCCAAGGCCGCCGTCGAGGAAGAGCCGGACGAGGCCGCCCAGAGCGAGGATGACGAGGAGAACGTCATCGAGGTCGAGGACGGCGAGATCGAGGACGACACGGATATCGACACCGAGGACGATGACGATATGATCGACGGCGATGACGGCATTCCGGGCGTCGCCGCCGACGAAGAGGGGTGAGGACGCTCGTCAGGCGAGGAGAGCACAGGGGCCATAGCTCAGTTGGGAGAGCGCTTGAATGGCATTCAAGAGGTCGGGGGTTCGACTCCCCCTGGCTCCACCAGATACCGGGACCCGGCCGGAAACGGCCGGGTCCCAGCTGTTTGGGGCGGGGTTTCCGGGTAGACCCCGAATGCGCCGGCGAGATCCGGTTCAGCCCGGCCGCGCCTCCAGCGTGGGGATCGCGGAGACATCGACCGTGCGTTCCGCGACGGCAAGATCGTGGATCCGCTGAAGATCGATCCAGAATCGCGCGCCGTTGCCGAAAAGCTTGCCCAGCCGAACCGCCATTTCCGCCGTCACCGGCTGCTTCTCGTTCAGAATGTCGTAGAGAGTCTGCCGGGAAATACCGAGAGCGGCGGCTACGGATGTCTTGCTGACGGCCAGCGCAGGCAGGATATCCTCGCGGAGAATCTCGCCAGGGTGCACCGGGTCGATGGAAGGATGTCGTTCGATCATTAGTGATAATCCTCTATATCCACGTCCACCGCACCGTCCTCGTCCCACCCGAAGGTGACCCGGAGATTCGAAGTCAGACGAACCGCGTACCGGCCCTTCCGGTCACCCTTAAGAGGGTGGAAATACGATCCCGGATAGTTCACTGCCGAAGGTGCATCCGCCGCTTCGAGCGCCGCCAGTATCCGGCGCAGTCTCCCGATCCATTCACCATTCAAGCCTCGTGCCCGCCCCCTCGTCCAATAGTCGCGAAGCGCCTTATGTCGGATGCTGCCGATCATGCGGACGAGAGAGGGGCGAAACCGGATCGCCGTCAGGCGGTACCTGACATATTGTCGCAGGTTCGAAGCGCTTGCAAGAGCCTCGCCGCGCCCGCGCTCAAGTCAGCGCGTAGGGAACCTGGTTCGGGCCCGAGACGGGCTCACCGTCGATGTCGTTCTCGTAGCCCTTCTGCCTGAAGGTCCCGGTGCGCTGGCTGCGGACGATGAAGGCGACGGTCTTGCGATCGCCGGCATATTCCGAGTGGATCTCGTGCGGCGGCACGATGTCGACATCGCCCGGACCGCAATCGATCGACATCGTCTCCGCCAGGCGCCTCGTGCCGTCCGCCTCCGTTTCCACGCCGAAGCGGACGATCCGCTCCTCCCCCTCGAGAAGGCCGTACACCGTCCAGGACGGACCGTGATCGTGGATCATCGCCCGGCCGCCCGGCTTCTTGATCAGCCCGTTGAGCGCGAAGCCGTAATCGGGATCCTCGTAGAACAGGAGGTTGTCGACCTTCCTGCCGTCGTACCCGCCGACCGGCCAGTCCCGCGCGTGCGCCTTGAGCTCGGGGTCTTCCAGGAGCACGGAGAGCAGCTCGCCGCAGCGCCGCCAGCGGGCTTCGCCCTCGAGCCCGGCGGCGCAGGCCGCGCGCAGCTCCGCCACGAACTTCTCGACCGCGGGCAGCATTTTCGTCCGTTCCATCGGGCCTCTCCCGGTTCCGGCGAACGATACCGCCGGGCGATTCCCCGGTCAAAGCGGCGCGTTGCCAACCGGGCGGCCGGTGCGTAGTGTCCGTTAGCTAGCTAAGCATCGGCGTTCCGCGCCGAATCCGCCGCGCCAAGCACGAATCGCGACGAGGAAGTGGACGAGGGCTGGTTGTGTCTGAAGGCAAGATGGAAACGATAACGCTGCAGGGCATCGATCTGCCCTATGTCAGGCGCGGCAGCGGCCGGACGCTGCTCATGCTGCACGGCGGCGGCGGGCCGGTGGCGCCGATGCCGTTCGCCGCGACGCTGATGGAGCATTTCGACGTCGTCGCGCCGATCCATCCCGGTTTCGCGGGCACGCGGATCCCCGATCGTTTCGACGACATCCACGACCTCAAGTTCCTCTATCTCGACTTCATCGACGCGCTGGAGATCGAGGATGCCGTCCTGATGGGGTTCTCGATGGGGGGCTGGGCGGCGGCCGAGCTGGCGGTGATGACGACGGCCCGTTTCTCCCGAATGGTGCTGGTCGATTCCGTCGGAATCAAGCCGGGCGACCGCGACACGAGAGACGTCGCTGACGTGTTCGCGCTGCACCCGGCGGAGCTCCTCAAGATCACCTGGCACGACACGTCGAAGGCGCCCAACGTCGCCGAAATGGACGAAGACGCGCTTGCCGCGATGGCCGGCAACCGGATCGCGCTCGCGCTCTATACCTTCGATCCCTACATGCACAACCCGAAGCTTCCGGGGCTCTTGCATCGCATCGACATCCCGACGCTGCTGATCTGGGGCGAGAGCGACGGACTCGTCACCCCCGAATACGGCGCCGCCTTCCGCGACATGATCCCGGGCGCCCGGCTGGTCGTGATTCCCGAGGCCGGGCACGCGCCGCAGGCGGAGCAGCCCGAGGCCTTCGTCTCCGAAATTCTCGCCTTCGCGTCCTAACCGAGGAGCCTGACGTTGAAGACTTGGTTCTTTACCGAAGACGCCTATCCCTACCTGCCCGACCCGGACAGCTACGAGTCGATCCGCGTCAACCTGCCCAACAAGCACTACGACCCCGACATCGGCGCCGACCTCTACCACCGCTATCTCGACATGTGGACTGCGGCCGACGAGATCGGCCTTGAGATCATGCTCAACGAGCATCACCAGACCGCGACCTGCGTGGTGCCGGCGGCGCCGCTGATGCTGGCGATCCTGGCGCGCGAGACCAAGCGGGCGCGGCTCCTGATCCTCGGCAACCCGATCGCCAACCGGAACACCCCGGTGCGCGTCGCCGAGGAGATGGCGATGGTCGACGTGCTGTCGCGCGGCCGGCTCGAATGCGGCTTCGTGCGCGGGGTGCCCTACGAATCCGCGCCGGCCAACGTGATCGCGTTTCGCGGCACCGAGCGCCTGTGGGAGGCGCACGATTTGATCATGAAGGCCTGGACCCATCACGAGGGTCCGTTCAACTTCGAGGGCCGCTTCTATCACATGCGCCAGGTCAATATCTGGCCGCGCCCCTACCAGCAGCCGCACCCGCCGGTCTGGGTCACCATCGGCAGCGCCGGCAGCGGCGTGCAGGTCGCGAAGCACAAGCATGTCGGCGCGGTGTTCCTCGCCGGCTATAACGGCATCCGCACGATCTTCGACGGCTATCGCAGCGGCTACCGCGAGGCTCATGGTACGGAGGCGCCGCTCGACCGGCTCGCCTATTGCGCGCTGATCCATGTCGGCGAGAACGAGCACCGGGCGCGCGAGGGCGCGGAAAAGATTCTCTGGTACATGACCTCCAACAAGGTCGCCGCGCAGTGGAACAACCCGCCCGGCTACCACCCGCCGCATGTCGCGGCGATGATCATGAAGGGGACGCGCGGCGGCGCCGGCGTGCCGCTCAACCCGCAGCTCGACGACCAGATGGCGCGCGGCAACGTGTTCGCCGGCACGCCGGACAAGGTCTACGAGCAGATCAAGGCGTTCTGGGAGTATTCGGGCGGCTTCGGCCACCTGCTGATGATGGGCCAGGCCGGGTTCCTGAGCTACGGCGACACGCTGACCTCGATGCAGCTGTTCAATGACGAGGTCTATCCGAGGCTGCGCGAGCTCACCGAGTCCTACGATCCCGACCGCATGACCTATCTGCGCAACTCGCTGCCCGACGTCGAGGCGACCTCGCTCGGCGATCTCGGCTTCGCCTTCGTCCGGTAGGTCCGATGACGGAAATCGCCAGCAAATACGTCGACGTCGACGGCATCCGCACCCATTACCTGGAGGCGGGGGAGGGGCCGGTCGTGGTCCTCCTCCATTCCGGCGAATATGGCGGCGCGGCCGAGATCAGCTGGCAGTTCACCGTCCCTGCGCTCGCCTCCGAGTTCCGGGTCGTCGCGCCGGACTGGCTCGGCTTCGGACGCACCGACAAGGTGTTCGATTTCGGCGACGCGAGAAGCCGCGTCTACCGCCACATGCAGCGCTTCGTCGAGGTCATGGGGATCGGGGAGGCCGACTTCATCGGCAACTCGATGGGCGGCAGCAACCTCGCGCGGATCGCCGCGACCGAACCCGACCTCCTGCCGCTGCGCTCGATCGTGCTGTGCAGCGGCGGCGGGTTCACCCCGGAAACCGAGGAGCGCAAGGTGCTGCTCGCCTATGACGGCAGCGAGGATGCGATGCGCGCCCTGGTCAAGGCGATGCTCCACGACCCCAAATGGGGCGACGACGACGCCCATGTCGCCCGGCGCCAGGAATTCGCGACGATGAAGGGCGCCTGGGAATGCCAGTCGGCGCCCCGCCTGCGCCCGCCGGCGGCGGAGAAGGCAGGCTCGGGGTTCGGCACGCCGGACAACACGCCCTACGAGAACATATCCGTGCCCACGCTGATCGTCGCCGGCGCCAACGACCCGCTGCGCGAGCCGGACTACGCGCCCGGGCTCGCCGCGCGCATCGACGGCGCCGAGGTCGACGTCTACGAGAATTGCGGCCATTGCCCCAATATCGAGCACGCCGACAGGTTCAACGCCCAGGTGCTCGACTTCCTGCGCCGGGTCAACGCCGGCTGAGACGCCGCCCTTCGATAGGCGCTTACAAAGACTAGTTGACGAGCGGGAGGTCAACGACA
>JAPPIT010000166.1 GCA_028820505.1 Defluviicoccus sp.
CGCACAGCGATGCCGCAAGACGTGGATGCCCGGAACAAGTCCGGGCATGACGGTGAAGGTGTCGTTGACCTCCCGCTCGTCAACTAGTCTTTGTAAGCGCCCTTCGATACGGCGCTGGCGCGCCTACTCAGGGTGAGGCTCATTCCTCATCCCGAGTAGGCGCGTCAGCGCCGTATCGAGGGACGGGCTCGCTCTCAGGTACCGGCGGCGCCGAGCTGGCGTTGCCACATGGCGAAGATCAGGCCCCAGTCCGTCGCCGCGGCCCGCGCGTCGAAGATGTCGCGGTCGGGCAGGGCGTAGCCGTGCTCCGCCCCTTCGTGGATCGTCGAGCGGTACCGGACCGCGCAGGGCTCCAGCAGGTCGCCCAGCGCCTCCGCCATCGCCGGTGGTGTCAGGTGGTCGAGCGCGCCCCAGCCGCAATAGAGCTCGCCCCGGAACCTGTCGGCCAGCAGGTGCGGCGAATCGGGCCGGTCCGTTATCGGCATCGTGGCGTGCAGCCCGGCGCCGGCCCGGAAGCGGCCGGGGAAATTTCCCGCCGCCGCCAGCACCGCCGTGCCGCCCATGCACCAGCCGACCGAGCCCACCGGTCCGCCGCGCATGGCGTTATCCCCGTCGATGAAGTCCAGGAGCGCCGCCGTGTCGTCCTTCATCATGGCGCCGGTCAGCTTCAACCGGGGTTCGTGGACCTTGCGTTCCTCGTCCGCGTCCATCCGGTGCAGCGACACCATGCGCCCGTCGGGCCCGTAGCGTTCGTTATGCACGTCGTCGCCCTGCCGGTAGTAGAAATCGGGCAGCAGGCAGGCATACCCCACGGTGGCGACGCGCCGCGCGATCTCGCGCAGCTCCTCGCGGATGCCCCAGATGTCCATGAACAGGACGATGGGCGCGAACGGCCCGCCCTCCGTCGGGTGGACGACGAAGGTGTTCATGGTCCCGTCCGGAGTCGGGACGCCGGCGGTGTGCTCGATCATGGTGGTAGGCGTGCTCCCCTTAGCCCTTTGATCGGCAGGTTCGCCGCTCCTCAATTCAGGAAAGCGAGGAGGGCGCTCGGAACCCGCTTGGCGCCGTCATGGTCGGCGAAGGCCGACCATCCACGAGTTTTTTCCAACTCAAGAGCATAGTAGTCGCACTTTGCTCCCGTCACGTTCGAACATCTCAGGATAGTTCCTGGTCCGACCGTGAATCTGAAAGTCGGTCACTTGGGAACCGTCCCGCTTGCGATAACGATTACGCCCATTGACCTGTCCCGCAATCTCGCGTGTGGTCATCCATGCATTGCCGTTCTCTTTCAGAATGGCCGCGATTTCGTCGTGCAGGCACGGCGTGGTCATCTGCTTGTGTCTCTCTGCGAGCAAAACGGGTCAGCGTCTCTGCTGATCGTTGAAAAACTCGTGGATGGTCGGCCTCCGCCGACCATGACGGAGAGAAGACGCCGATTGGAATTGGGACTCGTTTCCGCCGCTCTCACCCCGTCACGGAGAACCCGACCGTGCCCAACCGCTGGACGGTGTTGCGCACGTAATCGCCGACCGACAGCGCTTCCGCCGCGGTGGCGCCGCCGGCCATGACGATCCATCCGGCCTCCAGCGGCTCGCCGGCGGCGGTGGACAGCCGCGCGGCCGCGACCAGCGAGCGCGCCGGGTTGCCGAGGATCGCGGCCGAGGAGCCGATCTGACGCGGCCTTCCGTTGATTTCGAGGATCATGCCGAGATTGGTGAGGTCCGCGTCGACCGACTGCCATGCGCCCACCACGATGCCCGACGACGAGCAGTTGTCGGCCACCACGTCGGCGAGCGAGAACTTGAAGTCGCGGTAGCGCGAATCGATGATCTCGATCGCCGGCGCCACGGCCTCCACCGCGGCCATCGCCTCGGCGGCGGTGACGGGCGCGGCGAGCGGCTTCCTGAGCAGGAACGCGATCTCGGGCTCGGCACGCGGATGGACGTAATCGGCCATCGAGATCGACTCGCCGTCCTCGACGATCATGCCGTCGGTCAGACGGCCCCAGATCATGTCGTCGATGCCCATCTGGACCATCTTGGCGCGGCTGGTGAAGCCCATCTTCACGCCGATCCGCTTCTCGCCGCGGTCGACGCGCCTGAGGATCGAGGCGGCCTGGATGTCGTAGCCCTGATCGGGCGTGATCTCCGTGGTTTCGGAAATCTGCGGGATCGCCTCCGCCTTCATCGCGGCGGTATCGACGGCCTCTGCGAGCGGTGCGATTGCGGGATCGGTCATGGCTCAGGCCTCCTTGCCGGCGGCTTCGCGCGCGCTCACCAGGTCGAGCGCGACGTCGACGATCATGTCCTCCTGGCCGCCCACCATGCGCCGCCGGCCGAGCTCGACCAGGATGTCGCGGGTGTCGATGCCGTAGGTCTGCGACGCGGTCTCGGCGTGGCGCAGGAAGCTCGAATAGGACCCGGTGTAGCCGAGCGACAGGGTCTCACGGTCGACCCGGACCGGGCGGTCCTGCAGCGGCCGGACCAACTCTTCCGCCGCGTCCATCAGCGCCCACAGGTCGCAGCCGTGGTTGAGCCCGGCGCGGTCGGCGACGGCGATGAACACTTCGAGCGGCGTGTTGCCGGCCCCGGCGCCCATCCCGGCGAGCGAGGCGTCGACCCGCGTCACCCCGTATTCGAGCGCGATCACGGTGTTGGCGACGCCGAGGCTGAGATTGTGATGGGCGTGGATGCCGAGCTGGGTCTCCGGCTTCAGCCCGTCGCGGAACGCCCTGAACCGGTCGGCGGTATCGCCCATCAGCAGCGCGCCGCCCGAATCGGTGACGTAGACGCAATGCGCGCCGTAGGACTCCATCAGCTTCGCCTGCTCGACCAGCGCGTCGGCCGGGATCATGTGCGCCATCATCAGAAAACCCGCGACGTCCATGCCGATCCCGCGCGCGTACTCGATGTGCTGCTTGGCGATGTCGGCCTCGGTGCAGTGGGTCGCGATCCGCACTGACCGGGCGCCGGCGTCGAACGCGTCCTTGAGGTCGGTGACGGTGCCGATGCCGGGGATCAGCAGCGTCGCGATCTTCGCGTGCTCGACCGCGTCCGCCGCGACCTCGATGTACTCGATGTCGGAATGCGCCGCGAAGCCGTAGTTGAACGACATGCCCGCCAGCCCGTCCCCGTGGCTCACCTCGATCGCGTCCACCTTGGCTGCGTCGAGCGCCTTGCAGATCGCGGTCACGTGGTGGAGGCCGTACTGGTGGCGGATCGCGTGCATCCCGTCGCGCAGCGTCACGTCCTGGATGTAGATCTTCTTTTCGGTGTCGAGAGCCATCGTGGGTCTCCCCGGTGTCGGGTTTCAGTGTCTCTTGTGCGTTCGCGTCGCGTTTCGCCGCCCCGTCCTTCGATACGGCGCTTTGCGCCTATTCGGGATGAGGGAGGGTCTATCGGGCATCCCATCCCTCATCCTGAGTAGCCCGCCGAAGGCGGGCGTATCGAAGGACCGGTCCGGCCCCCTCCTCTCCGTCATGGTCGGCGAAGGCCGACCATCCACGAGTTTTTCGGTATCGACCGAAAAAAAACAAAACGTGGATGGTCGGCCTTCGCCGACCATGACGGTGGGGGACAGGAGGAACGGTTCCACGGAAAACGGAAACGCCCTACGCCGACCGCCGCTCGACCAGCCGTTCGGCGGTCTTGAGCGCGGCCGAGGTCATGATGTCGAGATTTCCGGCATAGGTCGGCAGATAGTGGCCGGCGCCCTCGACCTCGAGGAAGATCGAGGACTTGATGCCGGTGTACTCCCCGAGCCCGGGGATGCGGAGCGGGTTGTTGGAGCCGAAGCGCTCGAACTGCACCTCCTGCTTGAGCCGGTAGCCGGGCACGTAGGCCTGCACCTCGGCCACCATGTCCTCGATGGATTTCACGATGGCGTCGGTGTCGCCGTCCTCGCTCAGCACGTAGATCGTGTCCCGCATCAGGAGCGGCGGCTCGGCCGGGTTGAGCACGATGATCGCCTTGCCGCGCTCGGCGCCGCCGACGACCTCGATCCCCTTCGACGTGGTTTCGGTGAACTCGTCGATATTGGCGCGCGTGCCGGGCCCCGCCGACTTCGACGAGATGGAGGCCACGATCTCGCCGTAATGCACCCTGGCCACCCGGTCGACGGCGTGGACGATGGGGATCGTCGCCTGCCCGCCGCAGGAGACCATGTTGATGTTGGGCGCATCGAGATGCTCGTCCATGTTGACCACCGGCACGACATAGGGGCCGATGGCGGCGGGCGTCAGGTCGACGATGGTCTTGCCGTGCTCCAGGCAGATCGCCGCGTTGGCCGCGTGCGCGCCCGCCGAGGTCGCGTCGAACACGATCTCGATGTCCGCCCATTCCGGCATGCGCGTCAGCCCTTCCAGCCCTTCGTGGGTGGTGGCGACGCCCTTCGAGCGCGCGCGGGCGAGCCCGTCGGAATCGGGATCGATTCCCACCAGCGCGCCCATTTCGAGCGTGTCCGAGGTCTCCAGGATCTTGATCGTCAGGTCGGTGCCGATATTGCCGGAACCGACGATGGCAACCCGTGTCTTCATCGTTCCACTCCTCAGGCGGCGAAGGCGGCCCTGACCGAGCCGAGTCCCTCGATCCGCGCCTCGACCACGTCGCCCCAGACCACGGGCGCCATCGGCCCGAGCGCGCCGGTCATGATCGTGTCGCCCTCGTCGAGCGGCATGCCGACCTCGACCATCTTGCGCGCGAGCCAGAGCGCCGCGTTCAGGGGGTTGCCGAGACAGGCCACCCCGGCGCCGATGGAGACCTGGTCGCCCCTGTTCTCCATCACCATGCCGCATTCGCGGAGATCGAGGTCGTCGAGCATCACCGGGCGCGTGCCGAGGACGAACAGCCCCGACGACGCGTTGTCCGCCACGGTATCGACGATGTTGATGTTCCACCCGGCGATGCGCGAGCCGACCACCTCGATCGCCGGGAGCGCATAAGCGACGGCGTCGATCACGTCGATCAGGGTGAGCTGCTCGCGGTCGAGCGCGGAATGGAGCACCAGCGCGACCTCGGCCTCGCAGCGCGGCTGGAGCACGCTGCCGGCGGCGATCTCGTCTCCGTCGACCACGCACATGTCGGCGAACAGCATGCCGTAATCCGGCTGGTCGACGCCGAGCTGCCGCTGCACCGCCTTCGCCGTCAGCCCGATCTTGCGCCCGACGATCCGGCGGCCCGCCTCGATCCAGCGATCGGTGTTGGTCTGCTGCACGCGGTAGGCGGCGTCCACGTCGCCCTCCGGCAGGGTCTCGCGCACCGGCTCGATGGGCTCGCCGTCCTCCCAGGCCTTGCGGATGTCGGCCGCCGCCTTCGCGATCGCGTCTTCGTTCATGCCGTACTCCGTTCGTTTCCCTTACGTCATGGTCGGCCTTCGCCGACCATGACGAATTGGATTTGAAACCCGGACACCGCCCGCACCCCCTACAGCTTGACGCAGATGTTCTTCTGCTCGGAATAGAAGTTGAGCGCGTGCTGGCCGCCCTCGCGCCCGATCCCGCTGAGCCCCATGCCGCCGAACGGCGTGCGCAAATCGCGCAGGAACCAGCAATTGACCCAGTTGATGCCGGCCTCCATCGCCTGGCTGACCCGGTGGCCGCGCGAGAGGTCGGTGGTCCACACCACCGAGGCGAGCCCGTATTCGGTATCGTTGGCCATCGCCACCGCCTCGTCCTCGTCGTCGAACGGGGCGATGTGGCAGACCGGGCCGAAGATCTCCTCCTTCTGGACCCTCGTGTCCTCGCCGAGGCCGGCGAAGATCGTGGGCTCGATATAGGCGCCCGCGTCGCGTTCGTCGCCGAAGGCGGGGATGCCGCCGCCGGTGACCGTCTCGGCGCCGAGCTCGGCGGCGAGCGCGTAGTAGGAACTCACCTTCTCCCGGTGCTCGCGGCTGATCAGCGGGCCCATCTGGGTCGCGCTGTCCTCCGGCCGGCCGATCACCATCGCTTCGCCGCGCTGCTTCAGCGTATCGACGAAACGCTCGTAGACCGGGCGCTCGACATAGACCCGCTCCGAGCTCAGGCAGACCTGGCCGGTATTGGCGAAGACCGAGCGCGCGGTGCCGTCGATCGCGGCGTCGAAATCGGCGTCGGCGAAGATTATCGCCGGGTTCTTGCCGCCGAGCTCGAAGGAAAGCGCCTTTATGTTGGCCGACGCCGCCTTCATGATCTCGCGCCCGGTCGCGGTCTCGCCGGTGAAGGTGACCGCGTGGATCCCCTCGTGCGTGGTGATGAACTCGCCCGCCGAATCGGGGCCGAAGCCGTGCACCACGTTGAACGCGCCGTCGGGCACGCCGACCGACTTCATCACCTCGGCGAGCAGGGTGGCCGTGGTGGGGGTCTCCTCCGAGGGTTTCAGGATCACCGCGTTGCCCGACGCCATCGCCGGCGCGAGCTTCCAGGTGGACAGGAGCAGCGGCAGGTTCCAGGGCGAGATCACGCCGACCACGCCGTGCGGCTGGCGCACCGAGTAGTTCACCGCGCCGCGCCCGTCCGGCGTCTCCTGCATATAGGCTTCGGTGCCGACCGATTTGATCAGGTCGGCGAAGATGCGGAAATTCGCCGCCCCGCGCGGGATGTCGAGGTGGCTGGCGAGCGATTTGGGCTTTCCGGTATCGGCGCACTCGGCGTCGACGAACTCGTCGAACCGGGCCTCGATCCCGTCCGCGACGGCATAGAGCAGGTTGCAGCGCTGCTCGGTCGTGAGCTTGCCCCAGGCGCCGTAATAGGCATCGCGCGCGGCGTCCACGGCGCGGTCGACGATGGCCCGGTCGGCCTCGTGGACCAGCGAGATCAGCGTGCCGTCGACCGGCGTCACGTTCTCGAACGTGCTGCCCGAGGCGACGAATTCGCCGCCCACGAAATTCCTCAACTCGCGCAGATTGCCCTTGCCGTCGGATGCCACCGTCGTTTCCCTCCGATTCCCTTCGCCGCACAATAGCCGCAACGGCGCTTCACGAAAACGGGCGCCGGCATCTCCGGCGCCCCCACTTCTCCACTCTCCCAAATCTACCCCAAAACGCGTCCCGAGTCAAGAAAAAAATGATCTTTCAGGGTAAATAATCCGACAAGTCCCGGATTTCACGACGTTTTTTCTCCCTTCCGATTCTGTCCCGAAATCGGCCTTCGGAGCCCCGAATCCGCCCCACGCGCGATTCCGGCGGGACCGCCCGGACCGAGCCCTCGCCCCGCGCCCCTCGTCATTTCGACCGGAGCCGACCCTTCGGGCCGGCTCCGGTCGAAATGACGAGAGGGTGGCGCCAGCCCGAAGTCTTAGCCGGACAGCAGTGGACCCGGACCGGCCATCCACGCGTTCGCCCCCGTCCGGCATCTACCCCTTTTTCGTCATGCCCGGACTTGTTCCGGGCATCCACGTGGGTCTGCCGTCTCGCTTGTCCCCGGTTCGCACCGCCTTGCCGCGAGACGTGGATGCCCGGAACAAGTCCGGGCATGACGACTGAGGGGAGAGGAGTACCGGAAGATGCCTGTCCCGCCCGACATTCTTCCCGCCCATCGGCGCACGACCCGTCCCGAAAGTCTAAACCGGACAGCAGTGGAACAAGTCCGGGCATGACGGCGGGGCAAGGGCGACGCGTACGGTCGGGCCGCGATCCGTGTCCCGATCCGGGGCCTGCCGTCGACATAGGCATCGGGTAGACAAATCGCTACCGGGTCGACATTCGCGCCCCGCAAATGCCGAGCGGGAATGTCGACATTTGCCGACTCGACCCGCCGGTCGACATTTTCGTCGGCAAATGCCGACCGTGCGCGCGCGGCGGGTGACGACCGCCTCGGTGACGACGGCGGTCGCATCACGATCGTGCCCTCCGCATGGGCGGGCGCGAGACCCACGGCGTTTCGTCCGCTCTTCCGTCATGCCCGGACTCGTTCCGGGCATCCACGTCTTGCGGCATCGCGTTGCGAGCCGGGGGCGGGCGAGGCGGCGGACCCGCGTGGACGCCCGGAACAAGTCCGGGCATGACGGCGGGGGAGACGGCGGCGGGCTTCCCGTTTCGTCATGGTCGGCCTGCGCCGACCACGACGGGTGAGGGCGCCCCGCCCGGGGCGGTCGGGAGGGAACGGGACGGAAAAGGGGGCGCCGGCATCTCCTCCGGCGCCCCCACTTCCCCACTGTGCGAAATATGGTCTCGAACGCGTCCCGAGTCAAGAGTGACTTTCCCTTTTAGATCATTTTTTGGCCGTTTCCGGTTTTCCGTCCGTCCCCCCTTGTCTTGCCCGGACTTGTCCGGGCATGACGGACGAGGTGTCGTCGGCCTGGCGCTACCCGATCTCGAAGACCGCCTCGATCTCGATGGGGAAGCCGCGGGGGAGCTCGGCGACGCCGACGGCGGTGCGGGCGTGGGCTTCGGGGTAGAGTTCGTAGAGGAGGTCGGACGCCCCGTCGATCACCGCGAACTGGCGCTCGAAGCCGGGCGAGGAGTTGACGTAGCCGTTGATCTTGACCACCCGCCGCACGCGGTCGAGCGATCCGAGATGGCGTTGGACCGAGGCGAAGATATTGAGCGCCGTCTTCCTCGCGGTGTCGTAAGCCTCGTCCTCCGGGATTTCGGCGTCGACCTTGCCCCGCATCGCGGCGCCGAGCGCGGCCGGCGGCGGGTGGCCGGAGACGAAGAGGAGGCTGCCCGTCTCGACGCAGCCGGTGCGGTTGGCGCTCGGATAGGCGAAGGGCTCGGGGAGTTCGAGCCCCATCGCCGCGAGCTTCGCTTCGACGCGGCCGGTCATGCGATCGGCGGCGGAGTGCCGGCGGGCAGCGGACGGACGCGGCACAGCAGGCCGCGCGTATCCGCCGAACCGGTCACCGGGTCCCACGGCCCGCCATAGGACATGGCGGCGTTGATGTTGACCGAGAACGCGCCGAAGTCGGGGCCCGGCGCCTCCGGCAGCCACCATCCCATGCCGGTCCGCACCACGCCCGGCGCGGTGTCCTCGGTCACCGAGACCCTGAGCGCGCAGGCGCCGTCGGCGTCGGGCGTCTCGACCTCCACCCAGTCGTCGGCGGCGAGGTCGAGGGCGGCGGCGGTCTCGGGATGCACCTGTAGGCGGGGGTAGGGCGAGACCTTGCGCGCCCAGCCGTGGTCGCGGTAGCGCGAATGGTGGTAGGCCTTCTCGCGCGCCCCGGTCAGCAGGATCAGCGGATAGTCGCGGCGCACCGCCGGCGCGGCGCGCTCGGCCCTCGGCGGCACGAAATCGGGCAGGGGATCGAGGCCGAGCCGGGCGAGCGTCTCGGAACGGAGCTCGATCTTGCCGGTCGGCGTGCGGAAGCCGGCCGCTTCGAAATTCCCGAGTTCGTAGGGGAAGCGCGCGTATCCCTTTTCCTCCAGCTCGTCGAAGGAAATCCCGTTGTCGCCCAGCAGGAAGGCGTTGAACTCCCGCTTGGTGCGCCAGGGGAGGAACTTGCGCGCCGCGATGCCGCGCGCCTCCAGCCGGTCGGCGAGGTCGGTCGCGATCTCGAAATCGGACCGCGCCATGCCGCGCGCCGCGACCACGGGACGGGTGTAGCTGACGCACGGCCCCGACATGTCGAGCGAGATTTCCTCCTCCTCCAGCCCGGTGGTCTTGGGCAGCACGATGTCGGCCAGCGCCGCCGTCGGCGTCATCGAGTGGCTGACGACCGAGAGGAAATCGAGCGAGCGCAGCGCCGCGACCGTCTTCCGCGTATCGGGGTAGGTGACCGCGATGTTGACCCCGCTGAGATACATCGCGCGGACCGGGTAGGGCTCGCCGGTCAGAATCGCCTCGATGGCGGTCGGGTTGTGGCAGGCGGTCTGCCAGCCCTCCGGCCCGGCCCAGAGCGGGAACCGCTCGCGCCCGATGGTCCGCGCCTCGGTCTCCGGCGGCAGGCGGAAGGCGGGGTCGTGCAGGAGCTCGATATAGTTGCGGAATCCCTTCGGCCGCTTGACCCGGAGATTGCCGCCCGCCCGGTCGAGATTGCCGCTGATCGCCACCAGGGCGTGGAAGGCGCGGAAGGTCTGGACGCCGGCCGAGAAGGCGTCGATCCCGTGGCCGCTGACAAAGGTGGAGGGGCCGTCGGCATACATCCGCGCGGCTTGCACGATGTCGTCGGCCGGAACGCCGGAGAGCCCGGACGCCTCGGCGGGGGTGTAGCGCGCGGCACGTTCCTTCAGCGCGTCGAAGCCGTGGCACCAGCGGGCGACGAAATCGGCGTCGTGGAGCCGTTCGGCGATCGTCACGTTCACCATGCCGAGCGCGACCGCCGCGTCGGTGCCGGGGCGCGGGCGGAGCCAGAGGTCGGCGTTCTTCGCCGCGGGCGTGCGCGCCGGGTCGATGACGACGGTCCGCGCGCCGTTCGCCCTGGCGCGCTTGAGCGCCTGCCACTGCACGGCGTCGGCGGCGGACGGGTTGCGCCCCACGATCAGCGCGCAGCGCGTGTTGTCGATGTCCTCGCCGCCGATCGCCGAGAGCCCGGTCAGCTTGTCGCTCAGCGCCCGGCAGCCGCCGCAGAGATCCTGGTTCATCAGCCAGTTGGGCGAGCCCAGCGCGCGCATCAGCAGCGCCACCATCGCGCCCCGGCTGAAGAAGGCCGAGGACACCGCGCCGATCAGCGAGAGCGGGCCGTGCGCCTCGCGCACCTCCAGCAGCCGGTCGGCGACGGTATCCAGCGCCGCGTCCCAGCCGATCTCCTCCCACGCGCCGGCGCCGCGCTCGCCGCGCCTTCGCATCGGCCGCACCAGCCGGTTCGGATGGTCGGTCAGCTCGCGCATGCCCCTTATGCCCTTGACGCAGAACGCGCCCTTCGAGCCCGGATGGTCGGGGTTGGGGCCGACTTTGGCGACCGCGCCGTCCTCCAGCGTCGCCAGCGCGCCGCAGCGCGTGCTGCACTCCCAGCAGGTCGTCGGAACGGGCATGGGCTGTCCCCGGTGGCGAGTTCGGGCGACAGGTTAACAGAACTCGGCGGATTTCCCACGCCGCCCTTCGATACGGCGCTGACGCGCCTACTCAGGGTGAGGGAAACAAGCAAGCCCCTCATCCCGAGTAGGCGCGTCAGCGCCGTATCGAGGGACGGGATGTAAGGAGGAGGCGCCCTTCGATACGCGGCCTGCGGCCGCTACTCAGGGTGAGGGGAAAAGAAGTCCTCATCCCGAGTAGGCGCGTCAGCGCCGTATCGAGGGACCGCACTGCTACGATATTTTGTACGAGTCCTCGTATCTGGCTACTAGATGTCGACGATTCGGCCGTCCCGCCCTACCTTCCGAACCGCCCACCGAGGGACGCACCGGATCGAGATGCTCCGCCACGTCGTCACCGTCCGCGACTTCACCCCGAGCTTTCTCGACTCCGTATTCCGATCCGCCGCCGCTTCCAAGCGCCAGCATGCCGGCCGGGGCAGGCGCGCGCGGGTGCGCTGGTCGCCGCACTGGAACGCGCTGCGCGACCACGTGATGATCTCGCTGTTCTACGAGGCCTCGACCCGCACCCGCCATTCCTTCGAGGCGGCGATGGCGCGGCTCGGCGGCAAGGTCATCACCACCGAGAACGCGGCCGAGTTCTCGTCGGCGATCAAGGGCGAGACGCTCGAGGACTCGATCCGGATCGAGAGCGGCTACGGCGACGTGATCGTGCTGCGCCACAAGGAGACGGGGGCGGCGGCGCGCGCCGCGGCGGTCAGCGACGTGCCGGTGATCAACGCCGGCGACGGCGACGGCGAGCACCCGACCCAGGCGCTGCTCGACCTCTTCACCATCGCCGAGCGGTTTCCGGGGCGGCGCGACCTCCGCGTCACCTTCGTCGGCGACCTGCTCAAGGGCCGGACGGTGCATTCGCTCGCCTATCTGGCCGCCATGCTGGAAGGCACCCCGGCGGGCTTCGCCGGCAAGGTGAATTTCGTCGCCCCCGAGATCATGCAGATCCCGCAACCGGTCGAGGGTCTTGTGCGCGAGAGCGGCCTTTCGGTCGCCCTGCATGACGGGCTGAGCCCGTCGCTCGTCGCGGACTCCGACGTGATCTACATGACCCGGACCCAGAGCGAGCGCCATGACGTGGCGGCCGGCGGCGATTCCTACGCGCTCACCGAATCCCTCGCTTCCGCGCTGCACGACGACGCCATCGTGCTGCACCCGCTGCCGCGCAACCGCGAGCTTCCCGAGGCGATCGACCGCCTGCCGCAGGCGCGCTATTTCGAGCAGGCGCGGAACGGGCTGTTCGTCCGCATGGCGGTCCTGCTCTGGGTGTTCGGCGAGCTCGCCCCGCCGACCGCCGCGCCGGGGGGCGTGAGGGAGGAGCGCGCCTATGCGTGAGGCGGAGGCCGCAGCGGAGGACCGACCGTGGATGACCTGAAACTCATGAACGCGGCGGGGATGTGCAAGACGCTCGACGATGTCGGGCGGTTCTGCGCCGCCCCGGTTACCGAGGTGAATCTGGGCTCGGTCACCGTGCTGCCGCGCCAGGGCAATTCGGGCAACACGTTCTGGATCGACGACGCGACCGGCGCCTCGCTCAACGCGCTCGGCCTGCCCAATCCGGGGCTCGAATGGTACCGCGCGGAGATGCCCGGGATCGCCGAGCGCGTGCACGCCGCCGGAAAACGCCTCCGGGTCAGCGTCGCCGGGTTCTCGGTCGAGGACTACCGCGTCCTGATCGACGGGCTGTCGGCGTTCGACATCGACACCGTCGAGATCAACCTGAGCTGCCCCAACGTATGGGACGGGGCGGACCAGAAGCCGGTCTTCGCCCTCGATCCCGACCTGACCCGGCGGATCTGCCGGCAGGCCGGCGAGATCGCGCCCCGGCGTATCGCGCTGGCGGTCAAGCTCGCGCCGTCGGATCCGATGCTGCTGAAGCGCCTCGCCGGGATCATGGTGGAATCGGGGCGGGTCGGCGAGGTCGTCGCCGTCAACACCGTTCCCAACGCCTTTGCCTTCGACGACAGCGGGCGCCAGGCGATGGGCGGCAACGGGCTCGCGGGGCTCGGCGGACGCCCGCTCAAGCCGGTCGCGCTCGGCCACGTCAAGCAGCTTCGCACGCTGCTGCCCGCGCGCATCTCGATCGTCGGGGTGGGCGGCGTGTTCGAGGGCCGCGACGTGTTCGACTACATCAACGCGGGCGCGGCCGGCGTGCAGGTGGGGACGGCGTGCTACGCCTACGGCGCGGGCGTCTTCCAGGACATCGTGGCGGGCTTCCTCGACGCCGCGGCCTGAGGCCGGTCCCGGACTACGCGATCGACTGCGAGCCCTTGCCGAACTCGGCGTAGGCCTCGATGCCGAGCTCGACCTGGTCGAGCCCCAGGCGTTCCGCTTCCTCGTCGATCCGGAGGCCCATGACGGCGCGGATGGCGAACCAGACGACGGCGGAGACCACGGTCACGAAGGCGCCCACGGCGACGACGCCGATCAGCTGCACCAGGAAGTCGCCCCCGCCGAAGATGCCGACCGCGAGCGTGCCCCAGATGCCGGCGACCAGATGGGCCGGGATCGCGCCCACCACGTCGTCGATCCTGAGCCTGTCGAGCAGCGGCACGGCGAACACCACCAGCACGCCGCCGATCCCGCCGACTATGACCGCCATCAGGTGGTTCTGGAGATCCGGGCCGGCGGTGATCGCCACCAGCCCGCCGATCGCGCCGTTGAGGGTGAGCGTCAGATCGATCTTCCTGTAGAGGATCTGGGTCAGCGCCATCGCCGCCACCACGCCCGCGGCGGCGGCGAGGTTGGTGTTGACGAAGACGATCGACATCGCGGCCGCGTCGAGCGCCGAGCCGAGCGCGAGCTGCGAGCCGCCGTTGAAGCCGAACCATCCCAGCCAGAGGACGAAGGTGCCGAGCGTCGCCAGCGGAATGTTGGCGCCGGGCAGCGGGTTGATCCGCCCGTCCGGCCCGTACTTTCCCTTTCGCGCCCCGAGGATCAGGGCGCCGGCGAGCGCCGCCCAGCCGCCGGTCGAGTGCACGATGGTGGACCCGGCGAAATCGGAGAACCCCATCTCGGCGAGCCAGCCCGAGCCCCAGGTCCAAGCCCCGACGATCGGATAGACCGCGCCGGTGAGCACGACCACGAAAACCAGGAAGGGCCACACCTTGATCCGCTCGGCGAGCGCGCCGGAGACGATCGACGCCGCGGTGGCGACGAACACCATCTGGAAGAACCAGTCGGACATCGAGGAATAGCCGGTCCCGGCCTTCATCAGCGCGGCGAGCGCGGCCTCCCGGCCGTTCTCGTCGGCGTTGATCAGCGAAAGCTCGAGCTCGCTCGGATTGTAGAGCAGCGTCAGCGAGCCGATCGGGCCGCCGTCGACGCCGGTGTACATCAGGTCGTAGCCGATCAGGTAGAACATCAGCCCGGCGATCGAGTAGAGCGCGATGTTCTTGAGGCAGATCGCGGCCGTGTTCCTGGCCCGCACCAGCCCCGATTCGAGCATCGCGAAGCCGGCCGCCATGAACATCACCAGCGCGCCGCAGACCAGGAACGAGAAGCTGTTGAACACGTAGGCGGCCTCGGCCGACACGGCGGCTTCGGCCGGCGAGGCGAGCAACGCGCCGGCCACCGCACCCCACGGGAGAAGTTGCTTTTTCATCTTCCTGCTCCGGCTGGAAACCGTGGGCGCCGACCTCACCGGTCCGGGCCGGGCGCCGCCGTGAGCGCAATCTAGTCATGGCAAGTGTCACGTTCCGCTGTTAGTTTCGCACTGGAACGCTGCAAAAAATCGAACGAACGGAAATGCGTCCATGAGGCATCTGACCCCGCTCCGCTACGTGGAAGAGGTCGCAAGGGCGGGGTCGATCCGGCGCGCGGCCGATACGCTGGCGATCACCGCCTCGGCGCTCAACCGGCGCATCCTGTCGCTGGAGGAGGAGCTGGGCGTGCCGATCTTCGAGCGCCTGCCGCGCGGCGTCCGGCTGAACACCGCGGGCGAGATCCTGCTGCACCACATCCGCAACCAGCTGTCCGACATGGCCCGGGTGCGCTCGCAGATCGCCGACCTCTCCGGCGTCCGGCGCGGTCACGTGTCGATCGCCTGCGCGCAGGCGCTGATGCCCTATTTCCTGCCGCGCCAGATCGAGGCCTATCGCAGCGAGCACCCGGCGGTCACGTTCAACGTCCTGGTGCGCGACCGCGAAGCCGCCGAGCGCGCGCTCGCCGACTACTCCGCCGACATCGCGCTCGTCTTCGAGCCCTCCCGTTCGGCCGAGTTCCAGACCGTGATGACGATCCGCCAGCCGGTCCATTGCGTGATGGCGAAGGACCACCCGCTGGCTGCGCAGGGGGTCGTGCGGCTCGGCGAGTGTCTCAACCATCCGCTCGCGCTGCCCGCCGCGCCGGACGGGTTGCGCTTCCTGCTGCAGAGCGTCGCGTCGGCGGCGGGCGCCCATCTCGAGCCGGCGGTCGAATCGGACAGCTACGAGTTCCTGCTCGCCTACGCGGCGGCCGGCGGCATGATCTCGTTCCAGATCCCGGTCGGCGTGCCCGACGCCGCCGCGCGGCCCGACCTCGCGAGCCGGCCGGTCGATCCCCGCGACATCCCGCCCAGCCTGCTCCACATGGGACAGCTCAGGGGCCGCGTGCTGCCCATCGCCGCCGCGCGTTTCGCCGACCGGCTCTCGGCCGTCTTCGCGGCGGAGTTCGACAGCGGCTGACGGCGGCAACGGTTCCGCGCCGGTTCTCCCGTCATCCCCGGACTTGTTCCATTGCTGTCCGGTTAAGATGGGGCGGACCCGGCGCAAGGCGTTGGCACGGGCGGGTTTCCGGCTCTTCCGCCGGATCGGGACACGGATCGCGGCCTGCCCGCATCTGCCCTCCCGTTGTCAC
>JAPPIT010000118.1 GCA_028820505.1 Defluviicoccus sp.
GGGCGGCGGCGTTCGCGGCCGCGCTCGCGGCCGCCGCGCCGGCGGCCGGGCAGGACGCGCCCGCGCGGGAGGGGGATTGCGATCCCGAGGTCGAGCGGGCGCTCGCGGCCAGCGCCGAGGCCGGCGCGAGGGAGGATTTCCGGGCGGTGCGCCACGCCGAAATGGGGATTCGCGATCCCGAGTCGATCTTCGACCTCTCCTGCGTGAGCCGGATGTTCGATTACGCGCATTCGAACATCCTGTTCGATCCCGGCCGGGCGATGTCGGACATCGTGGGGCTGCTGAACCGGCTGATCTGCGACCGCGCGCGGGAGACGTTCGGGCGCTATGTCGGCCGGAGCCTCGACGCGAGGATCTTCGCGCCGGAGCTCGAGCGGCTGCCCGGGCTCGATATCGCGACCGAGAGGGGAAACGTGCTCGACGAAATAGAGCGCGGCCGCCCGTCCCCGGAGCCGCCCGCCCCGGGCGTGGCGCCGGCATCGTCGCCCGCGACCGTTCCGGTCCCGTCCCGGCGGCCCTCGAGGACCGAGCTGTTCCGCGATCTGCTGGGCGGAAACTGAAGGGAGTGGGAGCATGAGGAAGGCGATCGCGATCGCCGCCGCGCTGGCGGCGCTGGGCACCGCCGATGCCGCGCACGCGATATTCGGCGGCGGCAGCGGAAAATGCGACCGGACCGACAACGACCGGGCCGAGGCAAGCCGGGTGATCCGCAACATCTCGGGGCGGATCGACGCGATGGAGAGCTCGATCAACGAGACGCTGCGGCTCCAGACCGGGCAGCTCTCGGGCTACCAGGCCCAGTCCACCAAGGCGATCGTCGACGGGCTCGGGGCGCATGCGAAGCTGCGCGCCCAGACCGCGCGCGAGATCGAGGAGAATCGGATCGTCCGCGAGCGCCGGCCGACGCGCCGGGGTTGCAGCACGGCGACCGGGGCGCGGGGGCTCGCACAGGCGACGCGGGCGGCGGCCGAAGAGAAGCGGAAGGCGGCCGCCGCCGGCATCGGGCGGATCGCTGGCGACCGCAGCGTGACGTCGGGCGCGGCGGCCGACAATGTAGAGCGTTTCGAGGCGGTGATGCGGCGCTATTGCAACGGGGCGCGGCTCGGCGAGGACGCGGCGGCGTGCGGCGGGGCGGCCGACATGCACGCGGCCGACCTGAAGCCCGGCAACCTGTTCGACCGGGGGACGCTGGGGACCTCGGAGGAGCGCCGGACGGCGATCGAGCTGTCGCGCAACCTGGCCGCGCCGGTGGTGTTCGACCCGGCGCCGGTCGGGACGGCGGAGACCAGCTCGGAGCGGCGCCGCGTGCTGCTGGTGCGCGCGGCCGACGCGCGGTCGGCGCTGGCGGCCGACTATTTCGCGCATTCGCGGGGGCTGCGCGCGCCCGGCGCGGCGCTCGGGGCGTGGGCGGCCGCGCTGGTACCCGGGCGCGATGCGTCCAAGCCGGTGAGCCGCTACGAGCTGCTCGAGATCCTCGCCGCGCGGCGCTTCGAGGATCCGGACTGGTTCGTCCGGCTTCAGGGGATGACGGATTCCAACCTGCTCCGCGAAATCGTCACCCTGCAGACGATCTCGCTGATGCTGGACTGGGAGCGCTGGCGCACCGCCGAGCGCGCCGGTGCCTCGGCCGCCGCCCGGCTCGCGATCGAGGCCGAGGCGATGCGCCGCCTGCCCGGGCTCTCCAACCCGGCCTCGGGCGTGAACTGAAGGCGGATGCGCCCGGGCGGCATCCTGCGGCTCGTCCTGCTGCCGGAGTTCGGCCGCGGACTCCGGAGCGCGCGGGGCGCCGCGTCGCGGATCGCCGCGCTGTCCCGCGCGCTCGGAGGACCCGGCGGCCGCCCGAACCCGTCGAGCGTTCTCCTTCCGGCCGGCCGCGCGTCCGCGTCCGCCGGCGTCGTGCTCGCGGCGTCGGGCGCGGCCCTGCTCGCCCTGGGCCTCGCCGGCGCCGGTGGCGCCGGCGCGCAGACCGTGGATCCCGGGCTGTTCGCGGTCGAGGATGTCGGCACGCGGAAGATCCTGGGGTTCCTGAGCGGGTTCGATCTCGACGAGTCGACATCGCTGGGCCAGATGCTGTTCGTGTTCAATTCCGGGGTCCTTCTCCTCGCGGGGTTCCTGCTGATCTGGCACACGGTGACCGGATCGGTGGATACCGCGCGGGAGGGCCGCTGGGGTTTCGGCGGCTGGGAAATCCTGCGCATCGTTCTGGCGGTGGCCCTGATGGCGCCGCTGCCGGGCGGGGCCTCGGGCGCGCAGCATATCGTGGTCGGGCTCGCGCGCGCGGGCGGGGATTTTGCGACCGCGGTGTGGCAGCCGTTCTCGGTGGAGACGCTGGGGAAGGGCCGCGCGGCGTTGCCGTGGCCGCGCGAGAACGAGTGGCGCGCGCTTCTGTCGATCACCCTGCTTTCGGAAATCTGCATGTACGTCGCGAACGAGCAGGCGGCCCGCGCCGGCGACGCGCCCTATGTGAGGGTGCGCGAGGGGCTCGAGGTGCGGGGTCAGCAGGGCTGGATGGAGAAGCCGGACGCATCGGCGCCGGCGGTGGAGAAGCGCCGCTGGGCGCGCGCGAAGGCGAAGAAGGGGGCGCCGTCGGCTGAGATCCGTCACTATGACGGGACCGGCGGCGGGATGCCGCGCGACATGTGCGGCGCGGTCCGCTTCTCAGGGCTCGAGGAGGACGGGGCGCGGGGGATCGCGGCGAGGGGTCACAGATCGGCCTGGGGCACGGTGCATGCGCAGCAGCTCGTCGAGCTGGCGCGCCGCATCGGAGAGCTCTTCGTTCCCGCCTCGGCGGCGTATGGCGGGGCGCTGCCGGATGTCGCCGGCGAGCTCGACAGGATCGGCGCGGCGGGGACTTACCGCGCGATCCTGGAGATCAGGATCAAGGAGGCGGAGGAAAAGGGGAACCAGGCGCTCCGGGAGGCGGTCGCGGAGGACGCGAAGGAGCTCGGCTGGCTGGGCGCGGCGAGCTTCGTGGTGACGCTGGCGGGGGAGACCGCGAAGATGCAGTCGGCGGCGCGCAACGTGCCGCGGGCCTCGCTTCCTTCCCCGGAAGTCGAGAAGTGGTCGAAGGACGCCTGGGCCGCGGTCCAGGCGACGACCGCCTCGCTCGGACAGTCCGCCTCGTGGCAGGCGGTTCCGGTCGCGCTGTCCGACGGCGGGACCGGGCCGCGCGCGACGGTCGCCGGGCGCGGCAGCTCGACGCTCGACCGGATCCTGCACTTCATCGATTTCGAGACCGTGCTCGCGGCGGACAGCGACAATCCGCTGCTCGATCTCACGGCGACCGGGCACGCGCTGCTGGATGGCGGTCTTGCCGCGATCGGGGCGCTCGCGGGGACGGCGGTCGGGGTGAACCTCCTCGAGATCGTCCCGGTGTTCGGCAAGGGCCTCGACTTCTTCGAGGCGAGCTGGGACGTGATGGACGGGTTCGTGACGATGGCGATCGGGGTGCTCCTGGTCGCCGGCGCGGTGCTCGCTTATTTCCTGCCGGCGATCCCCTTCATCCGCTTCCTTTTCGGCATCCTCGCCTGGCTGCTCGCGGTGGTCGAGGCGGTGCTCGCGGTGACGGTGTTCCTGGCGGCGCACGTCACCCGGGGCGAGGGGAACCGCCTGATGGTGGAGGGCGCGCGCCAGGGCTGGCTGTTCCTGCCGGGCCTCCTGCTGCGCCCGGTGCTCATGCTGTTCGGGCTGGTGCTGGGGTATTTCACGTTCGTCGTCGCGATGGGTCTGTTCAACGAGACCTGGCTTGTGAAGATGGCGGATTCGGCTTCCTCGGGCGGGCTGGGGCTGGTGAGCTTCCTTGCCATGCTGGCGATCTACGTCTTCGTCGCCTACGGCATCCTCAACGCCTGCTTCAAGCTGATCGACATCCTGCCCGACGCCGTGCTCGGCTGGATCGGCGCGCAGGGTACCGGACGGGTCTCGGCCGACGAGGCGGGGGCGGGCGTGACCGGAGGGTTCGGCAGGCTCTCGGGGCTCAGGGGCGCGCGCCCGAACTTCACGATGGCGGACCGGCCGAGCGTCCGCAATGCGAGGATGGATTGATGAAGAAATTCGCGATTGTCGCCGCGGGCGCGGCGCTGCCGCCGGCGGCGGCGGGGCTCTGGATCGGCTGGCTGATCGAGGAGGGCGCCGCCCGGGAGATCCGCCTCGCCGTCCTCGCGGCCGCGGTGGCGGCGACGATCGCGGTCTACATGGCGCTCGACCGCGGCGGCCGGAACGCGGCACCGAGCATGGGGGTCTATACCGGCGCGCTTCTGCTCTGCGGCGGCACGATCTGGCTCGAGGCGGTGCGCCCGGCGGCGGCGATGGGCATCGGCCGTTTCTTCGAGGGGCTGCTGGCGCTCGACACGCTGGGAAGCCTCCTGGTCGCGGGCTCGGTCGCGGCCGCGATCCCCACGGGACTGGTCTGGTCCGACATGGCCGGGCGGCTGCTGGCGCGCAACCGGGGAAGGTCCAAGAAACGCTCCGCCTCCGAGGTGTTCGGCAAGGCCAAGCTGCTGGAGGACGAGTACATGCGCCGCCTCGCCCGCGGCCAGGGCGTGCTGCTCGGGCAGACCGGCACGTCGGGCGATGCGCCGCTGATCGCCTGGCCGCTGGAGGGCTCGGCGATCACCTTCGCCCCGCCCCGCACGGGCAAGGGGGCGACGATCGCGCTCAACTACCTCGCCCCCGGCGGCCGGGGCTGGCCCGGCTCGACGGTGCTGATCGATCCGAGGGGGGAGACCTGGTGCATCGTCGCGCGCCGCCGCCGCGAAATGGGCCGCCGCCCGGTGCTGATCGACCCCTTCGGGGTGGTCAGCCTGCACGGGAGGGCGAACGGGAAGGAGAGCGCGGGGGCGAACGGGCAGGCGGAGGGCCAGGCGAAGTCGAACGGGAACGCGAACGGGCACGCGAACGCGAACGGAGACGCGCCCGTGGACGTGGAGAAGGACCTTCACCTGCCGGCGGTCCGCAGCCGGTGTTACAACCCGATGGATTTCATCCGCGCCGACCCGGCGCTGGCGCCGCGCGACATCAACGTGCTGCTCGACGCGCTGTTGACGCCGCCTGGCGGCGGCAACGACACGTCGACGCATTTCTACGAATCGGCGCGCGCGATAATCGCGGGGTTCGTGGCCTGGGTGCGCTTCTCCGACGGTTTCCGGGAACGGAACCTTCAGCAGGTCCACAGGCTGCTGACGCTGCCGGCGCAAGACCGCAAGAAGGTTGTCGAGGCCATGCGGACGGCCAAGGGGCCCGGCGCCGATCTCGTGCGCGTCGCGGCGGAGCGGCAGCTCCAGGTGGGCGAGCAGGAGGCGGGCTCGAACTTCTCGACGATCGCCAACCAGCTTTCGTTTCTCAACTATCCGGAGCTGGAGGCGAATACCCGGCGGTCGGATTTCGATCCGATGGAGCTGGCCAAGGGCGACGTCGATCTCTTCATCGTGGTGCCGGAGGAGATGACCGAGCACGCCCGGTCCTGGCTGCGGCTGTGGATCACCATCCCCAACGCGGTGTCCTCCATGACGCCGCTCGAGCGCGACATGCTTATCATCGTCGACGAGATGCCGAGGGTCGGCTATCTCAAGCCGGTGATGGACGGCTACAACCTGGCGGCCGGGCGGGGGGTGCATTTCTGGTGTTTCGCGCAGTCGGTGTCCGCGCTCGACAAGACGTGGGGACCGGACAGCCGTCAGGTGCTGGTGGAGCTCGCCGAAGTCCTGCAGATTCTCGGGTTTCCGCGCACCGATGTTGCCGGCGCGGACACGCTGTCGAGGGCGATCGGCGTGGCGGGCTTCGAGAACTGGTCGGAATCCTATCAGGGCCAGGCGCCGCCGGCCGCGATGCTTCCCCAGGGGGACCAGCTCAGGACGAGCGACTCGGTGGCGGTGACGAAGGAGCGCGTGGTCACGCCGGACGAGATCATGACGATGGGGCCGGAGGATCAGTTCGTGATCGCCGCGCCCAAGGACATGCCGCGCGACGCGTTCGCGCTCAACCACGCGCGCTACTGGACCCGCCCCGACGCGCGTCTGCTGGCCGATCCCAACCCGTTCGTGCTGCGCAAGCGGTCGGCGGCGTCGGGGTCGCGCTTCGCAATGTACGGGGTGCCGGAAGGAACGGCGGGGGTGAAACCGGACAGGACGGGAGATGGCGATGAGCGAGGACAAGGGCAGGCCGGAAGCGGCGAGCACGGAAACGGAGCGGACAGCGGCGGAGGAAGCTCCGCCCCGGGAGTCCCCGCCGTGGGAGCGGCCGGAGCACCGGGCGGACGAGATTCGCGCCCGCCAGGAGGCGCGGGAGCGGGACTCGTCGGACGATTCTGACGACGGGGCGCGTCATGAGGAACAGGCCCCGTGGGAAGCCCCGTCGGACGGGCCGGACCCGGACGCGCCCGGCCCGGAGCTGACGTTCGAGCAGGTCCGGAAGTCGCCGGTGCCGGTGTCGCCCGATATTGTCGAGAGGGCAAACGAGTCCCGCGCGAAGAGGGCCGCGGGGTGGAAGCACGGCGATCCGTGGCCTCAGGAGGACGCGGCGCCGGCGCCGGAAGGCGTGGCGGTGGCGGATTCCCATGCGCCGGACACGGACGAGGCCGGGGGAGAGAGCGGGGAAGCGACACGCGGTCCCGGGACGGAGAGCCGGGAAGAAGCGGCGAGCGGGGTGCCGGCGCCGGCGGCGCGGGAGATGTCGCCGGAGGTGGGCCCGGGTCCGGCGAACGGCACGCGGGCCGCCGGGGGAAATCCGGAGATACCCGATTTCGGGGACTACCCCGCCACGAGGGGCGCCGACCGGACCGGAGTCGAGGTGGATCGGGCGGTGCAGGAGATGAAGACGGCGGCGGCGGAAGAGTTCGATCGAATTTGCCGTGGGGCGATGACGTCGATCGACCTCATCGAAAAGGCGGTAGCAAGGACGCTCGAGCAGGTCGATAAGAAGGTTCCCAGCATCGATTCGAGGGAAATCGCGATCCTGGTCAACGCGACCGAGAAGTTCGAGGAATATTTTCGGACCGTCAGGGCGGACGAGACCAGGCGCAGGGATGTCGCCGCGGCGCGTCGCCGCTACAAGTGGCCGGTGCGGGGGCTGGTCGCGGCGGGCGTCGCGGCGCTGCTGTTCGCCGGCGCGGCGGGCGAGGCCCGCTGGGGTCTGGTCCAGGACTATGGGGCGGTCGACCCCGCCACGGATGCGTGGCGGACCATCGTTTGGGAAGAGCATGGCTTGAAGATCGCCAGATGCATGAAGACGGCCCGGGACAGGGGGCCGGGGACGGTGTGTTCGGTCGCCGCGCGATTGAAATAGGCGTGGATGTGTATATAGTTGCGTATGCTGCTCAATAGTCGGGAGATTGTCCGCCGTCTGCAAGCCGAAGGCTTCGAACTTGTGAGTGTCCGGGGGTCGCACCACAAGTTCAGGAAGGGCAGGATCGTGGTGGTAGTGCCCCATCCGAGGAAGGATATTCCGCTTGGGACGGCGCGGGGCATTGCGAAACGGGTCGGCTGGATTTGAAGGAGGCAGGCTTGCATTACGTTGCGGTGATCGACAAGGATCCGGACAGCGCTTATGGAGTTCAGTTTCCGGAGGTGCCGGGATGTTTCTCGGCGGCCGATACGTTCGACGAGATCGTTCCGAACGCGATCGAGGCACTGAGCCTCTTCTTCGAGGACGGTGAGCCCGCACGGCCGCGTGGGCTCGAAGCTGTGCGCGAGGAGGTTGCCGGGAGCGTAGCGAAGGGCGCTGCCCTGATGATGATTCCCTATGTCGAAAACAGACAGCGGGTCGTGCGGGTCAACCTGAGTCTGGACAAGGGATTCCTGGATACGATGGACGAGGCGGCGCGTATGCGGGGCATGACCCGGTCCGCGTTCGTCCAGAAGGCCGCCACCCGGGAAATCGTGGATCCGGCCTGACGGGCGGAGGTGTGTGAGGATGCATCGGTTCTTGCCTCTGCCGCTTGGAGCTTGTCCGGATTCGGGCTAGGCCGAGGCCATGAACGCCGACGTCGAGAACCTGGTGCTCGAGCAGTTCAGCCCGATCCGTGGTGAGATCGGTGCCCTGCGGCAGGAAATGGGCGAGGTCCGCCAGCGTGTCTTGTCGATGGAGCGCCACCTGGCGGACATACAGCGGCTTCTGGCGAACCAGCAGGGCGATGTCGTCCTGGTTCATCGATGTCTCGATCGTGTGGGCGAACGGCTGCAGCGCATCGAGCGTCGTCTGGAGCTCGCGGACACGGCGGTGTAAGCCGCTTGGAGGCTGTCCGGATCCGGGGTAGGCTGAAGCCATGAACGCCGACGTCGAGAACCTGGTGTTCGAGCAGCTCCGCGCGATCCGCGGCAAGGTCGACAAGATCGACAACGATCTTGTCGACCTCCGCCAGCGCGTCTCGTCGATCGAGCACACTCTGGCCGCCATTCAGCAATTGCTGGCCAACCAGCAGGGCGACCTCGCGCTGGTTCATCAGCGGCTCGACCGCCAGGGCGAACGGCTCGACCGCATCGAACGTCGTCTGGAGCTGGCTGACGCACCGGCGTAATTCGGCGGCAGGGCCCATGGGCGGAAAGAAACGCAGGGGACGCTGTCTACCGCCGGAATCGCCCGTCGCCCTGGCGACGCGGGCGGGGTCGGGGGGCTCCCTGTCGGAGATCGCTGCGGAGGCGAGAAGGATCTACGGCGAGGAAGACCGTCCCCCGCGCTGCGCGTTCGAGGCCCGGGACTTGCCCGATCCGTCGGCCGGCCGTCCGGTCCGTTCGAGCGATCGCCGCGACTTGGCGCTTTACCTGTCGACGCCCGCTCGACGGGTCGCCGCCGCCGATGACGAGGTGGCCGATGCGTCGCACGACCGGCCCGGCGATCTCGAGACGATCCGCTCGGCGGTCTTCGGGAGGAAGGGATGAGGCGGCAAATGGCCTACCCAACGCATCCGGGCGAGACGATCGGGCACTGCCTGGCGGACTCGGCCATGACGGCGACCGAGCTGGCCCCGGGCCAAGCCCGAGCGGGTCGCCGCGCTTGACGAAATCCTGGCCGATCTCGACCGGAATCGAATCGATTCGTTCCGGGCGACGGAAGCTGTCGCCTCGGACCCCGAAAGCCGCCTCGGCCATCCCGGGGCTCCTGAGGGCTCTTCCGTCCAGTTCGATGTCGGCGAGCGGATTCGCGGTGGGTTTGCGGCGATGCCTGGATGCTGTTACGGTGAATAGTTACATGTAACTCTGGGGGGCACGATGTCGGTACCGGTCAGCGAACGGGTCCGCAAGCGACGCGCGGCATTGCGCGCGGCGGGCCTTCGCCCCGTGCAGATCTGGGTGCCGGATGCGAGGAAGCCGGGCTTCGCGGAGGAGTGCCGCCGACAGAGCCGGATCGTTGCGGAGGCCGACCTGGCCGATCCGGACCTGCTGGAGACCATGGACGCCGCCCTGGCGGACGTCAGCGAGTGGACACCGTAACCCGCGGCGACCTGGTGACCGTCGCGATCGCCGGCGACTTCTGCAAGCCGCGGCCCGCACTGGTCGTTCAGTCCGACCGATTCGGCAGCACGGCGACGGTCACGGTGCTGCTCGTGTCGAGCACGCTGGTGGAAGCCCCGCTGGTCCGCCTGACCGTGGAGCCCTCCGCGGAAAACGGCCTCCTCAAGCGGTCCCAGGTCATGGTGGACAAGGCAATGACGGTGAAGCGGGACAAGCTGGGAGAACGCCTCGGCCGCCTCGAGGACGACATCCTGATCGCTGTCAGCCGGGCGATGGCGCTGTTTCTCGGCTTCGCCTAGGAACGCACGGTCGAGTGGATCGGCTACCATCGGGCGAGGAGGGACGATGACGCTGCTCCATCCCACGCACCCGGGCGAGACGATCGGGCACTGCCTGGCGGATTCGGCCATGACGGCAACCGAGCTGGCCGCCGGTCTGGCCATGAGCCGGAGCAGTCTGTACCGCCTGATCCGCGGCGAGCTGTCCGTAACCGCCCCCGTGGCCCTGGCGCTGGAACGTCAGGGCTGGAGCAACGCGGAATTCTGGCTGCGGCTGCAAAATCAGTTCGACCTGGCGCGTGAATGCCGGCGACAGACGGCCGCCTGAGCAACCGCCTCGGCGACTGAGGCTGTCGCCGACCACCCCGGAAGCCGCCGCCGCCATCCCGGAGCCTGCCGACCCTCTCCTGACGGCCTCTCTCGTCGAGCTCGTCGGCGGTCGGGCTCGGGGACGATGAGCGCGGCGAGAACCGTCATGGCGATCAGGGTTCGCATAGCGGGGAAGCGAATTGAAGGGCGTGACGATCGAAGCTATGTTCTTCGGCATGAGCAAGCAGCGGCATACACACGCGCCACCGCCCGACATTCCGGGGTTCCCCAAAGACTGGCGGGAGCAGATCAAGGCGGACCTGGCGGCCCAGCTCGAGGCCGGCGGCACGCTCTACGGTGTCCGTTCGGACGGCGCCTATATCGCACGGACAAAGGACGGGGACCGGGTGCTTGAGGCGCCCGAGAAGAATTTCGCCTGACCGAACGGGCGTTCGCGGCCGTGCCGACCCTTCTCGTCGTTGCAGGCCCGAACGGGTGCGGCAAGTCCACTCTGACACGCATGAGCGGCTTCAGGGGGCTCGAAATCATCGATCCCGACGCCATTGCGCGCAGCATCGGTTCTGGCGATTCCGTGCAGGCGGGGCGCTCGACCGCATCCGCAACCGGGTGGTTCTCGGCGGCCACGATGTTCCGGAAGCGGACGCGAGGCGGAGGTTCGTGCGTTCGCACGCCAGTCTCCCGTCCGCGATGGCGGGGGCAGACCTGACCCTGCTCTACGACAACACCGATCCTGACCGGCCGCACCGGGAGGTTGCGATCCTCGGCGAAGGGACAAGGTGGATCGCCGAATCCGTTCCCGGCTGGGCCACCGTCGCTCTCGCCCGGAGTTGAATCCATTCGTTCCGGGCCGCCCTGGCGAGGGCCGATGTCGCCGGCGACCCAGGAAACTGCCTCGGCCATCCCTGCACCTGCCGACCTTCTCCTGACGGCCTTTCTCGTCGAGCTCGTCGCCGGCGGTCGGGTTCGGGGACGACGAGCGCCGCGAGAATCGCCGCCGCTGACGTCTCTGCCGCCGCCCGGTCTGCGCTGGCGATCCCGGTTCGGCAGTCTAAGCCGCGAAGCCTCTCCGATACCGGGCGAGGTCGTACAGCGCTTGCCGGCGGCACCAGAATTCGGCGTTGCTCCAGCCGATGGCTTCCAGCGCCACGGCGGTGCGAGGCGATATAGCGATCTGTCCGCGTAGAAGCCGGTACAGATTGCCGCGCTCCATGCCCAGTGCCGCGGCCAGTTCGGTCGCGCTCATCCCGGCCTCGCGCATCGCATCGGCGATGCTCTCGCCGGGATGGGTCGGGTTGTGCCTCCTCATGCTCCCGCACCCCTCGGTCAATGGTAACTCATGAGATCGACGGCGATGGTCCGTCTGCTCTGGCGCTGGAATGTCGGCTTCCGGTTGATATACACCGGGATGCTCGAGCGTGCGGCCAGATGGCGCGGGAGGGAATGCAGCGGGCAGGGGCTATTCCGCAGCGGCGGGGCGGTCCGATCGGGTGAATCCCTCGAACAGCCCTTCGAGGCGTGCCATGCGTTCGCGGAGGTCGCCCATGTCCTTGCGGAGGCCCTCGATTTGCCTCCAAAGGAAGGCGACGCCGGCTACCAGAATTGCGGGGGTTATCCAGACCTCAATTCCGGGCATGATCGAATTCCTGTCCTGAGAGGGGGAAGCTTACCGCTTTACCAGGGTTACTTCATCCCCTCGTGTCGAAGACGGCCGTACGAATCGACCGTTTCGCGTTGGCAGGGGTGAATCGACGGCGTCGGCTCTTCTCCCGAAGGATTGAAATGGGCCGCAGAAGGCCGCTGAAGCGCTTGAGGGCTTCTGGGGTAGCGGAACATGCGGGAAGGCCGACTCGCGCGTCCAAGGCGCTTCCTGGCGGCCGAAATAGGAGAATTCCGCCCGGCTACATCGACATCCCGGCGCTCTTGCCGCTGGACAGCGTCTCTTGCATGGATTCGTTGCGGAGCGGAGTCTGGGCCCGCGCTTCCCGCGCCCGGCGCAGCTCCTCCTTCTTGGCTTCGTCGACCGGCCAGATCGTGACCTTGTTCTCCCTTGCCTCCTGCGCGAGGGCGGTCGGTTTGGGGCCCTGGAAGTCGATGACGATCTGGGGCTGGACGGTCTGGAACAGGCGGCGGTCCCGTTCGGCCGCCGCCTGCTTGCCGTGGCGGTGCCGGTCGGGTTCGAAGGTGGCCTGGTAGACGCCGTTGTTCCGCGCCCATTCGGCGACGATCTCGGGGGTGCCGTGGCCGTTGCCGTGGGCGATGTACATGTCGGGCTTGGCCCTGAGGGTCTGATCGAGGACGTCGTGGACGGTTTGGCGGTCGGTGTTGTCGTTCCAGGCGGAGATCGCGATTGGCGTGCCCTGCTGGGGGAGCCGCGCGCGGTCGCGGTCGATCTTGAGCCGGTCGATGACCTCGCTGGCCTCGGCCGAGGCGGCGGTGACGGTCCTTTCGTGTCCCGAGCCCGGCGAGGGGGCGGGAGTCCAGCGTTCCCCGGTCTGTTCCTCGGCGACGGCCGCAAGCGTGGCGCGGGCGTTCTGCAGCATGTCCTGGGCGGTGAGGGCGGTCTCGAGCTTCTGCTCGTTCTCCAGCGTCTGGAAGACGCCGATCTCGGAGCCGTAATCTTCCCGGGCGAGATCGGCGCGGCGGTCGTGGAGCCGGTCGGCCTGGTCCTCGACGCCGCCGGGGCCGGAGACCGTCGAATGGACCGCGTCGACGACCCGGTGAAACAGGGTCTTGCGGACGGCTTCGTTCTCCTCGGTGTCGGGGACGGCCGCGTCGACCATCGCGGTGAACGCCTCCGAAATGTCGGGCGGCTCCCGCTCCGGAGACCATGTGGCGGCGGGCTCGGCGAGCTGGGGAACAGCTTCGGCGGCGGGCCCCGGATAGCGTGTTTCGGAGACGGCGTGGGATTGGGCGGGTTCGATCGCGCGGGCCTGGTCGCCGCCAGGAAGGATCGTGCGCACGGTCTCGACAAGGCGGCCGACGATGGAGGGGCTCGGCGCATCCGGCTCGGGGGCCTGTTCCGGCCGGGGCGCGATATCCGGTTGGGGCCGGTGCTCGGGAGGGCCGTGAAGAATCGCCTCCGCTTGGCGGGCCTCGATCATTCCCGGGGGGTAGGTCGGGTTGGCGTGCCGGCTCTCGGCGCGGGTGGCGAGGGTCCTCGACGGCGCGGCGACCTCGGGCGCGGTGACGGTCTCGGCCGGGGATTGCCGGACGGTCGTTTCGACGCCCGTTTCCGGGTTTGCCCGCTGCTCCTCCTTCCGCCCGATGCCGGCGGACTGGCTGTTGTCCTGCTGGAGGGGGGCCGTTTTCTCGATCTCGATCATGGCCTCGCAGACCGTGCGGGGATCCTCGGTCGCGAGGTTGAAGACGGGGATGTCGAATTTCTCGGCGACCCGGATCGCCATGCCGGTGCCGCCGGCGGTCTTGCCGTTCTCCGTCCAGCACGCCAGCGCGTCGACCGGGGTGTCGAGATTCGGCCCGAGGACGATCGCCACGTTGCGCGCGTGGAGGAGCTTGTGGCTGTCCTGGCATTTGTCCCAGTCCGGATGGAGGGAGGCCGCGATTTCCTTGGCGCGCTCCATGGTCTCGGGGGAGGGGACGACGAATTCCGGCCCCTCCTGATTGTTGAATCCCTGCCAGGGCAGGAAGACGGTCTTGGCGGGAGCGTCGGCGCCGCGGGCGAACGCGGTGTCGGCGCCGTTGGCGCCGCCGGAGTGGAGATGCCAGCCGCGTCCGGCGAGCCAGTCCGACATGGTGGTCATGGCGTCGAGGGCGGGACCCGGCGTCGCCCGCGCCCCGACGCCGGCATAGACCGGCGCGCGGGCGGGCGTGGGGACGGTGGCCCGGTCGGCGCGTGGCGCGCGGTCCGCGGTGTCCGCCCGGACCGCTCCGGCCTGTTTCTCGTCGCCGCGCCGCCGCGCCGCGGCCTGCCGGCGCAGCGTTTCGTCGACGACGTTCTCGGTCTCGATGCCGAGGCGGTCGGTCCGCGCCCGCTCGTAGAGACGGGAGGCGCGCTCGCCGGGCGTCTCGAAATGGATCACGACGCCGGGTTGGGCGTTCAGCATGCGGTCGTCGCGCTCGCGGATGGCGGTTCCGGTGTTCTCGTGCCGGTTCCATTCGGGCTGGAAGACGATCTCGGAGACGCCCGCGTCCCCGCGGTTCCGGACCCAGGTCGAGGCGATGCGGCCGAGGTCCTTGCCGCCGCCGTGCGCCAGCACCATGTCGGGGTAGCGGCCGAGATACTCGTCGAGCTTGCGGTATATGGCGTCGCGGTCGTTCCAGCCCTTCCCGCCGGTAATCGCGACGAGGGTGCCGTCCGGGATTTCGCGGGTATCGAGCGCGGTTTTCCTGGCCCGCGCGAAATCCTTGCCGTCGACCCGCGCGGCGACCTGGCCGGTCTGACTGACATGGCTCCCCCGCCATGGCGCCCAGACCAGTTTGGTGTGGTGGAAATAGAGATCCGCGGCGTAGTCGCGGAACTGTTCGAAACGGTCCCGCTTGGAGGCAAGGGAGAGGAGCTGCTCCGTCTTGGCCTCGAGCTCGAGCGAGGCGGTGTCCAGGCCCTTCTCGCGGATGCGTTCTCCCTCCGTCTTGCGCAGCGTGTTGGCCTGTTCGCTGACTTCGGCGATCCGTTTTTCGACCCGAACGACCTGGGCGTGGTAGCCGTGGACGATGCTCCAGATGAAGTCTTCGCGTTCGTCCTCCATCTGGTAGCCGTGGGGGGTGACGACCTCGACTTGCATCTCGATGGCGGCGCCGATCTGGTCGAACGCGGCCTGGAGGTCGGGCGGCACCGGGCCGTCGAAGGTGAGTGGGCGGTCGCCGTTGAGCCATACCTGGCGCGTGTCGGGCTCGCCGGCGAGCGGCCGGGCGCCATGGAGCGCGGCGTCCTCGGAGAGCCGGGCGGTCGAGCTCTGCTGGGCGGTCCCGTAGGCGGTCTCGATCTCTTCCCGGCCGCGCTCGCGGATATCTTCCGCCCCGGCGCCCTCGCGGGATTCGAGGAGCTCTTCGGACACGCCGTTCTCGCGAAGGAACCGCGCCTCGGGATCGCCGTCGATTTCGTATTGCGGATCGATCAGACGGGCCTCGGGGGACAATCCAGCGTCCGCGAAGGCGTCGGCCATCGCGCTGTTGAAGGTGTCGTCGTCGGAGAGGCGGGGGGATCGGTCGCTCATTTTCGCACCGTGGTCTGCCCGCGGCGGAATTGCCGGGCGGGAGGGTGCGGGAGAGCGCCGGGCCGTAGTATAGCCGGGGACGCGGCGGCGGAAAAGCGAGGGATGTGTTTCCGCTCGGAATCTGATTCCGTCCGAGCGCCGTGCCGGTTTTCGGCGCTCAGGCGGGTCCGGCTGTTCTGCGAGGGCAGGGGCGTTTGTCTTCTGCACGGTCATGCCGTACAACTGTGCGGCATGATCGTCCGTTCCATCCGCCATCGGGGTGTGCGCCAGCTATACGAGAACAACTCGTCCCGACTGCTGAAGCAGGACTTGGTGGAGCGGTTGCGCGGCATTCTGGCTGCGCTTGCCATGGCGGAGACCATGGACGGCTTCGTCCGCGAGGCGGCGCCGGGATGGCGGGTCCACCGACTGTCGGGCGAGCGTCGCAACGAATGGAGCGTGTCCGTGTCGGGCAACTGGCGGATCACGTTCGAGGAACGCAA
>JAPPIT010000001.1 GCA_028820505.1 Defluviicoccus sp.
GCTTTGTCTCCTCACTCGTCATGGTCGGCGAAAGCCGACCATCCACGAGTTTTTAGGGCACTGGAAACAAAAACAAAACGTGGATGGTCGGCCTTCGCCGACCATGACGGTATGAAACAAAGGTTGACGCGGTTTCAGCCAAACCGGACAGGCGCTATCGCCCGGGGTGGAGCGATACGCAGATCGGCTCGGCGTCCGGGTTGCGCTCGCGCGCCATCGTCTGGAGGGCCTCCTCGGCGTCCTCGAGGGCGTATTCGTGGGTGTGGAATTCTACGAAAAACTGAGGTGGTATGTTTGGGGTTGGTTGGGGTCGTTCCTTCTCCTCGAATGATTGTTATTTTAGAATGGGTTAGGTGGTTTGTCGAGGATTGCTTGGGGATTTTCTGTGTGACATACGATTGGTGATGGTTGGGGCTTTTGGTGGCTTTTGGGGAAGTGTTGAGTGTGCGTATGTCGTGGGGTGGGTGCTTGGGTGGGAACCTTTCTCATGACTAGACGGAAACGGGGGAGGCCCGGGGTGGCAGGCTCCCCCCTCCTATTGTGAGGAATATAGAAGGTTTTTCCGGCCCATCCGTGCTCTCCGAGGGATGCCAGTGTCGCCGCCGCAGGCGGGATCGCCGCGGCGGGAGGGGCGGCCCCATTTATGCCTTATGTCGAAGTTGTGTCTCATCCGGACCGGCGCAGATCTCGCGGGCGGAGTCTATATAAAATATCTTTAAGCTTCCATTTAACCGAGCTCCGAAAATTCGATGGTGGGTCCCGCCGGGGTCGCCGCGCGTCGGGAAACCGTCCGGTCGTGCGGCGCTGGGTGCGCGGGGATCGGCGGTTGAGGGTCCGTTTGGAGTCCTTGCGGACGGGTCGTGGCGAGATGTCCTTTTCTGCTTGTTTCGTTTTGTGTGCGTGTGCGTGTCGTTGGGCCCTCCTCCCTGGGTGGTCCCGACGCCGGTCCAGCCCGAGGCGCGGCAGACGGCGCCGGCGTGGCGGGACGTCTCGACGACGGTCTCGATGAGCGCGAGAGTGATGCCGTGGCGTTCGGCCCAGTCAGCGGGCAGGCGGCTGCGGACGATGGCGTCCCGCGTACGCGTACGGGACGGCATCGGCGGAACGTGGCGGCACGACCTATCCGGGGGCCGGGAGTTCGAGCTCGCGCCATATCCAGGACGTGTCGCAGGGCTCGTCGCCGAGCTGGAGGGCGCGCCGGTGCTCGGCGTTTTCCAGCTGCTTGAGCCAGTCGATCGCCCGCTTGCGGCCCTTGCGCGTCGCCGCCGCCTCGCGCGGCGTCCGGCCGTCCAGCATCGGGATCGGCTCGTCCAGGCTGCGCCGGTAGCGGTCGTCCAGCATCGACCGCATCGCCGCCAACGCCTCCTCGGGCAGGTCCACCGGCTCCTCCGGCGCCGCGCCGGCGTGCTCCTCCAGCGCCCGCTCCGGGTCCTGGTGCGTCACCAGGGGAGGCCCGACGAGGCGGCCCAGCCGGGCGGCCAGCATCGCGCGTCCCCGCTCGGCCCGCTCCGTCGAGTTGGCCGAAAGGATCAGCGCCTCCGTCCCCAGCTCGACCGCGCCGAGCGAGGTGACGAATTCCGCGAGCGCCGGGTCGATCCCGCGCCCCGAAAGCCGCGCCGCGCGCTCCGGCGGCGAGCCCGGCGCCAGCCACCGCCAGCAACCCTCGCCGTCCGCCTCGAAGTCGTCGATGCGATCGAGCGCGGCGGCGATCTCCGCCCGGTCCCCCGCGACCGGGAAGCGGACCTCGCAGAACACCATCGGCTCGCCGTCGGTGTTGCGAAGCTCCGGCGGCGGCGCGCCGGCCCGCAGCAGGATGTCGCCCAGCCAGTATTCGCTGAACGCCTCGGCGCCCATCAGGTCGCGCACCGCCGTCTCGCGCAGGAACGCCCGGGGCGGTGGCTTCACGCCGAGCCGGCGCGCCTCGTTCCGCAGCGCCGAACTGGCCTCCTTCACAAGCTCGTCGAAGCGCGAAATCGCCTCCCGCGACAGCGCATGGTCGAATTGCAGCATCGCCCCGGTGAAATACCGCCTCCCCTTCACCTCCACGATCCGCGCCGCGAGGCGGTCCCACATGGCCGCCCCGCACGAGCCCAGCTTTTCTTCCACCCTCACCGCCTCGCCGCCGCGCAGCAGGTCGCGCACCGTCAGGCTCCGTCCCGGGTCGATGCCGACCACCTCGTAGAGCGACACCGCGGAATCCCGGAAACCTTCCAGGTACAGCCGCGCCGCCGCCGTCTCGCGCCAGCCGCGCCGCTGGAGGTATTCGTCGATGACGTTCTCGTCGGCGTCCTCGCCAAAATAAGCGGTGAAGAAATCCTCGCAGATGAAAATCGCCAGCACGTGGAAGTCCTCGCCGAGGAGCGCGGCGATGTCTTCCGCCGGCTCTTCCAGCGTGTCGGCGAAGGGATCGATGTGAAACGCGAATATCTCGGCGTGCCGCGCCGCCCACGGGTCGCGCCCCGACCACGCGATCAGGTGCTCCATCGCCTTGTCGATGCCGGGCAGGGTCATGGGGAGCTCGGGCGATGCCGTTTCGCTCGCCGCAAGCTATCCCGCGGCGCGGGGCGGCGCAACGCGCGGGCGTTCCAGCGCCGGCGTCAGCCTGCCGTCCTCGGTCAGCCCGGCGGCGGCCTGGTAGGCGCGGATGGCGGCGCGCGTGCGGCGTCCCATCAGCCCGTCCACCGGGCCGGGCCGGTAGCCCAGCCTGGCCAGCGCGCGCTGCACCGCGCGGATCCGTTCCGGGCCCGGCGGGCCGGGCGGAGGACGCGCGGCGTCGTCCGCGGCGGCGGGAGCCGGGGTGACGGTTCCGGCGGGCGGTATGGCCCCGGCTTCCGGCGGCGGCGCGAGAGCGGGTCCCCGCGCGCCGCGCCCCTCCTCTCCGCCCGGCACCGCATCGCCGCCAGTCGACAGATACCACCCGCCGACGGCCGCCGCCGCCAGCATCGCACCCAGCGCCACAACCCGGCGGCTGGACAGAGGCGGCCATCCAGCGGAGGAAAGCACGGTGGCCAGCGCCGCCAGCCTTGCCGCCGGCGCCGGAACCCGGCCGCCGGGATGACGCCATCCGCCACGGCGAAGAAGCCGGCCGCGCCGACCGGCGGCCACCGGCGCGGGGCGGAGTTGCGCCGCCAGAACCGCGCCGTCGAGGCCGAGACGATCCGCACAGGACCGCACGAGGCGGGTTCGGTAAGACGCGCCCGGCAGGCCGTCGAGACGCCCCTCCTCGATCGCCAGCAGCAGGGCCTCGCGAACCCGCAGCTCCCGCGCGAAGTCGCCGGGCTCGAGGCCGAGCGCAAGCCGCGCCTCGCGCAGCCGCGCGCCGACCTCCCGGGCCGCGGCGCCCGCATCGTCAGGCATGGCAGGTCCCGGCTTCGCCAGTGCCTCCCTCTCCCCGAGTGCCGGCGGGCCCCCTGGTCTCCCGGCGGGGCACGCCGTCGACGCCCGACTGTAGCGGCCCGCCCGCGCCGGTCTCAAGGTCGGACGATTCGTTTCGGCCGCATGAGATTCGGCTACGACCGGCCAGCCATGCTGTATCGTCGGGTCAACGGGCTCCGAATATGGAGGCAATGGCTTCGATCGTGTTTGCCGTCCTTCTTGTGATCGCGACTTTCTGGAGCGGATGGACCGCTCATCGGTTCTGGATCGGACCATCCATTAGGCGACACTGCATTCCGCGCGCATGGATGGCTCTGTGTGTTGACCCGACCCGTACCGGTGGGCCACTCGTCGTCGGAGTCTGAGCCGATGGTCTTGTTTCTTGAGATCGTTATGGCAACCGCGACGGTCGTGATGGCCATCGCCACATTTTTCATGTGGAGATCGAGTTCGGCGATGACCGTCGTGGCGAGGAACATCGAGAAGATTTTCGAGGACGAGCAGCAGCTCAATAATCAGCCGGTTCTGATGATCTCCAGCTTCGCCAGGAACTCGCGGAAATCCGAATTTCGGATCCGCGTCAAGAACATTGGCAAGGGACCGGCGAAATCGGTTTTGGTCCAGGTGGGCAATAGTGACTGGCATTCGCCCGAGCGCGTTCTTGCGTTCCGAGAAAGCATGGTATCCGGAGGCTTGGGTCCAGGAGATGAGGACGAATGGTCAATCCCGGAATCGGAAGCCCAAATCAAAGATGGAAGGCTCTGGGTCGGAGTGCTCTATGAGGGGATTCTACTGCCGCCCGGCGCGGCGAACTTCGGAACCTGGGGTTCCGTCCAGACCATGAGCGCCACCTTCGATGTTTAGATTTTCCCCGACGGGTCGCGCGGAAACCCAAGATTCGCACCGGGGATCGTCGCCGCGCCGCCGGGACGGGCGATGTCGGGGCCGACAGGCTGGCGATTGCCCGGGACTGGATCTCGCCGGCCGGATTGGCGGCCCCCGACCCGATTATGTCGGCTGCTTCGAACGGAACTCCGCCAGGCGGGTATGGTCGACGAGCTGGGACATGTTCTGCATGGTGAAAACCTTGCCGCGCGTTGCAATAAGGAGCTTCTTCATGTCTTCCCGCCGGACGCCGAACCCGCGTCCGGCGATGCAGGCGATCACCTCGAACCTCGGCCGGCCCGGCGGCTGCCCCTCCATGCCGAGCGAAGCGAGATGCTGGACCCGCGTAACCTTGTCGCGCGCGGTGCCGTCGTCCTCGGTGACCTTCGCCTCGATGACCGCCTGGGGATTGAACTCGTTCGGCACCACGAAATCCGGCGCCTGGTCGAAACCTTCGAGCCGCTCGGCGCGCTTGGTCTTCCGGTAGCTGATGTCGGAACGCGAAAGGACATCCTCGATCGCGTTCTCGACGATGTTGCCGATGAGCTCGCTGATCGAATCGCGATGCCCGGCGAACGGTCTGCCGAGAAGGCGTTCGTAAAGCAGGATGGAGTAGGGAACGCCGAGGCCGGCGGCCGATCGGACGCTGACCAGCCCCGCGCGCGTGTCGGCCTTCTCCAGCCTGTGAAGGCTGTCGGGTGGCAGTTCCGGCACGCCGGTCCGCATGGCGTGGCAGGCGGCGGCGACGAGCGCGCGAATGCGCCGCTCGGTGACGCTCCCCTTCTTCGGCAGCGCCCTGTCGGGCTCCATGCGGATGTTGCGGTCGATGGTGCGGGCCGCGCCCTGGGTGACTTCGACCCCGGTATGGCGGCTCGCGTAATAAGCCCACTCCGGCGGCGTGAAGCCCAGCATGCAGCGAAGCACGACGAGGGCGACCGGGGTCTCGAAGACGACCGGAACGACGGTATCGGGTGTAACGGCACGGAAATTGCCGGTGGCGCGCTTCAGGGCCTCGTATCCGTTCTCGAAGACCGGGAACTCGACGAACCCCTTGCCCTTGGGGATGACCAGAAACTCCGACTGGAGACTGCCGAAGACGGCGTCGACATGGGCGTCGAGGTTCGACTGGAGCTCGTCGAAGCCGACCTCAAAAGGAAACGGCACGGTGAACCCTTTCCCCGGGCGGGGCCGTTCCCGGCGCGAAGAACGGCCGCTCGTCGGCCGCTTCGGCGGCGGCCGCGAGCCTCGCGATTTCTTCCGGATCGCCGTAGCTCGTCATCCCGTCGTGCAAGGCGGCGATTTTCTCCGCGGCGGACCGGTAACGGTCCCAGCCGCTCCGGAGCCGCCACACGGCCCCCCGGGTCAGGTGACCGAAGACGATGCAGCGCGTATCGCCATGGGTCGCCTTCCTGCCGGCGACGGCCAGCAGCGCAAGGTCCGCACCGACGATTTCGACAAGCCGCTCCTGCGATTCGAAGAGCCACTCCTCCGGCGCTTCGCCCGAGGCCCGGCACACGAACACGGTGTCGACGATCGAGGACGTCGTTCCGTGGATGTGGATCGACCCGCCCATTTCGGCCGGGCACGGCAACGACGCGGAGCACACGAGACCGGCGTCGAGAATCGCGCAGCCGACCGCGCAGTACGCCTCGATCCTGTTGTGATGCCAGGTGAACACCAGCGGCGCGTTCGGCTTGAGCGCATCCGCCATGCGGGAATAGACTTCGGAGAGACCCTCGGCGAACTGCTCGATGCCGCGATCCTGGGTGACGTTGCCCGTCAACTCGTCCGCCGATCGCGTGGACGGGCTTTCCAGCCCTTCCGCCTCCTCCCCGGCAAGTCGCCGGAGCCAGACGTAGCAGAAGTCCATCAGCTCGCCGTACTGCACGTTCCCGAAATAGGGCGGGTCGGTGAACACGGCGTCGAGGCTGTTCGGCTCCAGCGCGGCCCGGGTCGCGCTTCCGCAGCGCAGCGAGACTTCACGGCGCGCTCCGTTCCGGGTTTCGCCGATCCTCTCTCCTTGGATGGCGACCCGTTGCTTGCGGGAACCGTCATGCCGGACCTCGTACGGCGTCTCGCAATAGCGTTTCGCCCTGACGTACTTGTCGACGATGTTCGACCAGCCGCCCGAGCCGACATTCGACCCTGAGCCGTTCGCGATGCCGAGCAGGTTAGACTCGCACTGCACCAGGCCGACGGGAAAGCCGTGCACGGAAAAGATGTCGAGCGACTTGAGCGCCATCGTGTCGTAGCGGCACAGCATGTTCTGGTAGCGCAGCAGGTCGGAAAGGTTGGTTGCGAGCGCGCGGCGGATACGCTCGTTCCCGACCTCCGCGATCAGCCGGCAGCTCAGCTCCAGGCCGAGAAGCTGTCGCGGATTGAACATCTCGTGGTAACGGGAATAGCCCCACCGGTGGAGGCGTGCGGTTTCGTCGCCCGCAGGGATGCGCTCGTCCGGCACGAACCCGGCCGTCATCCCCTTCCATCGCCTTGCCGCGGCGGACATTCGGGCAATGTCCTGGTCGTCCGGCTTCTTGAAGAACCGCCCCTTGTGCCCGGCCTTGCGCTCGGGATTGTGGTATTCGATGGCGAAGAGCCGATGGTCGAGCGGACCGTTCGATCCGCGCGGATAGCTGTTGGAATGACCGCAATGCGGGCAATCGCACCGCCCGCGGCGGGCGGGCCCGGTCTGGCGAAGAATGTCTCCGCAGGTCTTGCAGAATCCCGGACTCTTTCGATCCTCGACCTCGTTCAGATCGCCGCAGCCGGGACAGACGAGGACACTTCTGGGATGACGCCGATTTTCCGCGAGCAGGTATCCCGGAAACAGGTCCATCGCACCGCCGCAGGCCTCGCAGTTCAGCACCTTCACCCAGAGAAAGGACTTCACCGGAACGTCCTCGTCGCCGTGGATCGGGCAGGAGGTCCGGTAGTAGCGGTCGACTTCGTTGCGGAGCGCGCTCCTGAGAGCATCGGCGGCTTGCCGGTACGCGTCGATATCGATGCTTTCGATCTCCTCGCGGACGATCCAGGCCGACATCGGGTTGATGTCGAAGCCGTCCACGTCGCAGCCGACGCGGTTGGCCTCGATCAGCGGCGTGCCACCGCCCATGAACGGATCGGCGATCCTCAGGCCGGGAAAGTCGTTGGCCTGGAAGAAAGCGTCCTCAAGGCGTCGGTCGCTGAATTCCGCGAGGATGAGGCCGCGAAACAGGGTTCCCGGGCGACGGGCGAACCATTTGTGGACCCCGATGATCGGACGGTAGTTCTGCTGGATTTGTTTCTCGCGGAGCGCCATCTCCGCAACCAGCGGAACGTCGAATCCGCGTTCGATGCTCATGCGCGTGCGATCTGGCGAGAAACGGTGGCGCCGGTCTTGGTTGCGGCGGGCGCGAACGAAATGCGGGCGGGTATTCGATCTGGATCGCGAAGGGCGATTGTGAGGCGTTTCGCCATCCAAAACGGCGAATCTGCATCCTCCATGACGCCGTCGTCGGGCCAGACCTGCTGCCCGTCCAAGCCCACCGCCAACGTGCCGGGATCGGCTTGCGCTCTCGAGGGCACCATGCAATCAGAATAATATAAGTCGAACGTGTTTGCCATTGCGGCACGCGCGATCACCTTGCTATCGCGGCTTCTGGCTCACCGGCCTCAAGTGGGAGTGGATACGCGGCACCCGCGCGGCACTGCCCGACTCCAGGTCTGGGCCGAAAACGGTCTAGCTTCCGCCGTCCCCGCGAGCGCCGTCCTGAACGGCTTGCCTAGCCGCCTTTATTCATGATGGCTAGGTGAGATGGTGTCGGACGTGGCGTAAGCCGTTGGATTCGGGTAGAAATTCGTTTCCGAGTGGATTTCCCCCGAGGCAACGAAAGCGCCACGCCGCCATGACCGAAGATACCCTTCTCCCGTTCGATCTTCCAGCCGTGAGCCGCAAGAAAGTGACCGCCGATTTCGCCGGCGGTTCGATCTCGTCGGACGGCGGGCTGGTGCTGCTGCGCGGGGCGGAGCGCCGGCTTCGCCTGGCCGAGACGCTGGCCGGCTGCATCCGGGACTGGCGCGACCCGGCGCGGACGGTCCACTCGCTGCCGGCGATGCTGCGCTTCCGCATGTTCGCGATCGCCTGCGGCGGAGCCTGTTCCCGGGCCGGCGAAGCCGGTCCCGGGGAAGGACGCCGACGACTGTGACGACCTGCGCGCCGATCCGCTGTTCAAGCTGGCGGTCGGCCGGGCGCCGGAGAGCGGCCGCGATCTCTGTTCGCAACCGACCATGAGCCGGCTTGAGAACGCGCCGTCGCTCAGCGAGGTGGGGCGCCTGACGGGTGCCCTGGTCGACATCTTCTGCCGCTCCTTCGATGCCCCGCCGGCGGCGATCGTGCTCGACATCGACGACACCTGCGACGCGGTGCACGGCCACCAGCAGCTCTCGCTGTTCAACGGCTTCCACGACACGCGCTGCTTCCTGCCCGTCCATGTCTACCATGTCGAGAGCGGCAAGCCGGTGGCGGTTCTCCTGCGCCCCGGCAAGACGCCGTCCGGGGTCGAGATCCGCACCATGCTCAGGCAACCCCGATATCAACAATCTCAGATCCCGACGCCCCAAAGCGCCGAACCGCGGCCCCTGCGCGCTCGGAAACTAACCGATTTAATCGACTTGTCGCGAATAGATGCGGCTAGAGTTTGTATAATGATAAATCACATCTGCCGGATTTGGTTCGATCAAGCCTGCCAGCTCAAAACCTACTGCTCTAGCCCGCTCATCGATCTGAACCACACGGCGTTGATATTCCGTCTCAGTCGTCGTTTGTTATGTCGAGGAATCCACGAAGAACATAACGCCTTCCTTCAGCCGCCCTCTTGAAGCGAATGACCGAAGGGAAGTGGCGGAAAGCGGGTCGGCTGCAAGGCATTGTTAGAGCGCGACCAACTCCGCGAGTTTTGCCACAATGTCTGCCATGGGCTCTTCTGCGGTGCTCAAGCCACTGCGCGAACCAAGTAATGGACTAACTTCGCGAAGTGCTTCATACGTCGTGTCATGCACGATAGGAACGAGCAGATCACGCGCCAAAAGCGCCGAAAGCTCTTTGTCAGCAATACCCTCCGCCTCGACACGGCGCAGGAACGCAGGGGTCACCAGCACGATCCCGACTCGCGAGTTGGCCAAGCCCTTGTCGATTTCCCTAAGCAACGACGCACCGAGTACGATGTCCTTCTCGCTGAACCAAACGGAAACGCCTCGAGACTCAAGATGATCGTGCAACTCTTTGGCAGTCCCTTTCCGATCATCCCAAGCGTGGCAAAGGAAGGTGTCACGAAGATCGGGCACCGTCGCTCGTTTCTCTACGTTTTCACGGATCGGTGTAAGCGTCCGCACCTCGGCAGGCGTGTACATGACAGACGAACCTGCTCGCGACCATCGCGGCTGTGTCGTGCGGCTGGATCCGCCGCCGCTCCGACCGCTGCCACGGTTACGCGACGGAGAGTAAGACGAGGGCGAGTACGACCCGTAGCCGCTGTAACCCCTATAGCCGCCACAGCGCCCACCGCAAGCAGGGCAGTTGGCTGCCCCGCTCGCTGTGCGATGGCCACGTACTGGTGCTGTGCATCTAGCCATGTCGTACTCCTCTATTGAATTTGCGCACTCTAACCGCGTTTATTCATGATGGCTAGGTGAGATGGTGGGGGACGTAGCGTAAGCCGTTGGATTCGGGTAGAAATTCGATTGGAAGCGGATTTCTGCCGAAGCAACGGAAGCGCCACGCCGCCATGACCGATGATATCCCTATCCCGTTCGATCTTCCAGCCGTGAGCCGCAAGAAGGTGACCGCCGATTTCGCCGGCGGGTCGATCTCGTCGGACGGCGGGCTGGTGCTGCTGCGTGCGGCCGAGCGCCGGCTTCGCCTGGCCGAGACGCTGGCCGACTGCATCCGGGAGTGGCGCGACCCGGCGCGGACGATCCACACGCTGGCGGCGATGTTGAGGTTCCGGATGTTCGCGATCGCCTGCGGCTACGAGGATGCCGACGCCCTTCGACAAGCTCAGGAGCGACGACCTGAGGGCCGATCCGCTGTTCAAGCTGGCGGTGGGCCGGGCGCCGGAGAGCGGCCGCGATCTCTGTTCCCAGCCCACCATGAGCCGGCTGGAGAACGCGCCCTCGCGGATCGAGGTGGCGCGCCTGACGGCCGCCCTGGTCGACATCTTCTGCCGCTCCTTCGATGCCCCGCCGGCGGCGATCGTGCTCGACATCGACGACACCTGCGACGCGGCGCACGGCCACCAGCAGCTGTCGCTGTTCAACGCGCATTACGACACCAGGTGCTTCCTCCCGGTTCACGTCTACCATGTCGAGAGCGGCAAGCCGGTGGCGGTCCTCCTGCGCCCGGGCAAGACGCCGTCCGGGGTCGAGGTCCGCATCCTGATCAAGCACCTGGTCGGGCGCATCCGCCGGCACTGGCCGCGCACCCGGCTGACCTTCCGGGGCGACAGCCATTACGGCCGCCGCGAGGCGATGGACTGGTGCGAGGCGAACGGCGTCGAATACATCTTCGGCCTGGCGGGGAATGCGGTGCTGCACGCCCTCGCCGACGGAACCGCCGCGGACGTCCGGGCGCGCCACGCCCGAACCGATGCCGACAAGGTCCGAGGCTTCGCCGAGTTCGATTACGCCGCCGGCTCGTGGCACCGCCTGCGCCGCGTCGTCGCCGGGATCGAGGCCACCGCGCGCGGCTTCGACGCGCGCTACATCGTCACTTCGCTCACCGGCGAGCCCCGCCATCTCTACGAAGGGATCTATTGCGCCCGCAGCCAAGCCGAGAACCTTCGGTAATGGGGCGTTTGCCGTCAAGCACGGATCCGAACAGCCGAACGATCCGGGCTCGGTTTTGGTTCACGAGCCTCGGCGCCTGCGGCGGGTTACATGGTCCCGGCGAGGTTTTGAAACTTCCGGAGGGGCTCCGGGTCGAGGGTGCTCGATTTGAACGTCTTGCGGTCCTGAGAATGAACGATCTCGGATATGTCCGTCGCCGGGTTCTCTGTTCCGTCCGTGGTCGGCGCATCGGCCGCCAACGTCATGCCAGGTCCAAAGCGATTCCCGAGTGCCGATCTCATCAGCGTGCTCGACCGCAACAGGGCGGGTCGGCGAACAGGTTTTCTGACGAGCATCATCGGGAGTCGCGTCTCCCCATCCACCCCAGCGGACCCGCCGTTGCGGCGGACCCGCCTCCAGGCTTCGGCAAGAAAATCCTCGCGCCACACCTTGTCGACCAGCGCGTGGAAACGCCAGTCGGGTTCTTCCTTGGCTTTCGCATGTAATACGGTCTGGAGTTTCCGAACCCTCTCCGGCCCTGCTAGGCTCTCGCCAGTGGCCATGCCTTCGATCCTTTCCGCATCGCTCTCGAACCAGGGCTCCTTCCCTCCACCGGCGTTACCCGGCTTCCCCGGTAATACAAGCCCCTCCGCCACCCTGCCGGCCCGGCCTGCTCCTCGCGAGGTTCCGGTTGGCGCGTGCCACACCACCGACAGGGCTTCCCGTGTTGCCACCGTCCCCCTCTTCCATGCGGGCCGCCGTCAATACCCCGGCGGGGCCGGCCGGTGCGCGCGTCGCTCGCTTCCCGACCGGTGCCAGCCTGCTCCGTTATTCGGCGGATCGGCCCCCGCGTTGCCCTTTTCGAGGCCTGCTCGACGTTCACTCGCGTTGCGGCCCACATGTTCGCTAGGCCACCCAAGGCAGCCCGTTGCACCGGAGTGCTTCAGTCGAAGTCGTTACCTCCTTCAACCGCTCCGATTGCTACCGGCTGGAGCGACAGTTGCCGGGCGGGGTTCGCACCCGCTGGGTGAGGGCACCTTTCCACGGCGCACGAATAGATACGGCTAGACCTCATAGACGATGAAATTGCAAGAATTCAACAGCGCTTACTTATTTCTCAGGCGGAAAAATACCTGATACCTACAGATTTCAGCTTGACGGACGAAAATTGGCAAAAGACGAAAGTCGGTGGAGGTTTGCGTTTAAGGGAGACCGTTATTTCAAATTTGAAGAATGCTATTGGAAATGAGCAAAAGGAACGGCCCGAGTGTATACAAGGTTGGCTTACCGCATTGGCGGGAATCATCGCAGCGCTTACGGGGATCATAGGCGCTTTGATCGGCCTTTTTTCGGTTTTGCAATGAGAGTGACGGATGTTTGCGGTTTTGATGCTTTGCTTCTGTCGGCAGCTGCGGTCGTGGTACTCTTGTTCGCGGTGGCTTCAGGATTCGCCCTCAAATCCAAACCACTCCGCTGCCATTGCATTCTGAACATGGCTGTTCGATAGTGACAGTACCCTGTTGTTGTCTCACTATCCCTTGACCATAACACGCATTGCATTTCATTTTTCCCGTAGGCTTTTCGCTCGATTTTGTTTCCCCTTGCATGTATTCTTTTGAAATGAATGGTTTAGGACAGAAACGAGAACAACTTCTCTCAACTTCTGTCAAAATCAGATTAATAGGACCCTCAAAAAATTCTTTTCGTCTTGCAAAGCCCATCTGCTTCAAATGTTGATGACATAACTTTTCAGCGTCTATCACGTCAGTGACCGGAAAATATCCGCAAACCTTGAACTTTCCGGGGTTTGAGGTTTCTCTATTTAATTCATCTATACGTTCGTGGACGGAATTTGTAGTGTATCCAATCTTATAGACATCCGAAGGATGAAAATCATTCTGGATGATGTAGATTATGCCGTATTTTGCCATCAATCTCTCTCAGCAACCAGATTGGGTGACGGGCGCAACAGTTAGGATACCACATTCCTGTTCAGTAGAAACATCGCTGCCGCTTCACTCGAAGGAGGGCGGTTCGCGCATCAGCCCGCGCGAGGACAGCTCCAGGTCCACGCCGCCGAGAGGCACGACTCGGGCGCAAATTGCGACCGCGAGATTGCGGGGGGTGTTCATGCATTCTAAGACCCGGCGCAGGACCAGCCGGGCCCCTTCTTCCATGGAACGGCCGTTATCGACCGCTTGCACGCGCAGGCGCATTTTCACCTCGTCGTTGAGGTTGCGGATCGTGATGCTCGCCCATACCCTTATCCACCGCTCGCCGGTCAGCCACATTCTTACTTATGGGCGAGTGCGATACAATCAAGATGCCAGTGTGGCACACCTTGACCGGCAGCCTACGCTCGCGCCGCGTCTTAACGCATCCGTATACCGTCGCCGCAGCGCCGTCAGCGCCGGGCGGCTCGCTTATGGTTTGATTTTGTGCGCAGAGAGGTCCGGTCGGCGACTTTTGGGGGCTCATGTGCGGCATCCGCCTCGAAGCCGTCATGCGCTGGTAACGGACACCACGCACACGGCTATGTAGAGCTCTACATAGAGGTGTAGCTCGCCATCGGGCTGGCGTCGGTAACGATCTCGACCCGGTCGCGGTCGAGCTTCTCGAAGGCGAGGCAGAGCGCCACGTCGGCCTCGGTGTCGAACGGCCCGTGCTCGCGGCCGGTGGCCAGCTCGATCACCGTCCAGGTCGGGTCCCACACCGGGATGCCGCGGAAACGATCCGAGCGGGAATTGGATTTCTCGGCGCAGTGCGGGCAGCGGGCGGCGCCCCGGGCGGGAGCTCCGCAAGATGTACATGCGCCCCTCGCACGCCGCCGGGCGTACAATCTCCGATTGCGCCGGTTCTTCCGCTCGGGATCCCGGCCGGCCTCCGCGATGGCGGCGCAGGGCGCGCAGCGCGACAGACCGTCATGGACGGGCCCGCCGCATCGGGTGCAAAGCCGGGCGGCGCGCCGTTCGTCGTATCGCCGCTTCTCCGCCGCCTGCCTCGTGTCGCGGCAGGGCTGGCAGGCGGTTTCCCCTTCGGCGGGCCGGCGGGTGCCGCAGCGGACGCAGAGCCCGGCTTCGGCGCGGGCCTTCCGGCGCTTCCGGCTCCCGGCCCGGGCGGTGCGTCTCTTGACCTCCGCATCCGCGCCGGCGTACTTGAGTCCCGCCGCTTTGCCGGCGGCGTAGCGGGCGCGATCGGCGGCACGGCCCTTATCGAGGCACGGTTCGCAGGACTTCCGCCCCGCCATCGCCGGAAGCTTGCCGCAGCGGATGCAGCTTCCCCGGGCGGCCCGCTTCTCCCTCTCGCGGCGGGTGCGTTCGCGTTCGCGCAGCTTCGCGCGCTCGGAATCCCTGCGCGGCTTTCCCTCGGCGCGCAGCCTTGCGTCGCGGGCGCGGGACGCGCGGTTGGATTTCTCGGCGCACGGCGCACAGACCGACCGCCCGGGCGCCGGAGGACGGTCTCCGCACGATGGGCACAGCCCGGCCTCCTTTCGCTTCTCCACGCGTCGGCGGTAGCGCTCGCGGCCCTTCGCCCTGGCGACTTCCGGGTCCCTGTATGGCACGGGTTCCTCCATCGCGGGTGGGAAGATCGGAGGACGCCCCGCCGGCTACCCCGGCTCCCGGATCGTGCCCGGAACAGGCTCCGGAACCGGGGGCGGATCGCTGGCGGGACGTCCATCGCGGGGTGGCGCGGTCAGCGCCGCTGGCGGCGTTCGACGAAAAGGCCCGTCGCCCGGGACCCCCACGCCTGCAATCCGCCGGAGCGGCTGAGGCCGGTGGCGACGATGATCTCGTCGCGCGCCGGGCGCAGCTTCTCGACCGCCTTGAGCGAGACCACGGTGCGGCGCCTGGCGCGCCGGCCCTTGGCATCGCGGCCCCGGGCATCGACCGGCACGATGTCGCCGTCGGCGAGGCTCCTGAAGCGCTCGACCACGAATCTGTCGTCGGCGTCGAGCCCGGTTCCGAACAGATGGATGAGGTAGGTGGTGGAATCCGCGCGGGGCAGGGTGAGTGCGTCCATGACGGTCGATCTCCGGCCGGTTGAGGGGAACGGCGGGGACGCCCTCCCGAGCGCCGCCCGCCGCCCGGCTCCCGGCTGCTCTCCCCTCGTGGCGGCGCGGAGCAGGCCAGCGGCGACCGCACCGATAATCGCGCGCGTTTCAGCCTTTCCGAGACCGAGCGGCCTACAGCCCCATCAGCTCGGCGACGACGCGCCCCACTCGCTCGGCGGCCTGTTCGATCTCGCGGTCTCCGAGGTGGGCATATCTCAGCGTCATGCGGGTGCTGGAATGACCGAGCATGCGGGAGACCACCGGCACCGGCACGCCGTTCATTACTGCGTGGCTGGCATGGGTATGCCGGAGATCGTGAAGCCTGACGTCCTCGAAGCCGGCTTCGCGCCGTATGCGGTACCAGAGAGCAAGATCGGGCCCACGCGGCCGGGACGGATCGAATGGGGAAGGGAACACAAAGGCACTCGGTCCCCGCGGTTGGCTTTCCAGGATGTGCCGGGCCTGTGTACCGAGCGGAACCTTTCGCGGTCCAGTCTTGGAGTCATCGAGGACCAGCATCTCACTTTGGAACTCCGACCAGCGCAGCCGCATGATCTCGTTGCATCGGCATCCTGTGAGCA
>JAPPIT010000127.1:0-5591 GCA_028820505.1 Defluviicoccus sp.
GGACGGTCGGCCGTTGAAGGTCGTGCTTGACGGCAACCGCCCCATTACGGAAGGCTTGGTGCCGGGTCCGCGGATGCTCATTGCAGGTTCTCTCGCTGGCGTAGACCGCATTGCCAATATGTTCTCTCCGGCCGGCGGCGTCAAGCATGCCGCGACGCCATGTGAATATACCTTTCCGCCCCATCGTCATGGTCGGCGCAGGCCGACCATCCACGTTTTCCTTTTTCTGTTTTTCGCTCGTCCGTAGGCAGAGAAAAACTCGTGGATGGTCGGCCTGCGCCGACCATGACGGGGGGAGGGCCGAGAGGCGTACAGCCCCCCTTGCTCCTGGCACCTGGCATGTGGTATGCCACATACATGGAAGACGCAGCCACAGCCTCCAGCGCGGTGACGCTCGAACCGGTCGGGCGGACGTTCAGCCTGACCGACCATGTCTATGGCGAGCTGCGCCAGGCGATCCTGGACGCGCGGATCTACGACGAGGCGACCGATCTGCGGCTCGACGAGCGGTCGCTCGCCGGCCAGCTCGGCATCTCGCGCACGCCGGTCCGCGAGGCGGTCGCCCGGCTCGCGCAGGAGGGGCTGGTCGAGGTGGTGCCGCGCAAGGGCGTCTTCATCGTCCGCAGGACGCGCGACGAGATCCTCGAGACCATCATCGTCTGGGCGGCGCTCGAGAGCATGGCGGCGAGGCGTGCGGCCGAGCGCGCGGCGGACCGCGAGATCGACGGGCTCGCCCGCCTCGCCGACGCCTACGAGGCCGGCGACGCGCGCGCCCGGGTCGAGGAATACGCCGAGGCCAATATCCGCTTCCACCAGGCGATCCTGGAGGCCGGGCGCTGCGCCATGCTGAAGGACATCGCGGACGGGCTGTTCGTCCACGTCCGCGCGGTGAAGAGCCGCGCCATGCACGAGGCCGACCGCGCGGTGCGCTCGGTCGCCGACCACCGGGGCATCGTGGATGCGATCGCCGCGCGCGACCCGGCGCTCGCGGGCGAGCGCGTGCTCCGGCACACGATGGGGCTGCACGACCACGTGCGGGCCCACTGGGACGATTTTTCGGGCAGGCAAGGAGGGTGAGGTGAGCACGGTCATCGAGAAGCCGTCGGCGACGGCGCACGACACGCTGGCGCAGAAGAGCCGCGACGAGGGGATCGTCTCGGGCGGGCACCTGGTCGCGAGGGCGTTGAAGAACGAGGGAGTCGACACCGTCTTCACCCTCTGCGGCGGGCACATCATCGACATCTACGACGGCTGCCTCGACGAGGGGATCCGCATCGTCGACGTGCGCCACGAGCAGACCGCGGCGCACGCCGCCGACGGCTACGCCCGCCAGACCGGGAAGCTCGGCTGCGTCGTGACGACCGCCGGGCCCGGCTGCACCAACGCGGTCACCGGGGTCGCGACCGCCTTCCGCTCGGAGAGCCCGATCCTCCATATCGGCGGGCAGAGCTCGCTCACCCAGCACCGGATGGGCTCGCTCCAGGACCTGCCGCATGTCGACATGATGACGCCGATCACCAAGTTCGCGTCGGGCGTGTTCTCGACCGAGCGGGTCGCCGACATGGTCGCCATGGCCGCGCGCGAATGCTTCGCCGGCGCCTACGGGCCGGCATATCTGGAGATCCCGCGCGACATTCTGGATGCCGAGATTCCGCTGGAGAAGGCACGCATCCCGGAGCCGGGTGCCTACCGGATGTCGACCAGGTCGGTCGGCGACCCGGCGGATGTCGAACGGCTTGCCGACATCCTTGTCGACTCCGAACGCCCCGCCGTGCTGTTCGGCCAGCAGGTCTGGGCGTCCGGCAGCCACGAGGCCGCCATCGCCTTCGTGCGCGCGCTCGACATCCCGGCCTACATGAACGGGGCGAGCCGCGGCATGCTGCCCGAGGGCGATCCGCACCATTTCGACCGCACGCGGTCGGACGCCTTCAAGGAGGCCGACGTGATCCTGATCGTCGGCACCCCGTTCGACTTCCGCATGGGCTACGGCAGGCGGATCTCGAACGAGGCCACCCTGGTCCAGATCGACATGAGCTACGCCACGGTCGGCAAGAACCGCGACATCTCGCTCGGCCTCGCGGGCGACCCGGGGGCGATCCTGAGCGCGGTCGCCGACGCGGCGAGCGCGCGGATCGACAGGGGCGCGCGCCAGAAGCGGCAGGAGTGGATGGCCAAGCTGCGCGGGATCGAGGCGGTCAAGCTCGAACGCCTCATGCCGATGTTCACCTCCGAGGCGAGCCCGATCCACCCCTACCGGCTCGCCTGGGAGATCAACGAGTTCCTGGGCGACGACACCATCTATATCGGCGACGGCGGCGACATCGTCACCATCTCCGCCCAGGCGGTGCGGCCGCGCAATCCCGGCCAGTGGATGGACCCGGGCGCGCTCGGCTCGCTCGGCGTCGGCACCGGCTTCGCGATGGCGGCCAAGCTCGCCCATCCGCAGAAGGAGGTCGTCTGCCTCTACGGCGACGGCTCGTTCGGCATGACCGCCTTCGACATGGAGACCGCGCAGCGCTTCGGCGCGCCCTATCTCGCCATCGTCGGCAACAACTCGGCGATGAACCAGATCCGCTACGGCCAGATGGCGAAATACGGCGAGCAGCGCGGCAATATCGGCAACAAGCTCGGCGACGTCGAATTCTCGCATTTCGGCACGATGATCGGCGGTTACGGCGAGGAGGTCCGCGAGGCGTCCGAGATCGGCCCGGCGCTCCGCCGCGCGCGCGAGGCGATCGCCGCGACCGGCAAGTGCGCCGTCGTCAATGTCTGGGTCGACCCGAACGAGTACGCGCCGGGGACCAAGGCCCAGACCATGTACAAGTGACCCCTCAGGAGGATCGAACGATGGAAGCGCTCAAGGGCGTCAGAATCCTCGACTTCACCCACGTCCAGTCGGGGCCGACCTGCACCCAGCTGCTGGCCTGGTTCGGGGCGGACGTGATCAAGGTGGAGCGGCCCGGCACCGGCGATCCGACGCGCGGCCAGCTGGTCGACAAGCCGGGCGCCGACAGCCTCTACTTCACCATGCTCAACCACAACAAGCGCTCGATCGAGCTCAACGGCAAGAACCCCGCCGGCAAGGAGGTGCTGGAGCGGCTGGTGAAGACCTGCGACGTGATGGTCGAGAACCTGGCGCCGGGCGCGATCGACCGGCTGGGCTTCGGCTGGGAGCGGGTGCAGCAACTCAACCCGCGCATGATCATGGCCTCGGTCAAGGGCTTCGGCCCCGGCCCCTACGAGGAATGCAAGGTCTACGAGAACGTCGCCCAGTGCGCCGGCGGCGCGGCGTCGACCACCGGGTTCCGCGACAACGTGCCGATGGTCACCGGCGCGCAGATCGGCGACAGCGGCACCGGCCTCCACCTCGCGCTCGGCATCGTCACCGCGCTCTTCCAGCGCGAGCGCACCGGCCGCGGCCAGCGCATCCTGGCGCCGATGCAGGACGGGGTGATCAACCTCTGCCGGGTCAAGCTGCGCGACCAGCAGCGGCTCGACGCCGGCCCGCTCACCGAATATTCGCAGTACGGCCAGGACATCCCGTTCAAGGACGCGGTGCCGAGGGCCGCCAACGATTCGGGCGGCGGACAGCCCGGCCGCATCCTGAAGTGCAAGGGCTGGGAGACCGACGACAACGCCTACACCTACTTCATCACCCAGGCCGCGGTGTGGGAGAAGATCTGCGACCTGATCGGCCGGCCGGAATGGAAGGAGGACCCCGACTACGCGACGCCGAAGGCGCGCCTCCCCCGGCTCGACGAGGTGTTCGACACCATCGAGGCGTGGACCATGCAGCGCAGCAAGTTCGAGGTGATGGAGACCTGCAACCCGCTCGACATCCCGGTCGGGCCGATCCTCTCGATGAAGGAGATCGCCGAGGAGCCGAGCCTGCGCGAGACCGGCACCATCGTCGAGGTCGACCACCCGACGCGCGGGCCGTATCTCACCGTCGGCTGCCCGGTGAAGCTGTCGGACTCGCCGGCGGAGGTGGTCCGCTCCCCGCTCCTCGGCGAGCACACCGAGGAGATCCTGCGCGACGTGCTGGGCTACGAGGAGGACGCGCTGGAGGCGGTCTGGGCGTCCGGCGCGGTGGGCGAGAAGCGCCGGGCCGAGGCGGCGGAGTAGGGCGATGGAGACCGCCGCGAAGGTCTGGCTCGACTACGACCAGGACGCGCTGGATGCGCAGTACAACCAGCGCTCGCTGGTGCCCGACGCCGACGACTACATCGCCGTCGACGTGGCCGAGTCCGCGCGGGTGCGCGAGAAGCTCGACTGCCGGCTCGACGTGGCCTACGGGCCGAGCGAGGACGAGAGGCTCGACGTCTTCCCGGCCCTCGCGCCCGGCTCGCCGCTGGTCGTCTACATGCACGGCGGCGCCTGGACCCGGTCCGACAAGGCGAACGAGAGCTTCATGGCCGAGGCCTTCGTGGAGGCCGGCGCGGCCTTCGTCGCGGTCAATTTCGGCCTCTGCCCCAAGGTGACGCTGGACGAGATGATCCGCCAGGCGCGCGCGGCGGTCGCGTGGTCGCACGCCAATGCGGCCGATTTCAACGCCGATCCCGGCCGGCTCTTCATCGCCGGCCACTCCTCGGGCGGGCATGTCGGCGGGATGATGGTGGTGACCGACTGGCCCGCGGTCCACGGCCTGCCGCGCGACCTCGTCAAGGGCGCGCTCCTCTGCAGCGGCATGTACGACCTCGAACCGGTCAGGCTCAGCGCGCGCAACGAGTACCTCCGTCTCGACGCGGCGGCGGAGGCGCGCAACAGTTCGATCCGTCAAATCCCGCCTGACGGCTGCCCGCTGGTGGTCGGCTACGGCGGCGGCGAGCAGGAGGAGTTCCGCCGCCAGTCGATGGAGTTCGCCGCCGCCTGGCGCGGCGCCGGGCTCGAGGTCCGCGAGTTCGACATGCCCGGCGTCAACCATTTCGAGCTCCGCCGCCACTTCAACGGCCCCGACGGCCCGATTCTCAAGGCGATGCTGGCGCTGATGGGGCTGTAGGTCCGGCCCCGCCCAGCCCGCACAACCGTCACTCTAATGTTTCACGTGAAACATAGGTCAGCCTTATTGACCATTGTTTCACGTGAAACATTAGCGTAAAAAGGCATATTCCGCGTCCCCCGGGGACGGGAACGGCGGTCCCCGCGGTCCCCGGATCGGCGTCGACGGGAAGCGCGGGGGCGGAAATCGCCGCCGTGCCAGCGCCTTGCGGGCCGGTCCTCGCGGGGCGTCTCCGCCGGGTGCGGAGGCATCATTGCATCAAAATTTGAGGCATCAAGATGCGCAGTACACTGACGATCGAGCCGGATGTCGAGCGGCTTCTCAGGCAGGAAATGCGGCGCACCGGCCGGACCATGAAGGCCGTCGTCAACGACGCGCTGCGCGCCGGCCTGGGCGCGGCGAGCAAGCCGCCGACCGCGCCGCCCTACGCGGTCGAGCCGCACGATTTCCGCGTCCGGCCCGGCGTCGACGCCCCCCCGCGCAAACCGCCCGGGGGCCCCCCCCCAAAACCCCCCCCCGGGCGGGGGGGACGCCCACCCCAGGCCCCCCCCGCAACCAACAGCTTGACCCCCCCAAATAAGGCTCGCCCCCG
>JAPPIT010000127.1:5601-15633 GCA_028820505.1 Defluviicoccus sp.
GGGGGGGGGGGGGGCCCCCCACCCCCCCCCCGGCGCCCCCCTCGGGGGCCCCCCCTAATTTTTGCGGGGGCGGGCCGGGGGGGCCCCCCCCCGGCCCCCCCGGGCGGGCCCCCGCGACGGGCATCCCCCGGCGCGTGCGGAGGCTCGGCGAATGATCGTCCCCGACGTCAACCTCCTGCTGCACGCCCACAATTCGGGCTCGCGCCGGCACGCGGCGGCGCGGCGCTGGTGGGAGGGGCTGATGAACGGGACCGGCACGGTCGGCCTGCCATGGGCGGCGATCCTCGGCTTCGTCGCCGTCGCGACCGACCGGACGATCCTCGACAACCCGCTCGACGCGAGCGGCGCCTTCGCCCGCGTCCGGTCCTGGCTCGCCCGCCCGCAGACCGCGATCGTCCACCCCGGCGAGCGCCACGCCGACATCCTGTTCGACCTCCTGGACGAGGCCGGCGCCGCCGCCGACCTCACCCCCGCCGCCCACCTCGCCGCGCTGGCGATAGAGCATCAGGCGGAGCTGCACTCGACGGACGCGGACATGGCACGGTTTCCGGGGTTGCGGTGGCGGAATCCGTTGGGGTGAGGGGAAGGCGGCGCCCCGAGCGAGGCGAACGGCTTTCCGTTAAACGCTATCGTCCGGCTGCTGCCGCCCGCTCGAAATGGCGGATTGCGGCTTCGAACTTGTCGCGGCAGCCCGTGTTGCAGAACCCGACCACCTTGCCGTCGTACTCGGTAAGCGAGTCCGCTTGTACCGGCTTGCCCGACCACGGGCAGGTCTCGTTGATGCAATCGGCGATGTCGAGATCGGTCATCCTGCGCTCCCGTCGATTCGCGGCTTGGCGCGGGCACTGCTTCGGACGGCGACGCCTATCCTGCCCCCACCGCCATCTCATACATGTTCCACCCCGTCTTCGCCGCCGCCCGGTCGTAGAGCGTGCGCGCGCGGTAGTTGTCGTCGGCGGCGATCCAGCGGACGCAGCGCCAGCCGCGTTCGGCGGCGATCTCGGCGAGGCGGGCGAGCAGGGCCTCGCCGACCCCGGCGCCGCGCGCCGCCGGATCGACGTAGAGGTCGTCGAGGAAGCCGAGCGTCGCGCCGCGCAGCGGGCTCGGCATGGCGCGGTAGTAGGCGAGGCCCACCAGCGCGCCGCCGCGTTCCGCCACCAACGCCTCGACGACATGGTCCGGGTCGTGGATCCAGCCCCACACCGTTTCGAGCGTCCCCACGGTCACGGCCACCCGATAGAACTCGCCGTAGGCCACGAACAGCTTCTCCCAGCCGGCCCGGTCCCCCGGCGCCGCCGGGCGGATAACGAGGTCCGTCACGGGCCCTCCCCCGCGCGCTCGGCGAGAAACCGCGCGAGCGCGCCGGGCCGCCGCGCGACCGGGCGGAACGGTTGACGCGGGTTCGCCGCCGGGAACAGGCGGCCCGTGCGTCGGAGTTCTTCCAGCCGCTCCTCCAGCGTCCGTTCCCGTCCGCGTTCGACCGGACGGATTTCCGCCACCGGCTCGCCCCGGTGCGTGACCGTGACGGTCCGGCCCTCGCGCACCCGGCGGATGACGTCGGAGAACCGCGCCCTGGCTTCGGCGATGGAGTAGGCGAGCGTCATGCGGGCTCGTCTAACCGGTCGCGGCGGGCGTGGCAACATTTGCGCCAGAGGGGTCACGCCGTTGACAGTCGCCGCGCGCTCCGTCCTGTCTCGCCCGTTGGTGTCGGGCGAGGCAGGGGCATTCTCCGGCACGCCTCTCCCTCCCCGTCGTCATGCCCGGACTTGTTCCATTACTGTCCGGTTTAGATTTGCGGCGCGGGCTGCGCGCCGATGGGCGGGGACAAGGTCGGGCGGTGCGCGCGTTCTCCGACACCTGGCCCCATCCCGTCATGCCCGGACTTGTTCCGGGCATCCACGTTCCTCCTCCGCCTCGCCCGCTCCCGCTTATACCGCGATGCCTCAAGACGTGGATGCCCGGAACAAGTCCGGGCATGACGGTGGGGGAAGCGTGGCGGAAGAGGGAACGGCGGCGGAGGAAACACCGGTGCGCCGGAATTCGCGTCCCGATCCGCCCGATCCGTCGAAAACCCTCCGCTACGCAGGCCGGTCGGCCGGAATTGAACCCGACAGCAGTGGAGTTGTTCCGGGCATGACGGTTGGGGTGCGCGACCGCGGGCGTTCCCCCCTACCCCAGCCTTTCCTCCAGCACATGCCGCTGTATCTTCCCCGACGTGCTCCTGGGCAGCGCCTCCATCGCCACGAAATGCACCTCCTTGGGCAGCTTGTAGCTGGCGATCTTCCCCCGGCACATGCCGATCACGTCCTCCCCCGTCAGCGCCTCGTCGGTTCGGGCGGCGAACACCACCGGGACCTCGCCCCAGCGCTCGTCCTTCTTCCGCACCACGGCGGCGTCGGCGATTCTCGGGTCGGCGAGGATGTGGCGTTCGATCTCGGCGGGGTAGATGTTCTCGCCGCCCGACTTGATCATGTATTTCACCCGGTCGACGAAATCGAGCGTGCCGTCCTGGTTGCGGCGAAAGGCGTCGCCCATGTGGAACCAGCCGTTCCGGAAGGCCTCGCGGTTGGCTTCGTCGTTGCCCCAGTAGCCGGAGAACAGGCTCGGCCCCCGGATCGCGAGCTCGCCGGTCTCGCCGTCGGGCACGTCGTCGCCGTTCGCGTCGACCAGGCGGATCTCGCAGAACGCGTTCTGCGCCTTCGACAGGCTGTCCGGCGCGGCGCCGACGGGGACGAAGTTGGCGGTGGCGGGCGGGATTCCGGTCTCGGTGGAGCCGAACGTGTTGAGATAGGGGGCGTTCAGGAGCTCCGTGATCTCCTTGAGCTGTTGGCGCGGCACCAGGTCGGCCATCGCGCCCACCATGCCGATCGGCTTGAAGTTCCGGCTCGACGCCTTGAGGTGGGTCACGAAGTCCTCGACCATCCCCGGCACGGCGGCGAGGTAGTGGACCGGCCAGGTCTCGATCGCGCGGATCAGCTCCTTGGGCCGGTAGCCGTCCATCACCGCCACCCGGCCGCCGCGCAGCAGCGTCGCCAGCGCGAAATCGTTCGCCCCCATGTGGAACAGCGGCGTCCAGGCGACGAACGTGTCGTCGGCCGGCACGGCGAGCTCGGCGCCGTAGATCAGCGCGCGGGCGATTATCGCGCGGTGGCTTATCGTCGCGCCCTTGGGGTGCCCGGTCGTGCCGCTGGTGAAGATGATCGCCATGCCGTCCTCGGGCTCGACATGGCGGCCAGGGTCGGTATCGGGCGCGCCCTCCATCGCCGCTTCGAGGTCGTCGCCCAGGATCAGATCGGCCGGGAAGCCCGCCGCGTCCAGCGTCTCCCGGTAATCCGCCGAGGCCACGACCAGCGTCGGCCCCGTCAGGTCGAGGCAATGCGCGGTCTCGTCCGCCGTGAAGCGCCAGTTCATGCCGACCGCGATGGCGCCGATCCGCGCGCAGGCGAGCTCGACCTCGATATAGCCGATGCAGTTGCGCGCCATCAGCGCCACCCGGTCGCCCCGCCCGACCCCGCGTCCGAGCAGCACGTTGGCGAGCCGGCTCGCGCGCGAATCGAGCTCGGCATAGGAGAGGCTGCGCCCGCCCTCGACCAGCGCGTCGCGGCCGGGCCGCAGCGCCGCCGTCGCCGCGAACAGCCGTCCGACCGTCGTCGCCGCGGCCGCCGCGACCTCGGGCGGCGGGGTGTAGTGCCCCGATTTCGGGTTTCGTTTCATCGCGGTTCCGGGACGTATCCCCGCCCTCCCCTTCCTCCGTCATGGTCGGCGGAGGCCGACCATCCACGAGTTTTTGCGGCGGTTGGAAGAAAAAACAAATGGGGCTTATCAAGATAACTCGACGGCCGGTTGTCTGGCGCGGCTCGGGACACGACTTTGGGCACGCCGGCGTCTCCTCGTTGCCGTCCCCCCACCGTCATGCCCGGACTTGTTCCGGGCATCCACGTCTTGCGGCATCGCGGTGCAGGCCGGGAGGGGGCGAGGCGGCGGAGGGACGTGGATGCCCGGAACAAGTCCGGGCATGACGGTGGGGGAGAGCGGGCATGACGGGGAGGGTCGAAGACCGGAGGAACACCTCCGCTCATGCTTCCACCAGCGCCAGCGCGCGGACCGGGCTGCCGGAGCCCCGGCGGATCTTGAGCGGCGCGGCGATCACCACCGCGCCCGTCGGCGGCAGCTGGTCGAGGTTGGTGAGCGCCGGCAGGCCGAAGCGCCCGTTGCCGTGCATCATGTGGTGGCAGGGGAACGGCACCGCGAAGTGCTGCGCCTGGCCGGCGTCGGTGCCGACCGCCTCGCAGCCGAAGCCGACCACGTCCCTCTCCTCGATCAGCCAGGCGACCAGGTCGGCGTCGGGGCCGGGGGTGTGGGAGCCGGTCTCGTCCATGTTGAGATATTGCACGGGATCGCTCTTGAGCGACCAGTCGGTCCGCATCAGCACCCAGGAGCGGGGCGGGATCGCGCCGTGCTCCGCCTCCCACGCCGCCACGCGGTCCACGGTCAGCAGGTAGTCGGGATCGGCCGCGGCCTCTTCCGAGCAGTCGACGACGCAGGCGTGCGCCACGAACAGAGCGGGCGGGATCGTGTCGGTCGCGTTGCCGGGCAGGTCCTTCCCCGAGATCCAGTGGATCGGCGCGTCGAAATGGGTGCCGGTGTGCTCGCCGCAGGAGAAGTTGTTCCAGTAGGTCGCCGGCCCGCGATGGTCGTAGCGCGAGATCTCCTCCATCCGGAACGGCCAGGACTGGCCCATCTCGGGCGGCAGCACGATGGTCGGCACGTGCCTGTCGAGCGTCATCGTGAGGTCGACCACGCGGATCCCGCCCCCCGCGATGCCGGCCAGCAGCCCGGCGAGGAGGCCGGTGTCGTCGGTTTCGGTCATGCTGCCTGTCCGGTCATGTCTATTCCCGTCAATTCCCCTCCCGTCATGGTCGGCGAAGGCCGACCATCCACGTTTTGTTTTTTGTTTCCAGCTCCGCAAAAACTCGTGGATGGTCGGCCTTCGCCGACCATGACGATGTGGGCGGGTCCTCCACGCTCAGGGTCCGCTCCGCCGTCACAGCCCGATCCCGCGTTCGATTTCCTTCGGGTTCTCCGCCCGGCGGGCGAGGATCTCCTCGGCCACGGCGCCGATGGGGATGTCCTCGACGCCCGCCTTCAGCCCCGCCACGATGCGGCGCGCGGCGGCGGCGGGGTCGAGCTTGGGCGGGGGGGCGAGCTGGTGCCACTCGTCCTCGATCGGGCCGAGGAAGGCGTTGACCACCCGCACCCCGCCCTCGGCGAGCTCGGCGCGGAGGCAGTGCGAGAGCGAGAGCGCCGCCGCCTGCGACGCCGAATAGGTGCCGAGCGCCGGGTTGTTCGCCCAGGCATAGGCCGACAGCAGGTTGACCCACGCCGCCGCGCCGTGCGCCCCGTCGGCGCCGCGCGCCCGCATGACCGGCCCGAAATGGCCGGCGAGGCGCAGGAGCCCGTGATAGTGGATCGCCATCTCGTCGTGGGCGGTGTTCAGGTCCATGCGGCCGACCGCGCCGCCCATCCTCAAATGGTAGGCGTTGTTGACCAGGATCTCGACCTTGTCGCCGATGGTGGCGGCGAGCTCCTCGACCGAATCGGTGTCGGTCACGTCGAGCGGGAAGAGGGTCGCCGCGTCGATTTCGCGGGCCGCGTCCAAATGGGGACTCCGCCGCCACGGCTGGGCGTGGCCGACATAGACCTGCCGCGCGCCCGCACCGGCGAAAGCGCGCACCAGTGCAAGGCCGAGCTCCGTCTTGCCGTCGACGATCAGGACGCGGCGGTCCTTCGGATCGAATGTCATCTCGCGCAATTGCCGGTCGTCCTCCGGGTTGGGGGTGGGGTGCTCGGGCCTAGCCGTCACCACCGCGTTGCCGGCCCGGTCGATGCTTAGCGCGAGGCGGACGCGCGCGCCGGCGATGCAGTCCTCGGCGAGGTGGGCCACCATCGACGGGCCCGCGTCGGCGTGAACCACGCCGAGCCGCCAGGGCAGCCGGTCGCGAAAGAACAGGTCGTTGGAATGGGCGAGCGTCGTCTCGGCCAGCAATCTGCCGCCGTCCGAAACGTCGCGCCATTGGAGCCGGTCGCCGAGGCAGTTTCCGCAGACCTGGCGCGGCGGGTACTGGACGGTGCCGCAATCGGCGCAGGTCTGGAGCGCGAACCGCCCCGCCGCCGCCATCGCCGTCAGCCCGTGCGCCTCGCGCGAGCGGTTGCCGGGCGGGCGCGTCGGCAGCCGGGTGCGCTTCGTCGGGTCCTTCGGCCGCGGCGGGGGCAGCTTCGTCGTCATGCGCTGGCGCGCCCCAGGATCGCCGCGGAGGTGCAGAGGCCGCGGTCGTAGACGATCATCCCGAAACAGGATACCAGCCCGTGCCGCGCGCCTTCGACCCGGTGGCCGTGGGTCTCCCCGGTGAGCTGGCGCAGCGTCTCGACCAGGCCGATGAAGCCGCCGCCCGCGCCCGCCTGCCCCGCCGAGAGCTGGCCGCCCGAGGTGTTGAACGGGAAGTCGCCGCCCGCCCGCAGGTCGCGTTCGCGCACGAAGGCCGGCGCCTCGCCCTTGGCGCAGAAGCCGAGATCCTCGATCTGCATGAAGCAGATGACGGGGTAGTCGTCGTAGGCCTGGAAGAGGTCGACGTCTTCCGGCCCGATCCCCGCCTGGTCGTAAAGCGCGCCGATATCGACCGCCCAGCCGCCGCGAACCTGGATCGGGTCGTCGGGGAAGGCGTTGTGGCGCTCGACGGTCGCGAGCACCGGGGCGAAGGGAATGCCGAGCGCCCGCGCCCGGTCCTCGGTCATGACGAGGCAGGCCTCGGCGCCGGCGCACGGCATCACGCAGTCGAACAGGCGGAGCGGCTCGGCGATGGGGCGCGCGTTGAGATACTGCTCCATGGTGAGCGGGCGCTTCATCATCGCGTGCGGGACGGGGAGCGCGTTCTCCCGCTGGGCGATGCAGAGCCGGCCGAAATCCTCGCGCCGGGCGCCGTACTCCCGCATGTAGCGGTCGGTGAGGAAGGCGAAGCTCGCGTTGGGCCCGCCGGCGCCGTAGGGGTAGACCGCGTCGTTCGCGAACTGGCTGAAGGTCGCGACGGTGCGGCGGAACGAATCGACATGGTTGGTGTCGGCGCCGATCAGGGCGACGATCTCCGCATCGCCCGCCTGCACCGCCCGCGCCGCCCGCCTCAGCGCCACCGCGCCCGACGCGCCGCCCATCGGGATGTGGTCGAGCCAGCGCGGCGAGACGCCGAGATGCTGCATCAGCCCGACCGCCGAATCGGGGTAGAGGGTGAAGCTCGAGACGCAGAACCCGTCGATCTCCGCCTTCGCCAGCCCGGCGGCCCCGATCAGCCCAGCGAGCGCCCGGCCGCAGAACCAGTGGGCGCTCCGGATCGAATAGCGCGCGTAGGGGACGGTGACCGGCGCCGCGGCGACGATGCCTTCGTAGCCCCGGCGCGCCTGCCCCACGTCAGAGGCCCTTCGGGTGGGTCATGAACTCCTCGATCACCTCGGGCGGGGGCTGCGCGAACTCGCCGGTGCGGCTCACAGAGATCCCGGTCAGCCGTTTCAGCTTCACCGCCGTCTCCGTCATCTTGACCAGGATCGGGATGCCGTTGATGACCGGCGCGCCGCCGATATTGTGGTTGAAGATGCGGGAGAACAGCAGCATCGCGATCCCGCCGCCCGGGATCAGCACGTCGACCCCGCCGTCCACCAGCGGCGCGCCCTGCCCGGCGAAGCTCGCCACCGCCTCGTCGAACCGGCCCTCGTCGTCGAACCCGGCCAGGATCGATCCGGGCTCGAAGCTCATCGCGTGCACGCCGGTGACGCGCTCGCGCAGCCCGTACTTGCCGATCTGGTGGTGGAACCAGGAGATGTAGCGCGGGTTGATGGTGACGATGCCGACCCGCTGGCCGAGTTGGCAGGCATACAGCATCGAGGCCTCGCCGAGCGACAGCACGGGGATGTCGACGACCGCGCGCGCCTCGTAGAGCCCGGCATCCTGGAAATGGCCCATCGCGAAGGCGTCGTAGCCCTCGCGCTCGGCGAGGACGGCGTTGCAGATGACCTCGCGCGCGCAGCGGAACTCGGACAGCGCGTGGGCGTAGGAATCGGGCGGGGTGATCCCCTTGATGTCGACGATCGTCCCCTCGTCGACGATTTCCGCGAGGTATTCCCGCAGGTTTTCCCAGTAGCTCCCGGCCTGCTCCTCGTCGGTGTAGCTCTGATAGGCGATCCTGATAGGTTTCATTGCGCTCTTCCTCTTCCAACCCCGGGTCCAGCTTATCGGATTTGGGCCGGCGGCGTCCGACCGCCGGAAAAATGGGGCCGGGGGGCGATCTGGGACGATGTGCCGCTTGTTCCCCGCCGTAGTATTGATAGAGTATTTCGATGGCGTGCGGCGGACCGAATAGTCGCCATTACAGGCAGAAGTACCGTCGCAAACCAGGAATTGGAACCGGAGGACAGGAATGAGCCTTAAACGAACAGCTACCGCCGTCGCGGTTGCCGGTGCTCTGGCGGTCGCGTTTGCGTCGCCCGGACAGGCGGCGACGCTCGACGACGTCAAGGCGGCCGGCACCCTCAAATGCGGCATCAACACCGGCCTGCCCGGTTTCGCCTACACCGACGACAAGGGCAAGTGGACCGGCTTCGACGTCGCCTATTGCCGGGCGCTGGCCGCGGCCGTGCTGGGCGACGCGAACAAGGTCACCTTCGTCAACCTGACCGGCAAGACCCGCTTCCCGGCGCTGGCGGCCGGCGAGATCGACGTGCTGTCGCGCAACACCACTTGGACGCTCTCGCGCGACGTCGACCTCGGCTTCACCTTCATCGGCGTCAACTACTATGACGGGCAGGGCTTCATCGGCCGCACGGCGCTCGGCGTGAAGAGCGCCAAGGAGCTCGACGGCGCCTCGGTCTGCATCCAGACCGGCACCACCACCGAGCTCAACCTCGCGGACTTCTTCCGCGTCAACGGGATCGCGTACGAGCCGGTGCCGATCGAGACCAACGCCGAGGCCCGCGCGGCGTACGAGGCGGAGCGCTGCGACGTCTACACGACGGACGCCTCCGGCCTGGCGGCGACCAAGGCGACCTTCCCCGACCCCGGCAAGCACATGGTGTACCCGGAGATCATCTCGAAGGAGCCGTTGGGGCCGCTGGTGCGCCAGGGCGACGACCAGTGGGCGGACATCGCGCGCTGGACGCTGAACGCGCTGATCAGCGCCGAGGAGCTCGGGGTGACCCAGGCCAACGTCGCGAAGATGGCCGAGGGAACCGATAATCCGGAGATCAACCGGATGCTCGGCAAGGAAGGCTCGATGGGCAAGATGCTGGGCCTCGACGCGAACTGGGCTGCCCGCGCGATCGCCGCGGAAGGCAACTATGCCGAGATGTTCGAGCGTTATATCGGCCCCAAGACCCCGCTCGGTCTGGCGCGCGGACTCAACGCCCTCTACAAGGACGGCGGCATCCTCTACTCGCCCCCGTTCCGGTAGAAACGACGACGCACCGCCCCGCCCGGACCGCCGGGCGGGGCGGTGTTCTTTCCCGTACCCGATGACAGCGCCGCCACCGTGACCGAAAGAGCGCCGTCCGGCGGCGGGGGGTTCGACATCGGCCGGGCCCTGACCGACGAGCGCGTCCGCGGCGTCATCTACCAGGTCGCTCTGGTCCTGGGCCTGGTAGCGCTCCTCGCCTTCGTCGTCGTCAACACCATCGCGAACTACGAGGAGGCCGGCCTCTCCTTCGGCTACGGCTTCCTGTTCGACACCGCCAACTTCGACATCAACCAGCGCCTGATCGAATACGCGTCGACCTCGACCTACGGGCGGGCGCTCGCCGTCGGCGGGCTCAACACGATCGTGGTCGCCGTCATGGGCATCGCCGCCGCCACGGGCATCGGCTTCGTGACCGGCGTTCTCAGGCTCTCGAACAATTTCCTGATAAGCCGGATCGTGGCGGTCTGGGTCGAGTTCACGCGGAACGTCCCGGTCCTGCTGCAGATCATCTTCTGGTGGCTGATCATGCTGGCGCTGC
>JAPPIT010000050.1:0-2270 GCA_028820505.1 Defluviicoccus sp.
TCCGCGAGGGCGGGCGAACCGTCGGCGCCGGCGTCGTCGCGCAGATCATCGAGTAAGCGGGTTTTTCGGCCCGGAGACGCCGGGCGCGGCCCTAGGAGTGTAGCTCAATTGGCAGAGCACCGGTCTCCAAAACCGGGGGTTGGGGGTTCGAATCCCTCCACTCCTGCCAGCCGGTGCGGCGGGTGACGGGCGGTCGGTCGAGGCAAAGATGGCGAAAATCAGCCCCATCGAGTTCGTACAGCAGGTTCGGCGCGAGGTCGCCCGGGTGACCTGGCCCAGCCGGCGGGAGACCGCCACGACCACGGTCATGGTGTTCATCTTCGTCGCGCTGGCGGCGCTGTTCTTCTTCGTGGTGGACCAGATCCTCTCGGTCGCGGTGCGCGCGGTGCTCGGTCTCGGAGGCTAGGGCATGACGGCGCGCTGGTACGTGATCCACGTCTACTCGGGCTTCGAGAACAAGGTCGCCCAGTCGATCCGCGAGCAGGCGGCCCAGCAGCATCTGGACGGCATGTTCGACGAGGTCCTGGTGCCGACCGAGGAGGTGGTGCGCATGCGGCGCGGCGCCAAGGTGCGCTCGGACCGCAAGTTCTTCCCGGGCTACGTGCTGATCAAGATGGAGCTGACCGACGAGACCTGGCATCTGGTCAAGGACACGCCCAAGGTCACCGGCTTTCTCGGCACCGGCGGGCGCGGCAAGCCCTCGCCGATCTCCGAGGCCGAGACGCAGCGCATCCTGCGCCAGGTCCAGGAGGGGGTCGAGCGGCCCAAGCCGTCGATCACCTTCGACGTCGGCGAGCAGGTCCGGGTCAGCGACGGTCCCTTCACCTCCTTCAACGGGACGGTGGAGGAGATCGACGAGGAGCGCGCCAGGCTCAAGGTTGCGGTCTCGATCTTCGGACGCTCGACCCCGGTCGAGCTCGAATACGCCCAGGTCGAGAAGCTCTGACGGCGGGGCGTCGGTCGATGGATTTCTGAAGCGGCGGTCGAAAGATGGCAAAGAAGGTTGCAGGTTTCATCAAGTTGCAGGTGCCGGCCGGGCAGGCGAACCCGTCGCCGCCGATCGGCCCCGCGCTGGGTCAGCAGGGCGTCAACATCATGGAGTTCTGCAAGGCGTTCAACGCGCACACGCAGAACCAGGAACAGGGCGTGCCGATCCCGACCGTGATCACGGTCTATGCCGACCGGTCGTTCTCGTTCGAGACCAAGACCCCGCCGGCCTCCTATTTCATCAAGCAGGCGGCGCGGCTCGAGTCCGGCGCGAACGAGCCCGGGCACGAGATGGTGGGCGCGGTCCGCATGTCCCAGCTGCGCGAGATCGCCGAGAAGAAGATGGTCGACCTCAACGCCAACGACGTCGAGGCGGCGTGCCGGATGCTCGCCGGGACCGCGCGGTCGATGGGCGTGCAGGTGATGGAGTAAGCCGATGTCGAAGAAGGGAAAACGCCTGGCCAGCGCCTATGAGGGGATCGACCGCGACCGGCTCTACGGTCTCGACGAGGCGGTCGGCCTGATCAAGGCGCACGCCGGCACGAAGTTCGACGAGACCCTGGAATTCTCGATGAATCTCGGGGTCGATCCGCGCCATGCGGACCAGATGGTGCGCGGCGTCGTCTCGTTGCCCAAGGGAACCGGCAAGTCGGTGCGGGTGGCCGTCTTCGCGCGCGGCGACAAGGCCGACGAGGCGCGCGAGGCGGGGGCCGACCTTGTCGGCGCCGAGGACCTCGCCGAGAGCGTCCAGGGCGGCACGATCGATTTCGACCGCTGCGTGGCGACGCCGGACATGATGGCCGTGGTCGGCCGGCTCGGGAAGATCCTCGGGCCGCGCGGGCTGATGCCCAACCCCAAGCTCGGCACCGTGACGCAGGACGTCACCGAGGCCGTCCGCGCGGCGAAGGGCGGGCAGGTCGAGTTCCGGGTCGAGAAGGCCGGCATCATCCATGCCGGCATCGGCAAGGCGAGCTTCGCCGAGGACGATATCAAGGAGAACATTCGCGCGCTGGCCGACGCCGTGGTCAAGGCCAAGCCGAGCGGCGCGAAGGGAACCTATGTCAAGCGCGCCGCGCTGAGTTCGTCGATGGGCCCGGGCATCAAGCTCGACGTCCAGAGCGTGATCGGCGGCGCATCGGGCTGATCGAGTTTGCCGCGCCGCTTGCCGGCGCGGCGCGTTCCCGCCCGGGCCCGCGGCCCGGGGGGGGGGCGGGGCGGGGCGGCGGGGGGCCCCCGGGGCCCCGCGGGCCCGTGCCCCACACGCAAGGGGGGCGCGTTGAAGG
>JAPPIT010000050.1:2280-15433 GCA_028820505.1 Defluviicoccus sp.
TTCACGGGCGCGGGGCTTTTTGGGTCTTGGGCCCGGGCAATAACGCCCCCCGCCCCGCGGGTGTGGGGGGGCCCTGGGGGCTTTGGTTGGCGCCCGCGCGGTGCGCGGGGGGGCCGCGTCCCCGCCCGGGCCCGCGGCCCGGGAGGAGACCTGTCCGAGACTGCAGGCGACGCCGGGGCACCGGCGGATAAGTCCCGCACAGACAGGGGTCGCGAGTTCATCGGTTGCGCTCGTTCGGGGCGCGGGCGGCTCGGGCTTCTGGGACAGGAAGCCGGATCTCCGGAAGGAGGTCCAGTCGCAACCCGGCCGGCGGCCGCGCCGGTCCGACAAGGAGAGACGATCGTTGAACCGGACGCAGAAGGAAGAACAGGTCGCTACGCTCAACGCGCTGTTCGGCGTGACGACCCTGGTGGTGGTGACGAGGCCGGTCGGCCTCACGGTCGCCCAGGCGACCGACCTCCGCCGGCGGATGCGCGACGCCGGCGCGCAATTCAAGGTCACCAAGAACCGGCTGACCAGGCTGGCGCTCAAGGGCACGGCTTTCGAGGGCCTGGACGGGCTCTTCGTGGGCCCGACCGCGATCGCCTATTCCGACGATCCGGTCGCCGCGGCGCGCGTCGCGGTCGACTTCGCCGAGAATAACGACTCGCTCGGCATCGTCGGCGGCGGTCTCGGCGCGCAGGTGCTCGACGCCGCCGGGGTGACCGCGCTGGCCAGGCTGCCTTCGCTCGACGAGCTGCGGGGCCGGCTGGTCGGGATGATCCAGACGCCGGCGACCAGGCTCGCCGGCGTGCTCCAGGCGCCCGCGGGACAGGTGGCCCGCGTCTTCGGCGCCTACGCGAACAAGGATGCGGCCTGACCGGCCGCCGGACGAATCGAAGAGGAGAAAGCAAACATGGCTGCAAACCTGGAACAGCTGGCCGAGGATCTGTCGCAGTTGACGGTCATCGAGGCCGCCGAACTGTCCAAGATGCTGGAAGACAAGTGGGGCGTGAGCGCCGCGGCCCCGGTCGCGGTCGCCGCTGCGGCCCCGGCCGAAGGCGCGGCGGTCGAGGAGGAGAAGACGGAGTTCGATCTGATCCTCGTCAGCTTCGGCGAGAAGAAGATCAACGTCATCAAGGAAGTCCGCGCGATAACCGGGCTTGGGCTCAAGGAAGCGAAGGACCTCGTCGAGGGCGTGCCGAAGCCGGTCAAGGAAGCGATGTCCAAGGACGAGGCCGAAGAGATCAGGGCGAAACTCGAGGGAGCCGGGGCGACCGTCGAGGTCAAGTAGTTGGCCGCTAGGCGACTGCGGACAGGCGTGATTTCCGGACGCCGCGCCGATCCCGGCGCGGCGGGTCCGGACGCGCGCCCGCTCCGCGGCACCCGGACCAGTCTGACAGATCGCCGCGCGTCGCGGAGCGGTGGACGCCGCTCCGTCCCGCGCGCTTGAAGAGGTGGCAATGGCACAGTCCCTTACCGGTCGGAAACGCATTCGCAAGGAGTTCGGTCGCATCCAGGCTGCGGCGGCGATGCCGAACCTCATCGAGGTGCAGAAGACGTCCTACGACAAGTTCCTGCAGATCGACGCCGATCCCGAGGCCCGCAGCGACAGCGGGCTGCAGGAGGTGTTCGGCTCGGTCTTCCCGATCAAGGACTTCTCCGAGAACGGCACGTTGGAGTTCGTGAAGTACGAGCTCGAACCGCCCAAATACGATGTCGACGAGTGCCAGCAGCGCGACATGACCTATGCCGCGCCGCTCAAGGTCACGCTCAGGCTGGTCGTCTTCGACGTCGACGAGGATACCGGCGCGCGTTCGGTCCGCGATATCAAGGAGCAGGACGTCTATATGGGCGACATGCCGCTGATGACGGACAACGGGACCTTCGTCGTCAACGGCACGGAGCGCGTGATCGTCTCCCAGATGCACCGCTCGCCCGGCGTTTTCTTCGATCACGACAAGGGCAAGACCCATTCGTCCGGCAAGTACCTGTTCGCCGCCCGCATCATCCCCTATCGCGGTTCCTGGCTCGACTTCGAGTTCGACGCCAAGGACCTGGTCCATGTCCGGATCGACCGGCGGCGCAAGCTCCCGGTCACCACGCTCCTGTTCGCGCTCGATTCCCGCGAGACCGAGGCGCTGAGGGCCGAGCGCGCGGCAAGCGGCGAGGAGGCGGCGCCCGAAGAGGTGCGCGGCATGTCGGTCGAGGAGCTGCTCGACTATTTCTACGACGCGGTCCCGTATGAGCGCGTCGAGGAGGGGTGGAAGACCGATTTCGAGCCCGACCGGCTGCGCGGCGCCAAGCTCGGCGTGGATCTGGTGAACGCGGAAGACGGGGAGGTCGTCGCCGAAGCCGGGCGGAAGATGACCCCCGGGCTCGCGCGGCGCCTGGTCGAGGCCGGGCTGAAGCAATTCCGCGTCGGCGACGAGGACCTGATCGGCCAGTACCTCGCCGAGGACGTGGTCAACGAAGAGACCGGCGAAATCTATCTGGAGGCGGGCGACGAGATCACCGAGGACGGGCTCGCCGAGCTCAGGGACGCGGGGATCGCCGAGCTCAAGACCCTGTGGATCGATTACGCCAATGTCGGTCCCTACATCCTCAACAGCCTGGGGGTCGACAAGAACAGGTCGCGCGAAGAGGCGCTCATGGACATCTACCGGGTCATGCGCCCGGGCGAGCCGCCGACGCTCGACAGCGCGGAAGGGATGTTCAACACCCTCTTCTTCGACGCGGAGCGCTACGACCTCTCGGCCGTCGGACGGGTGAAGATGAACGCCCGGCTCGGCCTCGAGACCGAGGACACGGTGCGCACGCTGCGCAAGGCAGACATCCTCGCCGTCGTCAAGACGCTGGTCGAGCTCAAGGACGGGATCGGGGAGGTCGACGACATCGATCACCTCGGCAACCGGCGCGTGCGCTCGGTGGGCGAGCTGATGGAGAACCAGTACCGGATCGGCCTGCTGCGCGTGGAACGCGCCATCCGCGAGCGCATGGGGGCGCTCGAGCTCGATTCGGTCATGCCGCACGATCTGATCAACGCCAAGCCGGCGGCGGCCGCCGTCCGCGAGTTCTTCGGCTCCTCGCAGCTCTCGCAGTTCATGGACCAGACCAACCCGCTGTCCGAGATCACCCACAAGCGCAGGCTCTCGGCGCTGGGGCCGGGCGGGCTCACGCGCGAGCGCGCGGGGTTCGAGGTGCGCGACGTGCACCCCACCCATTACGGCCGGATCTGCCCGATCGAGACGCCCGAGGGCCCGAATATCGGCCTGATCAACTCGCTCGCGACCTTCGCCCGGGTGAACCGCTACGGTTTCATCGAGACGCCCTACCGCAAGGTGGTCAACGGCAAGGTCACCGACGAGGTCGAGTACCTGTCGGCGATCGACGAAGCCAGCCACACGATCGCCCAGGCGAACGCCAATCTCGATCGCAACGGCAAGTTCACCGACGACCTGGTGAGTTGCCGCCGGGGCGGCGAGTTCGTTCTCGCGCTGCCCGAGACCATCGGGTTCATCGACGTCTCGCCCAAGCAGCTGGTGTCGGTGGCCGCGGCGTTGATCCCGTTCCTCGAGAACGACGACGCCAACCGCGCCCTGATGGGCTCGAACATGCAGCGCCAGGCGGTGCCGCTGATCCAGACCGAGGCTCCGCTGGTCGGAACCGGCATGGAGGAGGCGGTGGCGCGCGGCTCCGGCGCGACCATCGTCGCCCGGCGCGGCGGCGTGGTCGATCAGATGGACGGCACGCGCATCGTCGTCCGCGCCACCGAGGAGACGTCGCTCACCGCGCCGGGCGTGGACATCTACAACCTGCGCAAGTTCCAGCGCTCCAACCAGAACACCTGCATCAACCAGCGCCCCCTGGTGAAGGTGGGAGACCGCGTGGACGCGGGCGACATCGTCGCCGACGGGCCGTCGACCCATCTCGGCGAGCTCGCGCTCGGCCGCAACGTGCTCGTCGCCTTCATGCCGTGGCACGGCTACAACTTCGAGGACTCGATCCTGATCTCCGAACGCATCGCGCGCGAGGATGTATTCACCTCGATCCATATCGAGGAGTTCGACGTCATGGCCCGCGACACCAAGCTGGGTCAGGAGGAGATCACCCGCGACATTCCCAATGTCGGCGAGGAGGCGCTGAAGAACCTCGACGAGGCGGGGATCGTCTATATCGGCGCCGAGGTCAATCCGGGCGACATCCTGGTCGGCAAGGTGACGCCCAAGGGCGAGAGCCCGATGACGCCGGAAGAGAAGCTGCTTCGCGCCATCTTCGGCGAAAAGGCGTCCGACGTCCGCGATACCTCGCTGCGGCTGCCGCCGGGCGTCAACGGCACGGTGGTGGAGGTCCGCGTGTTCTCGCGGCGCGGCGTCGACAAGGACGAGCGCGCGCTCGCCATCGAACGCGAGGAGATCGAACGGCTGGCCAAGGACCACGCCGACGAGCGGGCCATTCTGGAGCGCAGCTACCGGGCGCGCCTCGGAGACCTGCTCGCCGGCCAGAAGGTGGTCAGCGGTCCCGAGGACGCGGAGGCGGGGAGCCGGATCACGCAGGCGGTCCTCGACAAGCATTCGGCGCGGGCGCTCGCCCGGTTCGCGGTCGAGAACGAATCCGTCATGGCCGATGTCGAGGCCGTCAAGGCGCAGTTCGACGAGAGCGAACAGCGCCTGCAGGACCGCTTCGACAACAAGGTGGACAAGCTCCAGGCCGGCGATGAAATGCCGCCCGGCGTGATGAAGATGGTCAAGGTCTATGTCGCGGTGAAGCGCAAGCTGCAGCCGGGCGACAAGATGGCCGGCCGCCACGGCAACAAGGGCGTGATCTCCAAGATCGTCCCGATGGAGGACATGCCCTATCTCGACGACGGGACCCCGGTCGATATCGTGCTGAACCCGCTCGGCGTGCCGTCCCGGATGAATGTCGGACAAATCCTGGAAACCCATCTCGGCTGGGCCTCCGCCGGTCTGGGGCGCAGGGTGGGCGAGACCCTCGACAAGGTGTTGCGCAACGGCAGGATCAACACCGTCCGCAAGCAGCTCAGGTCGATCTACGGCAAGGCGGTGAACGACGAGGTGCTCGCCGAGTTCGACGACGACGAGGTCATCGAGCTCGGCCAGAACCTGCGCGCAGGCGTGCCGATGGCGACGCCGGTGTTCGACGGCGCGCACGAGGCCGACATCGTCGACGCGCTGGAGATGGCGGGACTCGATTCGAGCGGCCAGGCCAAGCTCTGGGACGGGAGGACGGGCGAGCCGTTCGATCGCTCCGTGACGGTCGGCTACATCTACATGATGAAGCTGCACCACCTGGTCGACGACAAGATCCACGCCCGCTCGATCGGTCCCTACAGCCTCGTCACGCAGCAGCCGCTGGGCGGCAAGGCGCAGTTCGGGGGCCAGCGGTTCGGCGAGATGGAAGTGTGGGCGCTCGAAGGTTACGGCGCCGCCTACACGCTGCAGGAGATGCTGACCGTCAAGTCCGACGACGTCTCCGGCCGGACCAAGGTCTACGAGTCGATCGTGCGCGGGGACGATACCTTCGAAGCCGGCATTCCCGAGTCCTTCAACGTTCTCGTCAAGGAGCTGAAGTCGCTCTGCCTGAACGTCGAGCTCAACCAGCGGTCCTGAGGGACCGGCGGGCGAACGTCGACACGGGCAGACAACTCGGCCACGCAAGGGATGACACCATGAACGAGCTCATCAACATCTTCGGCCAGATCGGCAACGCGCAGAGCTTCGACGAGATTTGCATCTCCATCGCCAGCCCGGACCGTATCCGCTCATGGTCCTATGGCGAGATCAAGAAGCCGGAAACGATCAACTACCGCACCTTCAAGCCGGAGCGGGACGGGCTCTTCTGCGCCCGGATCTTCGGCCCGATCAAGGACTACGAGTGCCTGTGCGGCAAGTACAAGCGGATGAAATACCGCGGCATCATCTGCGAGAAATGCGGCGTCGAGGTCACGCTCTCGAAGGTCCGCCGCGAGCGCATGGGCCATATCGAGCTCGCCGCGCCGGTCGCCCATATCTGGTTCCTCAAGTCCCTGCCGAGCCGCATCGGCCTGCTGCTCGACATGACGCTCAAGGACATCGAGCGGGTCCTCTACTTCGAGAACTTCCTCGTCATCGACCCCGGAATGACGCCGCTCGAGGAGAAGAAGCTGCTCTCCGAGGAGGACTATCTCCAGGCCCAGGACGATTACGGCGAGGACATGTTCACCGCCGGGATCGGCGCCGAGGCGCTGAAGACCATGCTTTCGGCGATCGATCTCGACGAGGAGCGCACGCAGCTCCGGATCGATCTCAAGGAGACCAGGTCGGAAGCCAAGCGGAAGAAGCTCGTCAAGCGGCTCAAGCTGGTCGAGGCGTTCATCGACTCGGGCACCAGGCCGGAGTGGATGATCCTCGACATCGTCCCCGTCATCCCGCCCGAGCTCCGGCCGCTCGTGCCGCTCGACGGCGGCCGCTTCGCGACGTCCGACCTCAACGACCTCTACCGCCGGGTGATCAACCGCAACAACCGGCTCAAGCGGCTGATCGAGCTGCGCGCGCCCGACATCATCGTGCGCAACGAAAAGCGCATGCTGCAGGAGTCCGTCGACGCCCTGTTCGACAACGGCCGGCGCGGCCGCGTCATCACCGGGGCCAACAAGCGTCCGCTCAAGTCGCTGAGCGACATGCTGAAGGGCAAGCAGGGGCGTTTCCGGCAGAACCTGCTGGGCAAGCGCGTCGACTATTCCGGCCGTTCGGTGATCGTCGTCGGACCCGAGCTCAAGCTGCACCAGTGCGGGCTGCCGAAGAAGATGGCGCTGGAGCTGTTCAAGCCCTTCATCTATTCGCGCCTCGAGCTGTACGGCATGGCCAGCACCATCAAGGCCGCCAAGCGCATGGTCGAGAAGGAGCGGCCCGAGGTCTGGGACATCCTGGAAGAGGTGATTCGCGAGCATCCGGTGCTGCTCAACCGGGCGCCCACGCTGCACCGGCTGGGCATCCAGGCGTTCGAGCCGGTGCTCATCGAAGGCAAGGCGATCCAGCTCCACCCGCTGGTCTGCACCGCGTTCAACGCCGATTTCGACGGCGACCAGATGGCGGTCCACGTGCCGCTGTCGCTGGAGGCGCAGCTCGAGGCCCGCGTCCTGATGATGTCGACCAACAACATCCTGAGCCCGGCCAACGGCAAGCCCATCATCGTGCCGTCGCAGGACATCGTGCTCGGCCTCTACTATCTGACGATCGAGCGGGAAGAGGAGAAGGGCGAGGGCATGGCGTTCGCCAGCATCGGCGAGCTGGAGCAGGCCCTCGACACCGGCGCGGTGGGGCTGCACGCGAAGGTCCAGGTCCGGATCGACGGGGTCGATGCCGACGGCCAGCCCGCCAAGGTGCGGCTGGAGACCACGCCCGGGCGCGCGCTGCTGACCCAGATCCTGCCGCACCATCCCGAGGTCAGCACGGCGCTTCTCAACCAGCTCCTGACCAAGAAGGAGATCTCCAACGTCATCGACATCGTCTACCGCCATTGCGGCCAGAAGGAGACAGTGATTTTCGCCGACAGGCTGATGGGGATGGGTTTCAAGCATGCCTGCGAGGCCGGCATCTCGTTCGGCAAGGACGACCTCGTCATCCCGGCGGCCAAGGAAAAGCTCGTCCACGACACGCATGACGCGGTCAAGCAGTTCGAGCAGCAGTACCAGGAAGGGCTGATCACCCAGGGCGAGAAATACAACAAGGTCGTCGATGCCTGGTCGCACTGCACCGACGAGGTGGCCGAGAAGATGATGGAGGGGATTTCCAACCCCGAGCCCGGGCAGCCGGTCAACTCCGTCTACATGATGGCCCATTCGGGGGCGCGGGGCTCCGCGGCCCAGATGAAGCAGCTCGCCGGAATGCGCGGCCTGATGGCCAAGCCGTCCGGGGAGATCATCGAGACGCCCATCATCGCCAACTTCAAGGAGGGGTTGTCGGTGCTCGAATACTTCAACTCCTCGCACGGCGCCCGCAAGGGGCTGGCCGATACCGCCCTCAAGACGGCGAATTCGGGCTATCTGACGCGGCGTCTCGTCGACGTCGCGCAGGACTGCACGGTGATCGAGGAGGATTGCGGCACCGAGCAGGGGCTTACCGTCCGCGCCGTGGTCGAGGGCGGCGAGGTGGTGGAGACGCTGGCCGAACGCGTGCTCGGCCGCTGCGCCGCGACCGGGATCGTCGACCCCCTCAGCGGCGAGACGCTGGTTCCCGCCGGAACGCTGATCGACGAGACGGTGGTCGAGACTATCGAACGGGCCGGAATCGAATCGGTGAAGATCCGCTCGGTGCTGACCTGCGAATCCAAGGGCGGCGTCTGCGCGTCCTGCTACGGGCGCGACCTAGCGCGCGGCACGCGCGTCAATCTCGGCGAGGCGGTCGGCATCATGGCCGCGCAGTCGATCGGCGAGCCGGGCACCCAGCTGACGATGCGGACCTTCCACATCGGCGGCGCCGCGCAGCGCGGCGCCGAACAGCCCTATGTCGAGGCGGCCTTCGATGCCACGGTCACGATTCGCAACCGCAACGTCGTCATCGACAGCGAGGAGCGCCCGGTGGTCGTGGCGCACAACACCGAGCTGGTGCTGGTCGACGATCAGGGGCGCGAGCGGGCGAGTCACCGCGTGCCCTACGGCGCGAAGCTGCTGGCCGACGAGGGGACCGCTATCGAGAAGGGCATGAAGCTCGCCGAGTGGGATCCCTATAAGCGCCCGATCGTCACGGAGCGCGAGGGCATCGCCAACTATGTCGACCTGGTCGACGACATCTCGATGAGGGACGTGGTCGACGAGGCGACCGGCATCTCCAACAAGACGGTCGTCGACTGGAAGCAGCAAAAGGACAAGGGCGCCGACCTCCGGCCCCGGATCACGCTGCGCGACGACGACGGCGAGGTGGTGCAACTGCCGAACGGGGCGGAGGCGCGCTACTATCTTCCCGTGGACGCCATTCTCTCGGTGGAGCCCGGCACCAGGGTCCATGCCGGCGACGTGCTGGCGCAAATCCCGCGCGAGACCGCGAAGACGCGCGACATCACCGGCGGGCTGCCGCGGGTCGCCGAGCTGTTCGAGGCGCGCACGCCCAAGGATTCCGCGATCATCAGCGAGATCTCGGGCCGGGTCGAGTTCGGCAAGGACTACAAGGCGAAGCGCCAGATCGTCGTCCGGCCCGACGACGACGGCGTGGAACCGGTAACGCATCCGGTCTCCAAGGACAGGCACATCACGGTGCAGGAGGGCGACGAGGTCCAGCGCGGCGATGCGCTGGTGGACGGCAACCCGGTGCCGCACGACATCCTGCGCGTCCTCGGGATCGAGGAGCTCGCTTCCTACCTGATCGACGAGATCCAGGACGTCTATCGGCTGCAGGGCGTGAAGATCAACGACAAGCATATCGAGGTGATCGTCCGCCAGATGCTGCAGAAGGTGGAGATCGCCGATCCGGGGGATACCACCTTCCTCATCGGCGAACAGGTGGACCGGCTGGAGTTCGAGGCGGTCAATGCCGCGGCCGAGGCCGACTCGCTGGCGCCCGCGACGTCCGAACCGGTGCTCCAGGGCATCACCAAGGCGTCGCTCCAGACCCAGTCGTTCATCTCCGCGGCATCCTTCCAGGAGACCACGCGGGTGCTGACCGAGGCGGCGATTTCGGGCCGGGTCGACCAGCTCACCGGGCTGAAGGAAAACGTCATCGTCGGCCGCCTGATTCCGGCCGGGACGGGCGCGTTCATGAACCGGATGCGCGAGCTGGCCGCGGTGAAGGATCGCGACATGGCCGAGCTCGCGGCGGCCGAGGAGCCTGCCCGGCTGACCGACGAGAGCGACGAGAGCGACGATTCGGCGGTGCCGGTCGGCGAGTAGCCGGCCGGCCCGGCAGGCGAAAACGGCGCGCCCAACCCCCTTGAAATCCGGGCGGTTCCGGGTTGACGGGGTTTGGGCGCGCGACTATATTCCGGCGCTCATTTCGGGGGCTGGCGGTAGGAGCGGATCCTAGACGCAGTTTCCATCTGGGCCGGGACGAAAAGTCGAACCGGGATCATGGAGATCCCACATGAGCCGCGGCGCGCGAAACGCCCGCGGTCGTGTTTGTCTTGCGGACCGGGCGCGGTAGAAGGGAAGAGGTGGCGTGCCGACGATCAACCAGCTGATTCGAAAACCGCGGTCTCCGGAGGTCGTGCGCAACAAGGTGCCGGCGATGCAGGGCTGCCCGCAGAAGCGCGGCGTCTGCACCCGCGTCTACACCACGACGCCGAAGAAGCCGAACTCGGCGCTCCGCAAGGTCGCGCGGGTCCGCCTCACCAACGGTTTCGAGGTGACGAGCTATATCCCCGGCGAGGGGCACAACCTCCAGGAGCACTCGGTGGTGCTGATCCGGGGCGGGCGCGTCAAGGACCTGCCCGGCGTGCGCTACCACATCATCCGCGGCACCCTCGACACCCAGGGCGTCGCCGACCGCCGCCAGCGCCGTTCCAAGTACGGCGCCAAGCGGCCCAAATAGGCGGGGACCCGGGGATGCCCAGACGGCGCGCGGCGGAGAAGCGGGAGGTCCTGCCGGATCCCAAATACGGCGACCCGGTGCTGACCAAGTTCATCAACTGCGTGATGCTGCAGGGCAAGAAGTCGTCCGCGGAGAAGATCGTCTACGGCGCCCTCGATACGATCGAACGCCGCTCCGGCCAGAGCGGGCTCCGCGTCTTCCACGAGGCGCTGGAGAACGTCAAGCCGACGGTCGAGGTGCGCTCGCGCCGTGTCGGCGGGGCCACCTACCAGGTTCCGGTCGAGGTCCGCCAGTCGCGCCGCCAGGCGCTGGCGCTGCGCTGGATCATCGAGAGCGCGCGCAGCCGGTCCGAGTACACGATGGCCGAACGGCTGTCCAACGAGCTTCAGGACGCGGCGGGCATGCGCGGCGCCGCGGTCAAGAAACGGGAAGACACCCACCGGATGGCGGAGGCCAACAAGGCCTTCTCCCATTACCGCTGGTAGCGAACCCTTCCCGTCCGGATCCGTCATGCCGCGCAAGACGCCAATTTCCCGCTACCGCAATATCGGCATCATGGCCCATATCGATGCCGGGAAGACGACCACGACGGAGCGCGTGCTCTACTACACCGGCCGGTCCTACAAGCTGGGCGAGGTGCACGAGGGCACCGCGACCATGGACTGGATGGAGCAGGAGCAGGAACGCGGCATCACCATCACTTCGGCCGCGACGACCTGCTTCTGGCGCGATTGCCGCGTCAACATCATCGACACGCCGGGCCATGTCGACTTCACGATCGAGGTCGAGCGGAGCCTGAGGGTCCTGGACGGCGCGGTTGCCGTGTTCGACAGCGTCGCCGGAGTCGAGCCGCAGTCCGAGACCGTCTGGCGCCAGGCCGACAAGTACGGCGTGCCGCGCATCTGCTTCGTCAACAAGATGGACCGGGTGGGCGCCGACTTCCCCCGCTGCGTGGACATGATCGAAGACCGCCTGGGCGCGACGCCCCTGGTCCTGCAGATCCCCATCGGCGCCGAGGCGGACTATGCCGGCGTGGTCGATCTGGTCCGGATGAAGGCGGTCGTATGGAAGGACGAGACGCTGGGCGCTGAATTCGTCGAAGGCGAAATTCCGGCGGATCTGGCCGATAGCGCGCGGCGCTACCGGGAGACCCTCGTCGAGATCGCCGTCGAGCAGGACGATGCGGCGATGGAGGCCTATCTGGAGGGCAACGAGCCCGACGAAGAGACGCTCAGGGCCTGTATCCGCAAGGGGACCGTCGCCGGCGCGTTCGTGCCCGTGCTCAACGGCTCGGCATTCAAGAACAAGGGCGTTCAACTGCTCCTCGATGCCGTGGTCGACTACCTCCCGGCGCCCGACGAGACCCACGCGATCCGCGGCGTGAAGATGGGCACCGACCAGGAGATCGTGCGCAGCAACAGCGACGACGAGCCGTTCTCCGCGCTGGCATTCAAGATCATGACGGACCCCTTCGTGGGGTCTCTTTCGTTCATCAGGATCTATTCCGGCGTCCTCAAGAGCGGAGACACCATCCTCAACACCGTCAAGGGAAAGCGCGAGCGGGTCGGCCGGATGCTCCTGATGCACGCGAACTCGCGCGAGGAGGTGAACCAGGCCCATGCCGGCGACATCGTCGCGCTGGCCGGGCTCAAGGACACCACCACCGGCGAGACGCTGTCCGATCCGCGCCATGCGGTCGTGCTGGAAAGGATCGAGTTCCCGGACCCGGTGATCGAGATCGCGGTCGAGCCCAAGACCAAGTCCGACCAGGAGAAGATGTCCTCCGCGCTCGCCCGCCTCGCCCAGGAGGATCCGAGCTTCCGCGTGTCGGTCGATTCGGAAAGCGGACAGACGGTGCTCAAGGGCATGGGCGAGCTCCATCTCGAAATCCTCGTCGACCGGATGCGGAGGGAGTTCAGGGTCGACGCCAATGTCGGCATGCCCCAGGTGGCGTATCGCGAGACCGTCTCCAAGGCGGTCGAGCACGAATACACCCATCGCAAGCAGACCGGCGGCGCCGGTCAGTACGCCAAGCTGGCGCTCCGCTTCGAGCCCGGCGAGCGCGGCGCCGGGATCCTGTTCGACAGCAAGGTCGTCGGCGGCGCGGTGCCGCGCGAGTTCATCCCGGCGGTGGAGAAGGGGATCCGGGGTGCGAGCGAGGTCGGCGTGCTGGCCGGATTCCCTGTGATCGATCTCGCGGTGACGCTGCTCGACGGCGACAGTCACGAGGTCGATTCGTCCACGGTGGCGTTCGAGATAGCGGCCCGCGCGGCGTTTCGCGAGGGCGTGGGACGCGCCGCGCCGAGGCTGCTGGAACCCGTGATGCGGCTCGAAGTCGTGACGCCGGAGGACTATCTCGGCGACATCATCGGCGACCTGCAGGGCCGCCGCGGCCAGATCGGCGCGATGGACAGCCACGGAAACGCCCGGGTCGTTACCGCGATCGTGCCGCTCGCCAACATGTTCGGCTACGTCAACAACCTGCGCTCGATGAGCCAGGGACGGGCCCAGTTCACGATGCATTTCGACCACTACGAGCAGGTGCCGCAGGGAATCGCGGAGGAAGTCCGCGCCAAGATGGCGTAGCCGCGGTCCGCATGACCACACCGGGGAATTAGCGATGGCGAAGGCAAGGTTTGAGCGAACGAAGCCGC
>JAPPIT010000197.1 GCA_028820505.1 Defluviicoccus sp.
CCGGAACAAGTCCGGGCATGACGGCGAGGGAGACGGCGGCGCGCCGATGGGCGAGACTGTCTCCGCCCCCCGCTGTCACCCCGGCCTTGAGCCGGGGTCCAGGCTCGCCCCGGACACCGATCCGCGCACCTACGGTGCTAACCAACTGATATAGGGTCGTTTTCTCTTCCGTCATAGCTGCAACTGGCCGGGTCCGGTGCGTCCTTCGGCTCCCCAGTTGCACATGCAACCGGGAGAGAGACATTGGCCAGACCCAACCTTACCGACACTCGAATCGGGGCGCTCGTTCCGCGCAAGACCGCCTACGACCTCCGCGACGGCAGGCTCAGGGGCTTCGGCGTCCGGGTGCTGCCGTCGGGCGGGAAGCGCTTTTTCGTCCACTGCCAGCACGAGGGGGACCGCGTCTGGAAGACCGTGGGCGATTTCGGCGCGATCGGCGTCGACGAGGCGCGCTCGCGCGCAGCACAAATGCTGGCCGCGATCCGGCGGGGCGAGCCCGCGCCGGCGCGGCCCGAGGAGGCGCTCTTCGAAGCCGTCGCCGAGACCGTGTTCCGGCGGCACGCGCGGCTCTGGAAGCCGGGCACGCTCGCCGTGAACCGGGGATACCTCAGGAACCAGATCATGCCGCATTTCGCGGGGTCCACGGTTGCGGAGATCGACCGTTCGGCCGTGCAGAAGTGGTTCGCCGCCCTGAAGGCGACACCGGTCGCGGCCGACCGGTCGATGCCCGTGCTTTCCGTCATCATGCGCGAGGCCGAGCGGATGGGGCTCCGGCCCGAGGGCACCAACCCGTGCCGGGGCGTAAGGCGGTATCGCAGGAAGGGGCGCGAACGGTTCCTGTCCGACGACGAGCTCCGCCGCCTGTCGGCCCGCCTGGCGGCGCATGCCGGCAGGCGGCCCCGCAAGGTGGCGGCGGTCCGCCTTCTCCTGCTCACGGGATGCCGCAGGCGCGAGCTCCTGACGCTGCGCTGGTCCGATTATCGAGAGGGGCGCCTGTTCCTCCGCGACGGCAAGACCGGCCCCCGGACGGTCTGGCTGTCCGAACCGGCCCGTGGGATACTCGACGGGCTGGAGCGGCGGGGACGCTGGGTGTTCCCGGGATCGCGGACCGACCGGCCGTGCTGCCCGGAATGGCTCAACCGGTTCTGGTCCCGGGTCCGCGCCGAGGCGGGTCTGGACGGCGTCCGGCTTCACGATCTCCGCCATACCCATGCCAGCATCGCCATGCGGCGGGGCGAGACCGTGCCCGCCATCGGCCGGCTGCTCGGGCACGCCAGCCCCGACACCACCCTCAAATACATCCATCTCGACCGCGCCACCGTGATCGACGCCGCCGAGACCGTCGGCCGCCTGCTCGGGAGGGGCTGAGCGATGCCGGCAAGCGAGAGAAGGAAGCTCACCGACGCCGCCATCGCGCGTCTCCGTCCCAGGGAGCGGGAATATACCGTCTGGGACACCAGCGTGCCCGGCCTCGGGGTCCGGGTGCGGCCGACCGGCGGGAAGAGCTATGTCCTGATGGAGAGAGTGAGAGGCCGTTCGGCGCGGGTTTCCCTGGGCGCGGTCTCGACCCGGCCGGTGGCGGAGATCCGGCGGACATGCCACGAGCGGCGAGCCAACCCGGGGCGGGACGGGGCGAACTCGCCGGGCGGGGCTCCCCTGTTCCGGGAATTCGTCGCCGGAGAGTGGCTCGAGGCGCGGTTCGAACGCTACAAGCCGTCCACGCGGAGGAACGTCCGTTACGTCCTCGAACGCCGGATACTGCCCGCCTTCGGGGCGACGCCGCTCGATCGCATCGCGGCCGCCGATGTCAGGCGCTGGTTCGACGCCTTCAGCCGGACCGCGCCCGGCCATGCCAATTACTGCCTCGGCGTCCTGCGGCGGATCCTGAACCATGCCATCGCCTGCGGCCATATCGACGCCAGCCCGGCGCGGGCGGTGACGCCGAACCGGCGGCGGCCGCTCACGCGCTTCCTGTCGCGCGAGGAGGTGGCCCGCCTTCACCGGGCGCTGGACGACCATGCCGGGAGGGGAGAACGGTTCCGCCAGCCGGCCGACATGATCCGGCTTCTCCTGCTGACCGGATGCCGCAGGGGCGAGATCGTCAACCTGCGCTGGGTCGAGGTCCGCGGCGACATGCTGGTGCTGGCCGACGCCAAGACCGGGCCGCGGACGGTTCCCCTCAACAGCCAGGCCCGGCGCATCCTCGACCGGCAGAAGCGCGGCGCAAGCGCGTACGTGTTTCCCTCGCCGCTGGATCCGTCGCGCCCGCGCAGCCCCGACCTGCGCCTCTGGTACCGGGTCCGGCGCGAGGCCGGCATCGAGGACGTCAGGCTTCACGATCTCCGGCATACGCATGCGAGCCAGGCGGCGATGAACGGCGTTCCAATCCCCGTCGTCGCCCGCCTGCTCGGCCACTCCAACGTCCGCATGACCATGCGCTACGCCCATCTCGGAGACCGCGACATCGAGCAAGCCGCCGAGCGCGTGGGGCAGGCGATTGGCGAGATCATGGGGATGGGCCCACAACTGCCTCCTCTGGATACGTCGAGCGGCGGATTGTCCGGGTAACGCACCAGTTTCATCCTCTTCGCGGCCGTGAGTTCCAACTGGTCGAGAGATCAAGCCGACGATGGCATGGGAACCAACCCCGTTTTCCGCTCGCTGGCGATCGCGTTTCGAGAATTGGCCTCCGGCCGCCGGGACACCGGACCCGTCCGGTGTCTGTCATTGCTCAAGCCGTCAGTGGCAATAGGACACGACGCCGACTCTTCACCTTCCCGTTCGATACAGTAATCTCTCGATCTTCCACGGCGCGCCGTTGCAATAGCTCCACCACGCTCGCCGGCAGCTTCCGTGCATTTCCCGGATGTAAGACTTGGGTAACTGCCTTGGCAAACTGAGACGGACCGCGATGAGACAGCCGCTCAAACAACCGCACGAGATGTTCGACCCGGATCCACGCAATACTTCCTTCGCCAGACTCGATGCAACCGGACCGCATTCGAAGACCGTTGAGGAACACTACAGGGACGTTGCGGCCATCCGTCTTTCCGCGCGAGTTCCCGCGGCGATCCGCCACGAGTTCGACACTGTCCGGAACCTCTACCTGTATTCCTGGTACGTTTACGACTTCACGGTAGCAGCCGACCTGTACGCTTACGCTCTGATGGAAAGAACCATCAAGGAGAAATGTCTGCGTGCCGACGTGCCGCTGAAAGGCGAGAAAGGCCTGAAGAAGCTCCTGAAGCTTTGTATTCGCCAAGGATGGCTAACCAACGCCGATTTCGAGTTGGCGGTTGCATTGACACATACCGAGTTGGTTTTCCCTGCGGGAGAGTCGGAACCGCCGGTGCTTCGCTCAACGCCCCGCTACCGTCCATCGGATACGGACTTTTGTGAGCAATTGGCAGAATCCTTATCGCAAATCCGGAACATGGGCGCGCACGGAGAGGCTGGTTTGGGCTTGCCCGCCAGCACGTTACGTACCATCGAGATTTGTCGCTGCATTGCCAATGCCCTTTTCCGCGATCACGGCCTCACCGCGGAACCCGACAGCGAGCCGGTTCCGACAGTTGGGTGAGCGGGCCTTCAGGACCGCGTAGACGTCGCCGAGGGCGCGGCACTGGCGGTTGCGCGACCGTCGACCGATCAATACCGTGGTTCTGCTGCACCAAGACGCAGAGCACGCCTTAGCGAGCAGGCTGAAGAATGGCGGAATCTGAAGCGGGTCGGAGGCGCGACAGCCGCGGACTCGATCGGGGGTTCGCGTTCGATCCTGCAGATTTGCGCCTGATCGCCGACTATCGTTCCGACCCGCTGACGAGAGCGACCCGAAACAACCTTCTGGGATTTCGCTCGCCGGCCTGGTCGGACGAAACGCGTCAGGCCCTGGCGTGGGTGGGCGAAAGTTGGTCCGACGCCGTGTCGGTGGCGATCAGGAAAGGCAGCCTGCGCTTTGTCGAGCCGCCGCAATGGCCCCGGGGAGTGTCGGCCGTCGAGAGCGCCTTCGCGCTGAGCCGCCGGCGGCATCTGTTCCGGGCCGAGCCGTCGGTCACCTGGGCGACGTTTACCGAGCCTCAGCTCACAAAGGGTTTCGCTCACTTTCTGGACGCTGACGACCAGACCGCACGAACGGAAAGAGTCCGCGCGTTGTTGAAGGCGTTGGGCGCGGCGCAGTTCATCGATGACATCGGCGAGGTGACGGTAACGGCGGAAGCGGCGATCTCCGGAAACAAGCGGATCGATCTGCTGATCGAATGGCGGGATTCGTCGCGACAGAATTATGCAGTAGCGATCGAGGTCAAGCTGGGCCATCACGTCACCACCGGCCAACTGTCCGCCTACCGAACTCACCTTCGGAAAATCCCCAACGAGCGCCGGCGCCTGGTCGTCGTCTCGCCGCGGCTTACCGGTCGCACGGACAGGTCGCTACAGCGCAATCGGGACTGGCGCTGGATCGCATGGCACGATCTGCTTGTCGCGCATGAGCGCTCATTGGACGACGAGCATGACAGTGTTGAGTACCACCAGTTCCGCAGAACCCTTTGGGACCAGACCGGCTGACGCCGGCCGCGGTCCTCGACCATCCGAGAGGGGGCGACACACATGGCTTTCGCGCTGCCGGAGAGCTATCGGGCATATTGCACGGACACCGCGGTCCGGACGGCGGTGGACCACATTTTGGCCTCCACGGACAGGAAAGGGGCTCTTAGCGTTCCCAGCGAGATCGATTGGGACGACCTGCCCGCATTCCACAGGGCGGTGCTGTCGGCGCACCAGGTGCGGTGCGAGTTCTCGGTCTTTCTGATAGATCTCTGGGATGCCGTCTGGCAACGAGCCTTGGACGAGGGTGCTTTCGATAGCGGTCGCGACGACTGGACGGTTAGCCAAACAGAGGAGTGGTCCGGTGAGAAGCTGGACACGCATACGGTCTGGGGCAATGGGTGGTTCGGCCGCGTTTTCGCCATCGGCGGCGGGGACTTGCAGCTCGGACTGGCAGTGCAGCATCCTTTTCCTGAAGAGGTGAAGCTGGGCCTCTGCCTGTGGGGTGCGGATGACACGGACCGTACGACCGGGCGCGACTTCGGCGATGAATGGGCAGCGCCGGACGAAGAGCGCTGGATCTATACCGACAAAGACCTCGCTCCCATTCGGGATGACGGGACCATGGACCTGGACCGCCTTCACACGGCCGCCGTCGGTGCTCTGTCTGCCATCGGAAACGATGCTCAGGGTTGATTTGGATCTCCGGGTAAAACTCCAATTCCATTGCATTGAGAACCGACGGCCCTATTCGCTGCGGGCGTCAACCCGATTCCCGAGCGGCCACGAGCTCGGTCGTGAATCCGCGCAATATCCGGACGACCAACACCCTGTCTTGGGCCATCGTTGAACTGGAGCGGCGGGCTCTCACGAGTTGATAATGCTGGTGAATAAATGGGCCTCGCAACGGGGATGCGCTTTAACCCCCGCTCCGAAAGCCTTGGGCGTGGCAGCGGTTGATATCAGCCGAAATCAGGTTCCACATCACTTCTTCAATATTGCTTGTCGGTCCCTCGTAGGCATCGCGGATCTTCTCCAAAGCGATCTTGCGGGCATCAGCGGCAACAGTCTCACGTTCGGCGACGATAGCTCGGTATTCAGGGTCATCGCTGACCTCCGGAACCGCATCTAGAGCGGCGCTATGTGTAGCAAGTATCTTGTCGCGGACAAGCCACCAAGGTTCACAGGACTCATTATATGTCCTGTCCCTGGGACAGCCAGGCGGCTTCTCTGGCAACGCCGCTAAAGCTGCGTCTCTCGTGTCAAAAGCAGCGCGCGTGGCCGCGTCCCGTGATTTTTCTGCCCTACCACGAGCGGCCGCGATGGCGGTCGAGTAAGGGCCTATAGCGGCGCGATACTCTGCATCTGCTTCCATGTAAGCGACACACGTTTCTGGGCTTTGTGCGTTCGATGGCGTTATGGTGGCGATCAAGATAGCGACGAGCAAAAGGCGCAGAGACATCGCTCATTTCTCCAGAGCAGATAAACGGCAAGTTTAATCGATGCGTAAGTCTGATCCGCTATAGCGTCGCGATCTGGTTGCTTGGTACATTCTGATCGCTGCGCTAGACCATACCACACCGATTCCTGACTGTCGCCTGACGGACCCGACGTGTCAATTGCGCAATCACGATGTAGGTCTTCGTGTAGGAGTTGAAGCGCGTCATCGCCTGTTGCCCGAACCTCGCCGGACGATCGCGGAGCACAGATTTGCTTGATCTTGTCCCGGTAGGTGTCGCGCGTTCCGCCGCCATAGAACGCGAACGGACGTGCACCCCTACCCTTCAGCCGATCGATTTTCGACTTCCTGCCCAGTCGGACCTTCGTCGCTTTACCGGGTCCGGGCTATACTTCCGCCGCTGAGAGAACGAGAACGGGGTGGGGAACACGGGCGAGGCGGGACGGGCGGCGGCATCGACGGTGCGCGCGACTCGCCGCGCCGCGGTGCAAGGGAGACGTGTCGATGCCGAAACTGGCAGCCTGGAGCATGGACCGATCGCCTGGCGACGATGGCTCGCAGCAGTCGGCGCCGAAGAGAGTCGAGCGCTCCTACATTGAACTGGAGAAACATCTCGAAGACTGGATCGTGAAAGACGTAACGCTGATCGGGGAAGGGCTGACACTGGTCGGACAGCAGGTAAAGATCGACGATGGGAGGCTCGATCTTCTGGCCATCGACTCACAGGATCGCTGGGTCGTGATCGAGATCAAGCCTGGGATGCTCGACTCTGGGGCGTTGACGCAGGCGCTTTACTACGCCTCGTCAATCGCACGCCTCGACCCTCTGGAACTCAGGAAGAAGATCGAAACCGGCCTCGGCAGATTCGGCGACGCGGTGCGCCTGTCAGAGAGAGTTAACCAGCAATTGAAGAGCGAAGGGGAAGAGCACCGCGAGATCGCCGTGATGCTCGTTGGCGCTGGAGTCCAACCCGGATTGGAACGCATGAACGATTTTCTCGGCCGTTTCGGGGTTCCGATCAGCGTCGTCAGCTTCGAAGTATTCGAGCTGGACGGCGGGCCGCAATTGTTGATACGTGAGGTAATGGACGAGATGACCGAGCCTTCGGTTCCCAAACCAAAATACACGGTTGACGCAATCCGCCAGCGAGCCGCCGATGCGGGTGTCGGCACACAGTTCGACCGCCTTTTGAGTATCGCGAGGGCGGTTGGTCTCCCAGTGAGGCCTTACAGGTATTCCGTGAATCTGGTGCCGCCGGCCGACAAGAAATTTATGCTTATGTACGCGAGCCCTACGACGGGAGTTAGCGGCGGTCAGCTCTATTTTGAAGTCGGTCTGGAGACATTTTCGAAATTCTTTCCGCACATGGACAAACGGGAAACCGTCGATGCCCTCGGCGAATTGCACCAGGTGTATGCGGACGGCAAGGAACTTGACGAACACCTCGACCGGATCGAGCAATTCCTGGCCCGGAATTTTCCGGAGCTGCATACCGGAAGAGAGTAGTGCTCCCGGAACGTCGCACGACAGTGGCCGGTCGTCATCATCGACGGCATTCCATGATGCGGTTTGCACGATCCGTCGGCCGGCGCTCCGTCAATTCCCCGTATCGAGCGCTTGAGTGCATGCGTCGTCCCGTGTAACCCGGTTCCGGGACAAGCAAGTCATCGATGGAAGAACAGGGAAACGAACCATGCGCAAACCTTCGCGGATCGGATCGGACAAACTCTCGGCGCTCATCGCCGAGATCGAGGCGGAGGCCTACGCGCGCGGGCGGGCCGATGCCAGGAAGGAGCTGCTGGATGTCCTCGGTGCTGGAGGCGTAAGAGCTCCCCGGACAAAGGTGTCGCGCGGACGACGGGCGAAAACCGACGCGGCGCCCAAGCGGCGGGCGAGCGGACGCAAGCGCGCGCCCAAGGGCTCGGTTCCCCGCTTGGTCGAACAGGCATTGCGCGAGACGCCAGGCCTTACCCCGCCGGAAATCCTGGCGCGCGCTGCCACCGACATGGAGCGCCTGATCAAGCTGCCGTCGATCCGGACCGAGCTGAGGAACGGCCGCGGGCAGGGCAGGTACGAGCTGAGCGGCGGACGCTGGTTCCTCGCGGCGTCCGGCGCCGGCGGCGCGGGACTGGCCGAGACGACTTCGCCTGAGGCCGCGCAGGCTTCGGATCCCGCCGAAGAGGAGAACAAGGGCACGCTCGGCCTGAATTTGTGAGGCGTTAGCGGAGACTTGGGCCAAGCCGCCGGGGTTCTCTCGGGTAGCCCGGAACGATCCTGCCTGCCTCGCCGTGGCCGATCTGCCGGTCGAACGGCGCAACCGCCGCTTTCTGCGTTTCGGCGTCGCCGCAGAAAATGACTGGCAACCAGTCGTCATGGGGCAATACGGTCCCGGGATCATGGATGCGGCGTGCCGCCCAGCACTCGGCGTGCAGCGGGTAGCCCTCCGCCTGCCCGGGGAGCAACGGTTCGCCGGCATGCTTGAACTCGACATGCATGCCCAGCCTTCGCCCGGATACCGCCTCCAGGAAGAACATCGCGTCGGTCTCGAGGCTCCTGCTGCCCTCGATCCAGCAGGTACAACGAGAATCCTTGCCGCATGTTGTCTCCCGGTTTAGCGGGATAGACCCGACGCCGCGAAGCGCTCCAGAACCAGCGCCACCGAGCGCCGGGCAAGACCGCAATGGATCGCGATCCCCCGCGCGCTGCGGCCCTCGTCGAAATGAAACGCAAGTACCCTCTTCGCTTTCCTCATCGGCAGCCTTCCCCGTGCCATCGCTCCCCTCTCGGACAAATCGCGGAAGCCCGAGCGGTAGGACGGCACCCTGAGTCGCTCCAAAATCCGCCGCCCCAAGGGGGTGGCTACTTTGGTGACACCGGGTGGCTACTTTGAGTGATATTCGGTGGCTACTTTGCGTGAAACTCAGTGGCTACTTTCGTGAAATTCCGCACACCTGCGAAAGCAATTCAGGTTCAGAATGTCTCGTCCATTGTCGACGTATAGTCGGCAGATTCCGACCCCGAAATCCAATGCACCGTCGAGCACGAGTTGCCTTACGTCCGTTCGGTGAAGGATCACGGCAACAAACGCGGCGGCCGCTGCGATCGCGAGAAGAAATCCGAACAGGCTTCTCAACAGTCGCCGTCGCCGCCACTTCGGAAGGGCTATGAACGCGTTGTTCCGATCGTCGCGTGGGTTCGGCACCCTGGCATTTCTGTTGGAAGACATACCGAGATCGAAGCGGATGGGTATCACGTCGGTCTCGTAGCCCGATCAGGTTCATGCTGGCAACGGACCCGCGCAAGGATTGGGGCCATGCTCATGCGCCTGAATTCGACCCTGGCCATCGCGCGGCCCACGCGACGCGCGGCTTGTAGTCGCCCGGCGTGGCTAAGGGGATGCCTATTCGAACAGGATGTTCGGGCCATTCGTCAGTCTCCAACGGGCACGGCGACCCATGTCTGCGGCCCCGCCGATCGTCCGACCTCGAATTCCGGCGGCTACCGAGCCGCGGACCCGGCATAGGCGATGTTCAGATCGGGAACGCGTGCGCCAGGAAATCGGCTGTGTCGACCGTCTCGGTTCTCCGCTGGTTCGACACCATATAGGTCTTGTCGTCGACGGGAAACGCCCCCTTGCGGAAGGCTTGCCCAGTGCGGCGCGAATGCAAGCTCCGAGACGCACAAATGCTTCTGCGCCCCGCGAAAGGACCCAGACATGACGACCGGAACCGGCAACGCCCAGTCAGACTTTCCCGACGACGAACGAAGAGCCATGGAGGATGTCCGGAATATCCGGTCCTTCTATATTCATGCGCTGCTCTATGGCGTCGTCATTGCCGGCCTCGCGGCCGTCAACCTGTTCGCCTACCCGGGCTATCTCTGGTTCCTCTGGGCGGCCCTCGGCTGGGGCGTGGGGCTCATCGCTCACGGCCTGAGCGCGTTCAAGATCGTCGACCTGTTCGGGCACGAATGGGAAAAGCGCCAGGTCGCGAAGAGGCTCGCGAATTCGCGGCACAACCGGAACGCAAAATCGTAAGCGCTCCACAGCGCGACCTCGAATGGGCAAGCGATCCTTCATACATTCCCGGGCGGTCGGCATCCTCGATACCCCGAGTCTCGGAAGTCGGTCGAAGCCCGGGCTCGCTACAGCCGAGACCGACACGCGCTTGTCGTCGATATCTGAGCCCGACGCCCCGAGAGGGTATCGTAGCGCGTGTCTGGCGAAATTGCTGCTGCGTTTCCGCTTCGAGGCAGCACGAGCAGTCGGTCCTACAGCGATGTCGCGGTAGGACTTCAGCAGCGCGTGGTCCCTCGTAAGACGGCGATTGACGCGGCCATGCATCCAACTGTCCGGTACCATTCCTCCGCGACGCACCCGGTGCCCCAGAGTAGTTCCGCGATCTGGCGCTGGGTCAATTTCGAGACACCTTCATCCACTGCCCTGACATCGCCGAGGGTTGCGGCTGTCAACTGCTCGGTCCAAACCAGCACGCCGGCTCTGGCACCGCCAAAATGCAAGCCATCCAGCCAATCCTGTTTGACGCGCAAACCCTTTCCCCGTCAACGCTCCCGCGTTAGATTTCGACCGGTTGGCTGACTTGGAGACGAGGTAGTTTCGTGTACTGCCTCCGCAACGCCTTTCTTCTGGTGATGCTTGCGGTGCCGTGGGCGCTGACGGGTGGGCTTCACGCGCAAGAGCCTCAAACTGTCGAGGCGAATCCCCCATCCGAAGCGGTACGGGAAGCTGCGGCCTTGCTGACGGCGCTGGGTTACAAACCCGGTCCGACAGATGACGGAACCTGGCATGAGGGTTTGTCGAAAGCTTATGGCACTTTCCTTCGCGACGTAGGTCTTCCGGCATCGAAGGCGCTTACACCGCGGGGACTTCGTCGTCTTCGCGATGTGGCCCGCTCCGAGGGCGTGGCAGGCGTGGGCGCAGCTACGGAGACAGCGCCGGCCCTGGCCCCGGAGCGATTGCACCGTGCGGTGATCGCAGGCGATATCGAGGGCGTCCGCAAACTTCTTTCGGGCGGCGCTCCCGTCGACGGGCGCGACAGCCGGGGCTGGACGCCCCTAATGCACGCGGCAAACCAGGGTTACGTGTTGCTGGTTGAAATGCTGCTTGGCTCTGGCGCATCGCTGGACATCCGGGCGGCGGACGGAGCGACGGCGCTCTTTATCGCGACCATGAACGCCCACCCCGAGGTGATCGCCCTGTTGATGCGGGCGGGGGCGTCGATTTCGACACGGGGCCCGAGGGGCTTGACGGCGGCGGATGTGGCGCGGCTGGTCTATGGCGAGAAAAAGGGCCAGCGTCCCGTTCCCGACGATGCGGAGGTGCATGCGCTTCTTGGAGGAATGACCTGGGCGGAGGCAATAAAGGAGACAGTAGCCGGACTGAAGGCGAAGCAGAGGGCAGATCCGCCGGCGATCCGCCGGCAACAGGGAACAGTGCTACGGGATGCAGAGCAGGAAGTTCCGTCGGCAACATCGCCGACCGCGGATGCGAAGGCGGTCGAGGCGGCGCTGGCCTTGACGCGAGCGCAGCGCGTCTCAGTGCAGAGGGCCTTGTCGGCCTTGGGGCTCAATGTAGGAGCGGCAGACGGCTTGTTCGGGCGTCGCACTCGAGCGGCAATCGCTACGTATCAGAGAGCAGGAAACTTTTCGGAGACAGGACACCTCACCCAAGATCAGTTCAAAGAACTCGTGGCCAAGGGAGAGGAAGCGATGAAACATCAAGCGGACGATGCAGCGTTTGCGCGTGCAAGTACCACGGCAACGGTAGACTCCTACAGGTCCTATTTGGAGGCATTTCCGTCGGGACGACACGCCGAAGAAGCTCGACGACTTGCAGATGAGGCAGAGGAAAGAGCTCGGGAGGAAGCAAAGCGCAAGGCGGAGGCGCACCGCCTGACGGAGGGTTGTCCGGATATCACAGGCGAGTTCCTACATGTAGATTCGCACGGATACAAAAGATATCTGAACATAAGCTGGAGACTCACCCCTGATTCTACCACATATGAATTTCGAAGGCACGATCTGTTAACTAGCCATAACAAACCTCCGCCATACATGGTACGAATAGGAAGCTCTTCGGTTCTGAGTTATAAGGATCAATATGCTTGGGACCTTACTATAGAAATCGCGCTTCATGGAAGATGCGAAAACGAAAAACTACTGGTAGAAAGAAAACACAATTACGATACACCAGGATGGATCATAAATCATCCATTTACCGTTTTGAGTACGTATCATCTGACGGGGAAAAGACTTCATGTGAGAGAACAAACAAAAATGCACCCAAAGGATGATGGAAAGACTTACGACAGCACGATAATGTATCGCCGTATCAAGTGAGGAATTTATGTGTTTCCGGTATTTTGCACACGCGGGCTATCATTATTGTGCGTGGCATTATTGGGAGACATGGGGTACACGGGTAGTTACAATGAATCTCAAAACACCTTGTGGCTTTTTCCTAAAATGACAACTCTACTACCATCCTTCAGCACCGCTTCGTGGAGCGGGCGTACGAGTAAGGTAGTCTCTCCATCACTGTCTTTATTCCAAGCAACCATTGTCATTGCCTCAAACTCCTTTTTCTTCCCATACCACCATCGGGTGTATTTGGTTCGAGAAAACTTCTTGTCCTTTACGAGGACTCCCCAATCGAATGACTTTATCTTGGCGCCCTCATAAGTATGCCCGTCTTTGCTGTAACTGTAAATTTGAGTTGCTGTCTCGCCTGTCCCGTCGCTCCTCAAGATGAAGTACCATTCGAATTGGCCGCCTTTCTGCTCGAATTTTCCATAGTAACTTTCTGGCAAGTGCTTATGAGTGACGTAATGCTTTTTCCCCTTATGCTCAACAATGCGTAAATCTGCTATCTGAATTAACTCGTAACGCCAGCCACCGGTTTTCGACTCTCTTTTCGGTTTTGTGTTCTCCGATTCAACCGTTGCCTGTTGCATTCGCGCCGCACCATCTCGCCTCACCACATCAGCAGTTCTCTGCTTTTGCTTTGCCGCAGTCGCGGCGGTTCGCTCGCGAAAATTGGCTTCATACTCGGCCCTGCGTCGGTCGAGTGCTTCGAGTCTGGACTCATACCCGCTGCTTTCAGGTTTCCTGTCCCCTTTTATGACGCCTGATGAACTGGCTAGGATCTCGTCAAGTCCCTTCAGGACCACGTCGTAGCTCTGACGAGGCTTGGACGCTCCAGTCTTGATTTTGGAGCCGGCGCTCCCTTCACGCCAAATATCGGCTTCACGATCATCGTTCCCAGACGCCTTCCTCAATCGTTCTTCGATAACGGCTGTTTCGGCATAAGCGACCACGGGAAGCGGCTCATCTCCGAGAATGCCGACCGTCCACTCGTAGAAAGGCCGTTCCTCCCGGGAAATCGCGAGCGAAGCAATGGATGTCGTGGCGCCAGCCTTGCCGATTAGCCGTTCGACCCTTGCCCTAGTAGCCCCAAGCCTTTCCCGCGTGCCTTTCAGGGTGGCGGACACACTATCGACCAGGCTCAGGACAGGAAACGCGTCCCTGACAATCATACCCGGCAAATCCCGGATATCGCTCCAGACCTCCCCGGTCCTCTTGCTGTCGCCCTTCACGGCCGCATCCAGCATGTCGCTGAACAGTCCGGTCAGCGCGCCGAGGTTCTGCTTGATGGACCGGTACGCGGAAACCTGAGCATATAATTGGGCGCCAGCGCCGACGCCCCGGGCTCGGTCGAGCCAGCCGGCTTCGGCCGGTGCCGAAGACACAAGAACCGCCGCCAGAAAGCAAGCCCGCATCGCAGTTCGGCCCCGGGGATACTGCCTCGCCATGGTCCGGCTCCGTTCTACTCGACCACCGACAGAAGCGCGAGCCGGCGAAGCTCGCAAACGTCATCCGCCAGTCGGCATGTGGCGAAAATGTAAACACCGCCTTCTTCGGGAACCGACCCGACGAGGAGGCGGCCGTTCTCGGCCGCGCCGAGCACCATGTCGAGGGAAAGGCGTTCGACAAAGCCGCGCGGCAATTCTGAGAACGCAGCCGCCGTTCCGGCATCGGTCTCCGGCGCAAGGGCGGTCAGAGAAGCAGCGTCGCCTGTGTTTAGGGCATCCTCTATCCTACGCAGCGTCGGAACGAGCCACGGCTGCGCCGCGTCTGTCCAGGCCGATCTCTGCGCCGCGTTCCAGGCAAGTCGCGCCACCGCATCCCGCGTGTTTGCGGCCGCGGCCGCGAATGTAGACTTGGCGCGTCCCGGCACCCGGGCTTTCGCCGGGTGGCGCCTGTCGAATTGTTCGAGACGTTGGGCAGTAATGCGGGCCAAAGCCGTCGGCGGCGACGATTTCGTACCAATCCATTCCGGAAACAGCGATACGGGTCCTCCCGATCCGTCCAGACGCTCGCCAGGTAGTACGCGCGCCCTTTGGACGACATAGGCGTCCTCCTGGCGCCGCCACAGGGTGAACAGCGCCACATCAAGCAGCGGATTGAAGTAGAGGGCGACTGGAACGGAGGATTGCAGTCGACCCAGCTTGACGATCGCGTTCTCGAAGAACAGTCCCCACAGCACAGGCCGGACTTCGTTGGGTACCGTTGCCGCTCCCGGCATCGTTGACAGGACGGACATCGCCGATGTCTCTCCGCCAAGTGCGGCCGCGCGGAAGGCCAGAGCGGAGGCGGCGAACAAGCGTGCCGGCGATTCGGTCGCTGCACGGGCCGATCCCATCTCCCCGAAAACCGAGACAACGAGAAGCAGGCAAAGGGCGGTCCTTGCCGTAATGCCGTTCCCCGATCCAAGTTCCCGAAACCAAGCTGACATCAAATTATCGCGAAGGTCGGGCTTGTAGCTGCCGTTCGCGGCCGTGCCGTGCAATGGTGCCCATTCCCGTCTCTCCACACTGCCTCCGCCTTCCTGGACTTGGTAGCCTTGGAAGTAAAGTTTGGACCTGCGAGCAAGCTTTGTCAAATGGTCCACTAGGCGATTTCCTGCGTGGAATCAACCACTTGTCTGTGCTAGGCACGCTTTGACACTCTCTGGTGGCACTTGGTTACGATGAAAAAATTCAGAATTACAATCTGGGCATTTGGTTGCTTGAATCTTCCCCGCACACCTACTTCTTCTCGCAGAAATTCACTACACGATATGGTGGCATGTTTTCGTGAGGCGCATTGTTACCGCTGATATTCATCCGAACCCCATGTCGGATATTGATCTCATTCCGGCCCTTGGCATCAACGTTGGTCGCAGTTTTGTCGTGAGATTTCTGCACCAGCAAGAGGTTCCCCTTGTCGTCATCATGTCTGTGCTTCGGCATTTCATCCGTAAGCATCCGCCAAAGGCCGCGGGGTATTTCAGGCTGAGTTCGGTGTCGGGG